>NZ_JBCMFH010000006.1:135272-365525 GCF_043848115.1 Salmonella sp. 2020_1395 | reverse complement strand
TGAAAGGTGAAACGGGAGGCTTAAGCTACATCGGAAGCTCAGAGTCTTCAGGCCGGATACAAGCTTCTCCCGTTTCAGATAGCTGACAGCTAATCAGCTATCTGTTCAGGATACAAGGCCGGATAAGGCATTTATGCCGCCATCCGGCAAAAAGCTTACTCGTTGTAGTAATCCACATCCAACCGCTGACCATCAACAATGATATCGCGCCAGGCTTTGGGGGCTGAGTCTAACCGATGCCCGGCAATCGCGTGCAACAGTTGCGTCTTAGAAAACCCGTCCGGCAATCGGGCGAACGCTTTCTGCGTCCATTTCCCCTCTTTTAAGCCGTAGACCTGGCTCTCGGCAACAATAAAGTTATACAGCACCTGCTCAGGCTGACCGTCGCCGTTAAGATCCTGACTCACCAGCACGCAGGCATCCGGTTCAAGGCAGGAATCGTCCGAATAACTCTGCTCTTTGACAAACGCCCAAAATGCGGCATCCGGCTTCTGGCTACCGGGCGCAATCATCACCACCCGCGCTAAATCGTCCGCCGTCGGAGAGACCTTATTTCTCTGCAAAAACGTCATCAGTTTACGATTGCGCTTTCTGTTCTGCGTAAACGCCTCGTCATCCCGCAACGATTTCAGCGCTTCCTGGCCAGGTTTGCCGCTGTGATCCAGCATATACAGGCTGATCTGATCCGCAGTAATTTTACCACTATGGTAACGCGCCATATGGCTGTTGACGCTAATACGCCAGACATCAAGTACAGGCGAGGCCAGCAACAGCAATATCACCAGCGTTAACAAAGAGACGCTCAGTATCACCTTGCCTTGCCACTCACCAGAGTCGCGTCCGCGGCGTAACAGACCGATCAGATAACCGAAAGACCATACCAGCAAGACAGACGCCGTCAGCGCGCCATACAGACGATCCGGCGTCCAGCCGTATTGCTGAATGCGTACCCATAACGCCCAGCCCGCCAGCAGCATATATATCGGGGCAACGCACAGCGAGGCGCTAATCATGCCGCGTAGTACGCGCGGATAGGGTAATACGCGCTTTTGCGGTTCATTGACAATCGCCACGAGGAGCAGCAGCATCAGCGTCAGCGTGGATAGCAGCCCCGCAGCGGAAACACGCGCAGAAATCGCCTCCAGTCCGGTAAAGGGTAACGTCACAATAAACAGCAATGCCAGCAGCGACACCACCGGCAGTAAACCTGTCGCGATCAGCGTCAGCAGCTTTTGCACCGCCGCCACAAGGCGCGACTGCGTGCGGGCGAGAATGACCGCCAGCGCCGTAATCAGGCCGATGGTCACATAAATAAAGGCTTCAGTTTCAAAGAAAAGGGTGCTGAAAAAGCGGATGCCCACCAGCCTGAATAGCGCGCTCCAGAGCAGAAGCACCAGCCAGAACAGTCCGTTGGCGACCAGGACGATAAACAATGTCAGTACGTTATGCCATAACCGCAGATAAAACTGGGGATAACGCGCCGAACCGGTTTGCGAATGTAGCTGATATTGCATCCAGGGTAATACCAGCATCGCCATCAACACAAGCCGGAGACCATACAGCCAGAGGAGCTCGGCCAGGCGCCATTTCTCCACCGCCTCAACCTGCCATTTCAGCCAGCCGCTCATTGCCAGCACGACCACAAAGATCAGCCCCAGCCAGCCCCACAGCGCGCGCTGTTTAAAAGAGACCACGGTAAGCAATAGCATTGACGACAACGCTATCGTCGCAGGCATACCATAGAACAGCCAGTCGCTATTTTGTGGTACCAGCCAGGCCATCAGCAGGTAGCACAAGACGCCCTGCAGCAAACCGGTGAGCAACATACCCCAGCGAGTAGTACGTGAAAGCGCTACACTTTCCATGTCGTTATCCAGAATGATGAGAAAGCCGCATTATTGCATCATCTGTTCACCGCCAGGCGTCGTCATGCATAATTCAGAAAAAAACGCAGAGAGGTGAATCGATATTGTTAATGTTGGTGTTACGTAACTTTCTTACATGAATGCGATTACAGTCACATTATGTCGGTCAAAAACACTTCCTTTTAACGTTTTCAGAACATTTTCCACAACAAAAGTAGGTTTCCTGCCATAATAACCGCCGCTGCGTGACAGGAGTCACAGTGTTTTTCGTCAATCGTGATTTTGTCCAGATACGTAAATCTATGAGCCTTGTCGCGGTTAACCAACCTCAAAAAACCTTACTATTTTCGGTAATATATATTGGCTAAGGAGCAGTGATATGCGCGTTAACAATTTAACCCCGCAAGATCTCAAGGCTTATGGTATCAACGACGTCCAGGATATCGTTTACAATCCCAGCTACGACACCCTTTACCAGGAAGAACTTAATCCTGGTCTGGAAGGCTATGAGCGTGGCGTGTTAACTAACCTGGGCGCTGTTGCCGTTGATACCGGTATTTTTACCGGTCGTTCGCCTAAGGATAAGTATATTGTTCGCGACGACACCACGCGTGATACGCTGTGGTGGTCCGATAAGGGTAAAGGTAAAAACGATAATAAGCCGCTTTCTCAGGAAACCTGGCAACACCTGAAAGGTCTGGTGACGCATCAGCTTTCCGGTAAACGCTTATTCATTGTTGATGCGTTCTGCGGCGCAAATGCCGATACGCGTCTTTCCGTGCGCTTTATTACGGAAGTCGCCTGGCAGGCCCACTTCGTTAAAAATATGTTCATTCGCCCAACGGACGAAGAGCTGGTAGGCTTCAAACCTGACTTTATTGTCATGAACGGCGCGAAGTGCACCAACCCGCAGTGGAAAGAGCAAGGGCTGAACTCGGAAAACTTCGTGGCGTTCAACCTGACTGAACGTATTCAGCTTATTGGCGGCACCTGGTACGGCGGCGAAATGAAAAAAGGGATGTTCTCGGTAATGAACTACCTGCTGCCGCTCAAAGGTATCGCCTCAATGCACTGTTCCGCCAACGTGGGTGAAAAAGGCGATGTCGCGGTCTTCTTCGGCCTTTCCGGTACCGGAAAAACCACTCTGTCCACCGACCCGAAACGTCGTCTGATTGGCGATGATGAGCACGGTTGGGATGACGACGGCGTGTTCAATTTTGAAGGCGGCTGCTACGCCAAAACCATCAAACTGTCGAAAGAAGCGGAGCCAGAAATTTATCATGCGATTCGCCGTGATGCGCTGCTGGAAAACGTCACCGTGCGCGAAGACGGCACCGTTGATTTCGACGATGGTTCCAAAACCGAAAACACCCGCGTCTCTTACCCGATCTATCATATCGATAACATCGTTAAGCCCGTGTCCAAAGCAGGTCACGCCACCAAGGTTATCTTCCTGACGGCGGACGCCTTCGGCGTGTTGCCGCCGGTTTCCCGTTTAACCGCTAACCAGACGCAGTACCACTTCCTGTCAGGTTTCACCGCTAAACTGGCCGGCACCGAACGCGGCGTCACCGAACCGACCCCCACCTTCTCCGCCTGCTTCGGCGCCGCGTTCCTGACGCTGCACCCGACGCAGTATGCTGAGGTTCTGGTGAAACGTATGCAGGCAGCAGGCGCGCAGGCTTATCTGGTTAACACCGGCTGGAATGGCACCGGCAAACGTATCTCCATCAAAGATACGCGCGCGATTATCGACGCCATTCTGAACGGTTCTCTTGATAACGCGGAAACCTTCCGTCTGCCGCTGTTCGATCTGGCGATCCCGACTGAACTGCCAGGCGTGGATACCCACATTCTCGACCCGCGTAACACCTACGCGTCGCCGGAACAATGGCAGGAAAAAGCCACCGCGCTGGCGAAACTGTTCATTGAGAACTTCGAGAAGTATACGGATACCCCGGCAGGCGAAGCGCTGGTTAGCGCCGGACCGAAGCTGTAAGGAACAGGCCGGATGGCGGCTTTGAACAGCGTCATCCAGCGTTAAGAAGAAAGGGAGGGTAATACCTCCCTTTCTTATGCCTCTTTTGTCGTCCCCTGGACGCGAGCCACAGGAACCGGTAGCCAGGCGCGAATCGACAATCCGCCACGCTCGCTGGTGCCAATCTCCAGCATCCCGTTATGGTTATCGATAATGCGCTGCACAATCGCCAGCCCCAGCCCTGTGCCGCTGGTGCTACGGGCGCTGTCGCCGCGTACAAAAGGCTGGAACAGATGTTTACGCTGCTCCGGCTTAATGCCCGGCCCGTCATCTTCT
Source organism: Salmonella sp. 2020_1395 (assembly GCF_043848115.1). NCBI lineage: Bacteria > Pseudomonadati > Pseudomonadota > Gammaproteobacteria > Enterobacterales > Enterobacteriaceae > Salmonella > Salmonella sp. 2020_1395. The sequence continues at coordinate 361,346 of NZ_JBCMFH010000006.1, read as the reverse complement.
ACCTGGAACCAGGCGCGATGCGACTCGGTGCCGCTGCTGACCTTAATCCAGCCGTTGCCATAGCGGGCAGCATTGACCACCATATTCGCCACCGCGCGCTTAATCGAGAGCGGGTGCATTTTCACCTGGATACTGCCTGCCTGAAGCGCAGTGTTAATCTCACGCTCATAGCCGCTTTCCGCCGCAATCACCTCGCCCAGCACGGAATTGAGATCCGCCATCTCCATTGGCATTTCCTGACCGGTACGCAGATAGTCAATAAACTGTTCGATAATGGCGTTACACTCTTCGATGTCTTTATTGATCGACTCCGCGAGATAACCGTCTTCCTCGCCCATCATCTCCGTCGCCAGACGAATACGGGTCAGCGGCGTGCGCAAGTCGTGGCTGACGCCCGCCATCAATAGCGTACGGTCATCGGCCAATTGTTTCACGCCGGCTGCCATATGGTTAAACGCCCGGGTCACAGAGCGCACCTCAGAGGCGCCATATTCACGCAGCGGCGGCGGAATAATTCCCTTCCCTACCTGCAAGGCGGCATGTTCAAGATCCACTAACGGTCGATTCTGTATACGAATAAACAGCCACGCGCCGCCTATCGCCAGGAGCATGATCGCCAGCGTGTAACGGAAAAGCGGAGAAAAATCGCCCTGATGAATTTCAGTCAGCGGCACGCGCACCCAGATATTGGGCGACAGCCAGGTTTTGAGCCACACGACGGGCGAGCTTTTGTTGACCTCAACCCGCACTTCCGTCGGGCCGCCTAATTGCTGCGCCATCTGGTGGCTTAAGAATTCGTAGTGTTGCGCCCAACGCAGCCCGGCCTCTTCAGCGGCTTCGTTGGTGTAGAGAGAGATCCCCAGCTCGCGATAGATTTCCCGGCGAAACGCAGGCGGCACGACTAACTGCGTGCCGTCCTCCAGTTGCAGCTTATCGGTCATCAGCATACGGACTTCGTAAGCCAGAACCTTATTAAACTGCTGGAGGCTCGGCAAAATCGCGAAGTTCAGCACCACCAGGTAGGTCGTCACCAGGCTGACGAACAGCAAGGTGACGATGAGCAACAGCGTGCGGGCAAATGAACTTCGCGGCGAGAAGCGCATTCGCCTCATGCTTTAGAACCGTCCGGTACGAAGACGTAGCCCAGGCCCCATACGGTCTGAATATAACGCGGATGTGCCGGATCTTCTTCCACCATACGGCGCAGGCGGGAGATCTGGACGTCGATGGAGCGTTCCATCGCGGAATACTCGCGGCCACGGGCCAGATTCATCAGCTTATCGCGAGAGAGCGGCTCGCGCGGATGGCTGACTAACGCTTTCAGTACCGCAAACTCCCCGCTGGTCAGCGGCATCGGTTCATCTTCACGGAACATCTCGCGCGTACCGAGGTTCAGTTTAAACTTACCGAACGCGATAACGGCCTCTTCCTGCGACGGCGCGCCGGGCAGTTCGTTTGCCTGACGACGTAACACGGCGCGGATACGCGCCAACAGCTCGCGCGGGTTAAACGGTTTAGGAATGTAGTCATCGGCGCCGATTTCCAGCCCGACGATACGGTCAACTTCTTCACCCTTCGCCGTGACCATAATGATCGGCATTGGATTACTCTGACTACGCAGGCGACGACAAATCGACAGACCATCTTCACCTGGCAGCATTAAATCCAGTACCATGAGGTGGAAAGATTCACGGGTCAGCAGACGATCCATCTGCTCGGCGTTAGCGACGCTTCGAACCTGGAAGCCCTGCTCGGTCAGATAACGTTCCAGTAGCGCCCGCAGACGCATATCGTCATCAACCACCAGAATCTTATAATTCTCTTGCATTGTCTGTACTCCCAAAGGTTCGCAACAAATGTAAGTGTGTATTCTTAAAAAAGCTCACGTGAGTCACCAGCAAATTCTGGTATGAATTTCAGGCTAAATTGTTACAAAGCATATTTAACAGCAGCTTAAATATACAATTAATCGGCAACCCCATTATTTATTCTGTCGGGACGATCACGTTATACCCCGTGTGCGCAATATCGACAGCAAAGGTAAATCAACGAGATGAAAACGCCCCTGATCACCCGCGAAGGGTACGAAACACTCAAACAAGAGCTCAATTATCTCTGGCGTGAAGAGCGCCCGGAGGTCACCAAAAAAGTGACCTGGGCTGCGAGTCTGGGCGACCGCAGCGAGAATGCCGACTATCAGTATAATAAAAAGCGCCTGCGTGAGATCGACAGACGCGTCAGATATCTGACCAAATGCATGGAAAATCTCAAAATCGTGGATTATTCCCCGCAGCAGGAGGGCAAAGTCTTCTTCGGCGCCTGGGTGGAAATTGAAAATGATGACGGCGATACGCTGAAGTTCCGCATTGTCGGCTACGATGAAATTTTCGGACGTAAGGATTACATCTCTATCGACTCGCCGATGGCGCGGGCGCTACTGAAAAAAGAAGTGGGCGATCTGGCGGTGGTCAACACCCCTGTCGGCGAAGCAAACTGGTACGTCAATGCGATCGAATACGTCAAATAAGACAAGAAGAATCCTAAGCCCCCGCTGATGGCTGGCATTTTTGCCAGCCAATCCGTATAACTATCCCCTGATTTTTATCCTGAAGACGAAGCTAACCCATGATGAATGATTCTTTCTGCCGCATTATTGCGGGTGAAATCCAGGCAAATGCCGGACAGGTTGAAGCTGCCGTTCGCCTGCTTGACGAAGGGAACACCGTGCCGTTTATCGCACGTTATCGTAAAGAAATCACCGGCGGTCTGGATGACACGCAGTTGCGTAACCTGGAAACGCGTCTGGGCTATCTGCGTGAGCTGGAAGACAGGCGTCAGGCCATCCTCAAGTCCATTTCCGAACAAGGCAAACTGACCGATGAGCTGGCTGGCGCCATCAACGCTACGTTAAGTAAGACCGAGCTCGAAGACCTCTACCTGCCCTATAAACCTAAACGCCGCACCCGTGGACAAATCGCCATTGAAGCCGGCCTTGAGCCGCTGGCCGATCTGCTCTGGAACGAGCCGTCCCACGATCCTGACGTGGAAGCGGCAAAGTACATTGATGGCGACAAAGGCGTGGCGGACACGAAAGCCGCGCTCGACGGCGCACGCTACATTCTGATGGAGCGCTTTGCCGAAGACGCCGCATTGCTGGCGAAAGTGCGTGATTACCTGTGGAAGAACGCCCATCTGGTCGCCACCGTCGTGAGCGGCAAAGAGGAAGAAGGGGCAAAATTCCGCGACTATTTCGACCATCATGAGCCCATTGCTAACGTCCCGTCTCACCGTGCGCTGGCCATGTTCCGTGGTCGTAACGAAGGCATTCTGCAACTTTCGCTCAATGCCGACCCACAGTTTGATGAGCCGCCGAAAGAGAGCTACTGCGAGCAGATCATCATGGACCATCTCGGCCTGCGGCTAAATAACGCCCCGGCGGATAGCTGGCGCAAAGGCGTAGTGAGCTGGACGTGGCGTATCAAAGTCTTAATGCACCTCGAAACCGAACTGATGGGCACCGTGCGCGAACGTGCGGAAGATGAAGCGATTAACGTGTTTGCCCGTAACCTGCACGACCTGCTGATGGCAGCCCCCGCAGGCCTGCGCGCCACAATGGGCCTTGATCCTGGCCTGCGTACCGGCGTAAAAGTCGCTGTCGTTGACGGCACCGGCAAGCTGGTGGCGACGGATACCATTTATCCGCATACCGGTCAGGCGGCCAAAGCGGCGACCGTGATCGCCGCGCTGTGCGAAAAATACCACGTCGAACTGGTCGCGATTGGCAACGGTACGGCCTCGCGTGAAACCGAACGCTTCTATCTCGACGTACAGAAACAGTTCCCGAACGTGACGGCGCAGAAAGTGATCGTCAGCGAAGCGGGGGCGTCCGTGTATTCCGCTTCTGAGCTGGCGGCGCAGGAGTTTCCGGATCTCGACGTCTCCCTGCGCGGCGCGGTCTCTATCGCGCGTCGTCTGCAGGATCCGCTGGCGGAACTGGTGAAAATCGATCCGAAATCGATCGGCGTCGGCCAATATCAACACGATGTCAGCCAGACCCAGTTGGCCCGTAAACTGGATGCGGTGGTCGAAGACTGCGTAAACGCCGTCGGCGTCGATTTGAATACCGCCTCCGTACCGCTGCTGACCCGCGTCGCAGGCTTAACACGCATGATGGCGCAAAACATCGTCGCCTGGCGCGATGAGAACGGTCAGTTCCAGAACCGCCAGCAACTGTTGAAGGTGAGCCGTCTGGGGCCGAAAGCGTTTGAACAGTGCGCGGGCTTCCTGCGTATTAACCACGGCGATAACCCGCTGGATGCCTCCACCGTCCACCCGGAAGCCTATCCGGTTGTCGAACGCATTCTGGCGGCGACGCAGCAAGCGCTAAAAGATCTGATGGGCAACAGCAACGAATTGCGTCACCTCAAGGCCGCTGATTTTACCGACGATAAATTCGGCGTGCCGACCGTGAGCGATATCATCAAAGAGCTGGAAAAACCGGGCCGCGACCCGCGTCCTGAATTTAAAACCGCGCAATTCGCCGATGGCGTTGAAACCATGAACGACCTGCTGCCGGGGATGATTCTGGAAGGGGCGGTCACTAACGTCACTAACTTCGGCGCGTTTGTCGATATCGGCGTTCATCAGGATGGCCTGGTGCATATCTCCTCGCTCTCGAATAAGTTCGTTGAAGATCCGCACACCGTGGTAAAAGCGGGCGACATCGTGAAGGTGAAAGTGCTGGAAGTGGATCTGCAACGTAAGCGTATTGCGCTGACGATGCGTCTGGACGAACAGCCCGGCGAAACCGCCGCTCGCCGCGGCGGCGGCGCCGATCGCGCTCAGGGCAACCGCCCGGCATCAAAAGCGGCGAAACCGCGCGGTCGTGACGCCCAGCCAGCCGGTAACAGCGCCATGATGGACGCGCTGGCAGCCGCAATGGGAAAAAAACGCTAATCGGGTAATACGCAGGCCGGGTTACTTCTTATCCGGCCTGCGATTTTGCAATACGTCCAACCCTTTCTTTTTTAATTAACAATTAAATCTTACCCATTAGAATCTGTTAATTAATTTCCTTCTGCTATCCGCACTATTAATTATCACTTTATTAACAGATGAAACCTTAATTAAACATTAAAAACGGGGAATATTTGCACATTAGAGGTATTTGCAAAAAGACAAATAAATGTTGAGCCATATCAACATCGGCGCAAATTATCGCTTATTTGTACATTCCGTCACATTTTAATCGTTGAAGATAGAAACCATTCTCATTATCATTGTGTTGTTGATTATTTACTCTTTCCTTCGTTGGCTAAACATCGGGTCTCCTGCCGCCCCCCTGAGCGCCGCATGAGGTATACATCCAGTTAGTAAGAAACAAGTAGGTCGTATGCAATTCACTCCTGACACTGCGTGGAAAATCACCGGCTTTGCGCGTGAAATCAGCCCGGCGTATCGTCAAAAACTGCTTTCGCTCGGCATGTTGCCCGGCTCTTCATTTAATGTCGTCCGCGTCGCGCCCTTAGGCGATCCGATCCATATCGAAACACGACGCGTGAGTCTGGTTTTGCGTAAAAAGGATTTGGCGTTAATAGAAGTGGAAGCGGTTTCCTGTTAATACAGTGAGTCTATAAAAATGAAAAAATTAACCATTGGTTTAATTGGTAATCCTAATTCCGGCAAGACCACCTTATTTAACCAACTCACCGGCGCGCGTCAGCGCGTGGGGAACTGGGCGGGCGTCACCGTCGAGCGTAAAGAGGGCCAGTTCGCGACAACTGACCACCAGGTCACGCTGGTAGATTTACCCGGCACCTATTCTCTGACGACCATCTCGTCACAAACCTCTCTCGACGAACAGATCGCCTGCCACTACATCCTGAGCGGCGACGCCGACCTGTTGATAAACGTTGTGGACGCCTCCAATCTGGAGCGCAACCTCTATTTGACGCTGCAACTGCTGGAGCTGGGTATCCCCTGTATTGTCGCGCTCAACATGCTGGATATCGCCGAAAAACAGCAGGTTCGTATTGATGTCGACGCTCTGTCCACGCGTCTGGGTTGCCCTGTCGTACCGCTGGTATCGACTCGCGGCCGCGGTATCGAGGCGCTGAAACTGGCCATTGACCGTCACAACGCTAATGACAACGTCGAACTGGTGCATTATGCCCAGCCGCTGCTGCGCGAAGCGGGTTTCCTGGCCGACGCGATGGCCCAGGAGATGCCTTTACAACAGCGCCGCTGGCTGGGTCTGCAAATGCTGGAGGGCGATATCTACAGCCGGGCTTACGCAGGCGAGGCGGCGCAAAACCTGGACACCTCCCTTGCCCGTCTGAAGGACGAAATGGACGACCCGGCGCTGCATATCGCCGACGCCCGTTACCAGTGTATCGCCGCTATTTGCGACGTGGTCAGCAATACCCTGACAGCCGAACCCAGCCGCTTCACCAGGGCGGTCGATAAAATTATCCTGAACCGCTTCCTCGGCTTACCGATTTTTTTGTTCGTGATGTACCTGATGTTCCTGCTCGCCATTAACATCGGCGGCGCGTTGCAACCCCTGTTTGATGCCGGTTCCGTCGCCATCTTTATTCATGGCATTCAATGGATTGGCTACACGCTGCACTTCCCGGATTGGTTAACTATCTTCCTGGCGCAAGGTCTTGGCGGCGGGATCAATACCGTCCTGCCGCTGGTGCCGCAAATCGGGATGATGTACCTGTTCCTCTCCTTCCTTGAAGACTCCGGTTATATGGCGCGCGCGGCCTTCGTCATGGATCGCCTGATGCAGGCGCTGGGACTACCGGGTAAATCCTTCGTGCCGCTGATTGTCGGCTTCGGCTGTAACGTGCCTTCCGTGATGGGCGCCCGCACGCTTGACGCTCCGCGCGAACGTCTGATGACCATCATGATGGCGCCGTTTATGTCCTGTGGCGCGCGCCTGGCGATTTTCGCCGTCTTTGCCGCCGCCTTCTTCGGGCAAAACGGCGCGCTGGCGGTCTTCTCGCTATACGTGCTGGGTATTGTCATGGCGGTATTAACCGGCCTGATGCTGAAACATACCATTATGCGCGGCGAAGCCTCTCCGTTTGTGATGGAGCTGCCGGTTTACCACGTACCGCATATCAAGAGCCTGATCATCCAGACCTGGCAACGCCTGAAAGGTTTTGTACTACGCGCCGGTAAAGTCATTATCATCGTGAGTATTTTCCTGAGCGCGTTTAACAGTTTCTCGCTGAGCGGCAAAATCGTCGATAACATTAATGACTCCGCCCTCGCCTCTGTAAGCCGGGTCATCACGCCAGTCTTTAAACCGATCGGCGTCCATGAGGATAACTGGCAAGCGACCGTGGGTCTGTTTACGGGCGCCATGGCGAAAGAAGTTGTCGTCGGTACGCTGAACACGCTCTACACCGCCGAAAATATTCAGGACGAAGCGTTTAATCCTGCCGACTTCCACCTCGGCGATGAACTGCTGGGCGCGGTTGACGATACCTGGCAAAGCCTGAAAGACACCTTTAGCCTGAGCGTACTGGCTAACCCGATCGAAGCGAGTAAAGGCGACGGTGAAATGGCGACCGGCGCGATGGGCGTGATGGATCAAAAATTCGGCAGCGCCGCGGCGGCGTACAGTTACCTGATTTTTGTCCTGCTTTACGTACCGTGTATCTCGGTAATGGGCGCTATCGCCCGCGAGTCCAGCCGCGGCTGGATGGGCTTCTCCATCCTGTGGGGACTGAATATCGCCTATTCGCTCGCCACGCTGTTCTACCAGGTTACCAGCTTCAGTCAACACCCGACATACAGTCTGATCTGTATTCTGGCAGTGATCGTCTTTAACGTTGTGGTGTTAAGCCTGTTGCGCCGCGCCCGCAGCCGTGTAGACATTGAACTGCTGGCAACCCGCAAAAACGTCAGTTCCTGTTGTTCGGGCACTGCGGGCAATTGTCACTAAGGGATGTAAAAAATGGCTTCATTGATACAGGTTCGCGATCTACTGGCGCTACGGGGGCGTATGGAGGCAACGCAGATCAGCCATACGCTGCACGCTCCGCAGCCCATGATCGACGCCATGCTGAATCAACTGGAGATCATGGGTAAAGCGGTACGTATCCCGGAAGAAGCGGACGGCTGCCTTTCAGGCAGCTGTAAAAGTTGTCCGGAAGGTAAAGCCTGCCTGCGCGAATGGTGGGCCTTGCGTTGACCTTCGCCGGGTAGCGACGTAACGCGTCTTATCCGGCCTTTATCCCGCCTTTATCCCGCGTTATGTTGCCCGGTACGCGTCACGCTGCCGGGCAATTTTGCGTCATGCCTTCCACAAAGATGAAAGCGTTACCGCCGTGCGCATTTATCTCCCCACGCGCCTCGCAAGCGCGCTAATCCTCTACTGCAATCAGCCCGGTCTGCGCGTAGTGTCACGCCATTGAACTTCACCGATGACGGATCGATATGGCGACCTCAACAACATCCACGCCGCATGACGCGGTATTCAAACAGTTTTTATGCCACCCCGATACTGCACGGGATTTTTTGGAAATCCATCTCCCGTCGACATTACGTCAAATCTGTAATCTGAATACGTTACGGCTGGAGTCCGGTAGCTTTATTGAAGAGGATTTACGCCCCCATTATTCCGATATTCTGTGGTCGCTGGAAACAAGTGAAGGTGACGGTTACATTTACGTGGTTATTGAACATCAGAGTACGCCGGACGCGCATATGGCATTTCGGCTGATGCGTTACGCAATGGCTGCAATGCAACGGCACCTGGAGGCCGGGCATAAGACGTTGCCGTTAGTGGTGCCAATGCTGTTTTATCACGGAAACCGCAGCCCGTATCCGTTCTCATTATGCTGGCTGGATGAATTTGCCGACCCGGTGATGGCGCGTAAGCTATACGCCACCGCCTTTCCTCTGGTCGATATTACGGTCGTGCCGGACGACGAGATTATGCGACACCGACGGGTCGCGCTGCTGGAACTCATACAAAAACACATCCGCCAGCGCGATCTGATGGGGCTTGTCGAACAGCTGGTCGCCCTGCTGGTTAAGGGATACGCTAATGACACCCAGCTTCAAAGTTTGTTTAATTACATGATGCACACTGGCGACGCCGCGCGCTTCAATACGTTTATCCGCCAGGTGGCTATGCGTATCCCACAGCATAAGGAGAAGATCATGACTATCGCAGACAGATTACGTCAGGAAGGACATCGTAACGGGTTACAGCAAGGCAAACAGGAAGGCCAACGGCTCGCCGCATTGCGCATTGCCCGCTCCATGCTAAACGATGGTTTCGATCGCGATACCGTGCTTAGGGTTACCGGGCTGGCGCCTGCCGATCTGGCGTCTGAAAGCCATTAACCTTGCAGAATGGTCCGGGCCCGGCAACGCCCTGGTTACAGCGATGATTTTAGCGTCATCAGCGCCTGACAAAACGCCGCCGGATGCGAGATAAACGGCGCATGGGCCGCCTTCGCCATTATCTGTGATGTACTGTGCGGCCATAACGTATCGAGCAAAGGCACCATTTTACGCGGCACCAGACCGTCCAGATAACCATACAAACGCAAAAATGGCATGTTCACATTTTTAAGCGCTTCTCGTAGATCGACCGTTTTTAAGATTTCCAGTCCGCCATTGAGCACCTCTACATCCGGCATAGGCTGCGCCAGCACCACGCTTTTTAAGGTGCGGGCATCCTGACGCGCCGTCTCCGTCCCTAACGTTTGCAGCGCCAGAAAACGCTCCACCGTGCGCTGAAAATCGTCGCTAAGCTGCTGCTGGAATCCGCCGAGGATTTCCGGTTTTATTCCCGGCCACCCCTCACGCGCGCTAAAGCATGGCGAAGAGGCGACTGTCACCAACGCCTGAACGCGTTCAGGGTGGGTGAGCGCCATCTGACTCGCCACCAGGCCGCCCAGGCTCCAGCCAAGCCAGATAGCCTGGTCCGGCGCGTTTTTCGCTACCTGCGCCGTCATCTCTTCAAGCGTCATGGCGCCAAACCCCGAGCTGCGACCATAGCCCGGCAAGTCGACCAGATGCAGCGTAAAATGCGAGCCGAGTTCCTCGCGAATGCAATGCCATACCTCCGCGTTCAATCCCCATCCGTGCAGCAGCACAAGATGACAATTTCCCTCGCCGTAGGTCTGCCACCAGATGTCATTCATCAGTTACTGTTCTCTTTTGTCTAACAAGGATGCACCTATGCTAACAGTACCGGGATTATGCTGGCTATGCCGAATGCCGCTGGCGTTAAGCCACTGGGGGATTTGTTCCGTATGCGCGCGCGCCGTCCGCCAGCGCGTCAGCCTGTGTCCGCAATGTGGATTACCCGCCGCGCATCCTTCGCTCCCCTGCGGTCGCTGCCTGCAAAAACCGCCGCCCTGGCAGCGTCTGGTGAGCGTCAGTGACTATACGCCGCCCTTGAGTTTACTGGTGCATCAGCTTAAATTTACCCGCCGCAGCGAAATTGCCGCCGCACTGGCGCGTCTACTGTTGCAGGAAGTCCTCATGGCGCGCCGCAGCACTGGCTTGCAGCTTCCCGACAGAATCGTCAGCGTTCCGCTCTGGTCGCGCCGACACTGGCGGCGGGGATTTAACCAAAGCGATCTGTTATGCCAACCGTTAGCGCGCTGGCTTGGCTGCGCGTGGGACAGCCAGACCATCACGCGGGTACGGGCGACCGCAACACAACATCATCTCAGCGCCAGGTTACGTAAACGCAATTTGAAAAACGCGTTTCGCCTTGAATTGCCGGTACAGGGTCTCCATATGGTTATTGTGGATGATGTCGTCACTACCGGAAGTACCGTCGCGGAAATCGCGCAACTGCTTTTGCGCAACGGCGCAGCGACTGTCCAGGTATGGTGCCTGTGTCGAACCTTGTAGAGCCTCGATGATGGGCGTATTATAACCAACTAAAATAGTCAACTATTAGGCCATTACTATGATCCGTATTTCCGATGCTGCACAAGCGCACTTTGCCAAACTGCTGGCAAATCAGGAAGAAGGGACGCAAATCCGCGTATTTGTCATTAATCCCGGCACTCCTAACGCAGAGTGCGGCGTTTCTTATTGTCCGCCCGACGCCGTAGAAGCCACCGATACTGCACTGAAATTTGACCTGTTGACCGCTTATGTTGATGAACTGAGCGCGCCCTATCTGGAAGACGCGGAAATTGATTTCGTGACCGACCAGCTAGGTTCTCAACTCACATTGAAAGCGCCAAACGCGAAGATGCGCAAAGTGGCCGATGACGCGCCGCTGATGGAGCGCGTGGAATATGCTCTGCAATCGCAGATTAACCCGCAGTTGGCGGGCCACGGCGGTCGCGTCTCGCTGATGGAAATTACCGATGAAGGCTATGCAATTCTGCAGTTTGGCGGCGGTTGTAACGGTTGCTCGATGGTTGACGTCACGCTGAAAGAAGGGATCGAGAAACAGTTGCTGAATGAATTCCCGGAACTGAAAGGGGTTCGCGATCTGACCGAACACCAGCGCGGCGAGCACTCATACTACTAAGATTTTCCCCGCATCCATGCCCGATGGCGCTTGCGCCTGTCGGGCCTTGTCTGCCCCACCGTAGGCCGAATAAGGCGTCTACGGTGCCATCCTGTGCCATCAGCCACATCTCAGAGCAATGGTCCTTCTTCTTTCGCCGATAACATGACCTGTGTCTCATAATTTAAATTTTGCCTGCCAGGGTCATTTTCAACACCCATATGTTACCCGTATCATTCTTATGGGCACCTAACATCCATATAACATCTGACTACGCTCATTCGTTTCAACGGTAATCAGTATTGGTGCTATTGCGACTCTGTTCCCGTCGGGAACAACAGGAATTTGTCGTCGAAACAATGACGTTACCCATAACAAAGTAAAGGCCAGGTAAATCATGCCATTAGTCATCGTTGCTATCGGTGTTATCTTGTTACTTCTTCTGATGATCCGCTTCAAAATGAACGGATTTATCGCCCTTGTCCTGGTAGCGCTCGCTGTCGGGTTGATGCAGGGAATGCCGCTGGATAAAGTCATCGGCTCCATCAAAGCCGGTGTCGGCGGTACGCTTGGCAGTCTGGCCCTGATTATGGGGTTCGGCGCCATGCTGGGCAAAATGCTTGCCGACTGCGGTGGCGCTCAACGTATCGCCACTACCCTGATCGCGAAATTTGGTAAAAAGCATATTCAGTGGGCCGTAGTGTTAACCGGCTTTACCGTCGGCTTCGCTCTGTTCTATGAAGTGGGCTTCGTTCTGATGCTGCCGCTGGTATTCACCATTGCCGCAGCGGCGAATATCCCGTTACTGTACGTCGGCGTGCCGATGGCCGCGGCGCTCTCCGTCACACACGGCTTCCTGCCGCCGCACCCGGGCCCAACCGCAATCGCCACGATTTTCCATGCCGATATGGGTAAGACGCTGCTGTTTGGTACGATTCTGGCGATCCCGACCGTGATCCTTGCCGGCCCGGTTTACGCCCGTTTCCTGAAAGGCATCGATAAGCCGATCCCGGAAGGCCTGTACAGCGCGAAAACTTTTACGGAAGAAGAGATGCCGGGCTTTGGCGTCAGCGTCTGGACGTCGCTGGTTCCGGTGATTCTGATGGCGATGCGTGCGGTTGCCGAGATGATTCTGCCAAAAGGCCACGCTTTCCTGCCCGTTGCCGAGTTCCTGGGCGACCCGGTAATGGCTACGTTAATTGCCGTACTGATTGCGATGTTCACCTTTGGCCTGAACCGCGGGCGTTCAATGGATCAGATTAACGATACGCTGGTCTCTTCCATCAAAATTATCGCCATGATGCTGCTGATCATCGGCGGCGGCGGCGCGTTCAAGCAGGTGCTGGTCGATAGCGGCGTGGATAAATACATCGCTTCAATGATGCATGAAACCAATGTCTCTCCGCTGTTGATGGCGTGGTCTATCGCGGCGGTGCTGCGTATCGCGCTGGGCTCCGCGACTGTCGCGGCGATTACCGCAGGCGGCATTGCGGCGCCGCTGATCGCCACTACCGGCGTTAGCCCTGAACTGATGGTTATCGCAGTCGGTTCCGGGAGCGTGATTTTCTCTCACGTCAACGACCCGGGCTTCTGGCTATTCAAAGAGTATTTCAATTTGACTATCGGCGAGACCATTAAATCCTGGTCGATGCTGGAAACGATCATCTCCGTCTGCGGCCTGATCGGCTGTCTGCTACTGGGTATGGTGGTTTAAGCGAGGCGGCTTGTAGGCCGGATAAGGCAGCAATGTGCGCCAGGATTGCCTGATGGCGCTGCGCTTATCAGGCCTACGTGCTCTCACCATCATAAAGCCGGGGAAATCCCCGGCTTTATTACTTCTTCTTCGCGGCCGCTTTTCGGCGCTTATCCAAATCCTTAATCAGCTTGTTTACACCCTCATCGGCAAACATCTGCTCCAGCGTGGCGGTGAGCTTCCGTCGCCAGTTTTTATACTGATCGCTGGTGCCCGGTACGTTAACCGGATCGGCCATATCCAGCCAGTCCTCCGGCTGAAGCCCCAACAGACCGCTGTTACTGTCGGCGATATAGCGCTGAAGTCCGCGATTTAGCGTTGGCGTCATCGACATTAACGATGCCTTATGCCCGGCGCGTTTTGGCAGACAGCCATATTTATGCAGCGCGTCCAACAGCCCCTGTTTCGCCCGCTCGCGATCCTCATACAGCCCGCGCAGAATCACTTCATCCGGATAAAGCCCCAGAGCTTTACCCAACGTCAGGTCACCGCATTCCCAATAGCCGCGCAGCGTGGGGAGATCGTGCGTCGAGGCGACAGCCATCGATTGTTGCGGATACGCGCCTGGCGCGCGGAAGTTTTTCTCAAGGTCATTTTCAAACCACAGCACTTTATAAGAATAGACCCCGCTATCGCGCAGCTTGCCGACAATCTCAACTGGCACCGTCCCCAGATCTTCGCCTATCACCATACAGCGGTGACGTTGGCTCTCCAGCGCCAGAATAGAAAGCAAATCATCTACCGGATAATGGACGTAAGCCCCCTGATCCGCTGTTTCGCCATACGGTATCCACCACAGACGCAGCAACGACATGACATGGTCAATGCGCAACGCGCCGCAGTTTTGCATATTGGCGCGCAGCAGGTCGATAAAGGGCTCATACGCCCGGGCGACAATAATATGCGGGTCCATTGGCGGCAGCCCCCAGTTCTGACCGAGCGGGCCGAGGATATCCGGCGGCGCGCCGACAGATGCTTTCAGGCAGTACAGCTCCCGGTCGCACCAGGTTTCCGCGCCGCCTTCCGCTACGCCAACCGCCAGATCGCGGTACAGACCAATCGGTAGTTTAAAACTCTGGCAGGTATCCCAGCAGGCGGCGAATTGGCGCCAGGCCAGCCACTGAAGCCAGAGGTAAAACTCCACCTCTTCGCGGTGCGCTTCACAGAATTGTTTTACAGCGGAAGACTCTACCGACTGGTACGCCTCCGGCCAGGCTGGCCAGCCCCAGCGCTGCTCATCCTCTTTTACCTGATACGCATGCAGCGCGTCGAATGCCGCCTGCCAGTAAAGGCTCTCGCCTTCGCGGGCGATAAAGTGACGAAACTCCGCCATTTGCGCATCGTCGCGAGCGGCAAACCGCGTCCACGCCATCCGCAGCGCCGTAATTTTCAGCGCGGTAACGGTAGCGTAATCCACCCATTGCGCATCGCGTGCCTGTCGCAGCTTTTGCTGTGTGGCGGGCATTTGCCACCATGCCTGCGCCTCTTCGCTCAGGCGGAAATCTTCGACGGCGTTGACGTCGATATATATCACGTTCAGCCAGCGACGAGACGAGGGGCTGTAGGGACTGGCGCTCTCCGGATTCGCCGGATAAAGCGCGTGGATCGGGTTCAGGCCGATAAACGCGCCGCCGCGTGTCGCCACGTCGACCAGCATCGACTTCAAATCGCCGAAATCGCCAATACCCCAGTTTTTTTCTGAACGCAGAGTATAAAGCTGGACGCAGGCCCCCCACAGTTTTTTCCCCTCCAGCAGCGCCTGCGGCTCATAGCATCGCGGCGGGGCGACGATAATCCGGCAGTGCGTACGCTGTTCATCCTGGGTCAACGTCAGGGTGTGGTAGCCCTCCGGCAACGTAGCCGGCAGGTTAAGTTTTTTACCGCCCGTCACGCGCCCTTTGTAATGCATGCCCTCTTCCGTAGTCAGCAGCCAGGCAAACTCACCGCGCCCCTCTACCGGCAACGCCATTTTTTTACCCGCGGTATAAACCTTCACATTCGGCACGACCGCCTGTGGTCCTGTTGTCGTGCCGTGCATCGCCGCCAGCAAACGTCTCTTGGTTTCAGCGCCAATAGACTGCGGTTTGCCATGAGCATTGATGTAACTGGGGCTGATCCCCGCCGCCAGCGCGGCACTATCGAGACGTTTATTTTCCATCGCGCTCCCTTAGCGTTTTGCCTGCCAGATACGGGCCTGATAATCGCGAATAGAGCGATCGGAACTGAACATACCGCAGCGCGCGGTATTGAGGATCGCGGCGCGCGTCCACGCTTCCTGGTCGCGATACAGCGCATCCACCTGCTTTTGCGCCTCGACATAAGCGGCGAAGTCCGCCATGACCAGGTACGGATCGCCCCCCTGTTTGCCGAGGCTATGCAGCATCTGGTCAAAGGCATGTTTATCGCCATCGCTGTATTGACCGCTTTCCAGCTCTTTTAGCACCGCATCCAGCACTTTGTCTTTTTTACGCCATTTCACCGGATCGTAGCCTTTGGCTTTGAGCGCCTTGACCTCTTCCACAGTATGGCCAAAGATAAAGATATTCTCTTCACCCACCTTTTCAGCGATTTCAACGTTAGCGCCGTCCAGCGTTCCCACGGTCAACGCCCCGTTCAGCGCCAGTTTCATGTTACCGGTGCCGGACGCCTCTTTCCCGGCGGTAGAAATTTGCTCGGAAATATCCGCCGCCGGAATGAGCATTTCCGCCGCCGAGACGCAATAATCCGGCAGGAAAACCACCTTCAGCTTATCACCCACCGCCGGGTCGTTATTAATGGCTTCCGCAACCTTATTGATAGCAAAAATGATGTTCTTCGCCAGGTAATAGCCCGGCGCCGCCTTCGCGCCAAACAGGAATACGCGCGGTACGCGGTCAGCCTGCGGGTTTTCGCGGATCTCTTTGTACAGCGCCAGAATATGCAACAGATTCAGATGCTGACGCTTGTACTCGTGCAGGCGTTTGATCTGAATATCAAAAATCGCGTTGCTTGAAATCTCAATCCCGGTACGGGCCTTGATGAATTTCACCAGCCGTTCTTTGTTCGCCCGTTTGATGTCGCGATACTGCTGACGGAATGTGGCGTCGTCAGCGTATTTTTCGAGGTTGATTAACTGGTCGAGATCGTTAGCCCACTCTTTTTTCAGCGTTTTATCCAGCAACGCCGCAAGCTGCGGATTGCACTGTTTAATCCAGCGACGCGGTGTAATGCCGTTGGTGACATTGTGGAATTTGTTCGGCCAAAGCTGGTGATATTCCGGGAACAGATCTTTCACCACCAGATCGGAGTGCAGCGCCGCCACGCCGTTGACCGCAAAGCCGCTGACCACGCACATATTGGCCATGCGTACCTGACGGTCGTGCACCACCGCCAGTTTTGCCCATACCTGCTTATCGCCAGGCCAGGTGTTATCGACCAGCGTCTTAAAGCGATCGTTAATCTGCTTGATAATCTGCATATGACGCGGCAACAGCGCTTTCACCAGCTTCTCATCCCAGCACTCCAGCGCTTCTGGCATCAGGGTGTGGTTGGTGTAGGCGAAGGTTTTGCTGGTGATAGCCCAGGCGTCATCCCAGCTCAGTTGGTGCTCGTCAATCAGCACGCGCAGCAGTTCCGGAATGGCGATGGTCGGGTGAGTATCGTTCAACTGAATGACCTCGTAATCCGCCAGCTCATGCAGTTTGCGTCCGGCCAGATGGTGGCGACGCAGAATATCCGCTACCGAGCAGGCGCACTGGAAGTATTGCTGCATCAGGCGCAGTTTTTTACCCGCCGTGTGGTTATCGTTGGGATAAAGCACCTTCGTCAGTTTTTCCGCATCGATACCCTGCTGTTCCGCCCGCAGGAAAGCGCCGTCGTTGAATTTGGTCAGATCAAACGGATGCGCGTGGGTCGCCTGCCACAAACGCAGCGGTTGCGCGACGCCGTTACGATAGCCTAACACCGGCAGATCCCAGGCCTGGCCTGTAATCACAAAACCTGGCTCCCAGCGCCCTTCTTTGGTAACTTTACCGCCGATCCCAACCTGGACGTCCAGCGCCTCGTTGTGGCGGAACCACGGATAGCTGCCGCGATGCCAGTCATCAGGCGCCTCCATCTGCTTGCCTTCAACAAATGACTGACGGAACAGCCCATACTGGTAGTTCAGACCATAGCCCGTAGCGGACTGCCCGACGGTGGCCATCGAATCGAGGAAGCAGGCGGCCAGACGTCCCAGACCACCGTTGCCGAGCGCCGGATCGACTTCCTCTTCCAGCAGATCGGTCAGATTAATATCGTGCGCTTTCAGCACATCGCTAACGTCCTGGTACCATCCCAGATTTAACAGGTTATTTCCCGTCAGGCGACCAATCAAAAATTCCATCGAAATGTAGTTCACATGACGCTGGCCTTTCATCGGCTGCGCTACCGGTTGCGCGCTCAGTAATTCCGCCAGCGCGCCGCTAACGGCCTGCCACCACTGACGAGGCGTCATGTCGGACGCCGACAGTAAACCGAAACGCTGCCACTGACGCGTCAGGGCGGCCTGGAATTGATCTTTATTGAAGGTTGGCTGTGACATAGGAAATCCGTCCTCGGGTAATAAAACAACGTTATCGCTAGTTTGCCAGGCTCGATGTTGACCTTCCTCCTCCCGGCAATGATTAGGGAGGGAGGAGGAGCGGGGATGAGCATAAAAGTGTGATCGCCGCCACTTACCCCTGTATAAACGCGCCGATTCCTGTCAACGACACCCAGTGTTACGCATAATCAAATGAATAAACAGAAATAACAGTAAATCGCGAAGGGGTATTTTCGAAAGATTATATGAACGCCGAAATAGTTTCTTACCTGAAATATTCAGCGGCGGGAGATTCACTCACTAAACATAATTAATTAAACGCCTGGTATCGCCATTGTGTTAAATCCGGATGATGTCCAGGACATTATTTACAATAACGGAAATATGACCTCAGCCCAGCTCTGACGCTCGTTTCAACCGCGCCGAATACTTTTTTAATACCGTTATTTAGAATTGTGACAGAGTGCAAATTCAGACACATAAAAAGTCTGCTTAGCTTGCATTAAAATGCTTTCTGGCCGACCTTATATCTATTAATTACGAAGCGCAAAAAAAATCGCAGTTCCCCCCATTTCCCACAGTGAAGTGATTGCTATGTTGATTCCGTCTAAATTAAGTCGTCCGGTTCGTCTCGACCATACCGTGGTTCGTGAGCGGCTGTTGGCTAAACTTTCCGGCGCGAACAATTTCAGGCTCGCCCTGGTAACCAGTCCTGCTGGCTATGGGAAAACCACGCTTGTCTCACAGTGGGCGGCGGGCAAAAATGAATTAGGCTGGTACTCTCTCGACGAAGGCGATAACCAGCAAGAGCGATTCGCCAGTTACTTAATTGCCGCTATCCAACAGGCCACCGGCGGACACTGCTCTACCAGCGAAGCGATGGCGCAAAAACGTCAGTATGCCAGCCTGACGTCCCTCTTCGCGCAGCTCTTTATTGAACTGGCGCAGTGGCATCGCCCGCTTTATCTGGTGATTGACGACTACCATTTGATTACCAATCCGGTGATTCACGACGCGATGCGCTTTTTCTTACGGCATCAGCCGGAAAATTTCACCCTGGTGGTGTTATCGCGTAATTTGCCGCAACTGGGCATCGCTAACCTGCGCGTGCGCGATCAGCTGTTGGAAATCGGCAGCCAGCAGTTGGCTTTTAACCATCAGGAAGCAAAGCAATTTTTTGACCGTCGTCTTTCGTCGCCCATTGAAGCCGCTGAGAGCAGCCGCATGTGCGACGATGTGGCCGGTTGGGCCACTGCGCTACAGTTGATCGCCCTCTCCGCGCGCCAGAACCATACCTCTGCGCATCACTCCGCCCGCCGTCTTGCCGGGATTAATGCCAGCCACCTTTCTGATTATCTGGTGGACGAAGTACTGGATAACGTGGATGTCAGCACCCGACATTTTTTACTTAAAAGCGCGATCTTACGCTCAATGAATGACGCGTTGATCGTGCGCGTGACCGGCGAAGAAAACGGCCAGATGCGGCTGGAGGAGATTGAGCGCCAGGGGTTATTCCTGCAACGCATGGACGACACGGGCGAATGGTTTAGCTATCACCCGTTGTTTGGTAGCTTTCTGCGCCAGCGTTGCCAGTGGGAACTGGCGGCGGAACTGCCGGAGATCCACCGCGCGGCCGCAGAAAGCTGGATGGAACAAGGTTTTCCCAGCGAAGCTATACATCATGCGCTGGCGGCGGGTGACGCGCAAATGCTGCGCGATATCCTGCTTAACCATGCGTGGGGGCTGTTTAATCACAGTGAACTGGCGCTGCTGGAAGAGTCATTAAAAGCGCTGCCGTGGGAAAGCCTGCTGGAAAATCCGCGGCTGGTGTTGTTACAGGCCTGGCTGATGCAAAGCCAACACCGCTACAGCGAAGTGAATACGTTGCTGGCGCGCGCCGAGCAAGAGATCAAAGGGGTTATGGACGGCACGCTGCATGCTGAATTTAACGCGCTGCGCGCCCAGGTCGCCATCAACGACGGCAATCCGGAAGAGGCTGAGCGGCTGGCGAAACTGGCGCTGGATGAGCTTCCTCTCGCCTGGTTTTATAGCCGCATTGTCGCGACCTCCGTTCACGGCGAAGTGCTGCACTGTAAAGGCGATCTCAGCCAGTCTTTATCGCTGATGCAGCAAACCGAACAAATGGCGCGCCATCATGACGTCTGGCATTACGCGCTGTGGAGCTTAATTCAACAAAGCGAAATTCAGTTCGCCCAGGGATTCCTGCAGGCCGCATGGGAAACGCAGGAGAGAGCCTTCCAGTTGATCAAAGAGCAACATCTGGAACAACTGCCGATGCATGAGTTTCTGGTACGTATCCGCGCGCAATTGCTGTGGGCGTGGGCGCGCCTTGACGAAGCGGAGGCCTCGGCGCGCAGCGGTATCGCTGTGCTGTCCACCTTCCAGCCGCAACAACAGTTGCAGTGCCTGACGCTACTGGTGCAGTGCTCGCTGGCGCGCGGCGATCTGGATAATGCCCGTAGTCAGCTTAACCGACTGGAAAATTTATTAGGCAATGGCCGTTATCACTGTGACTGGATCTCTAACGCCGATAAAGTGCGTGTCATTTACTGGCAGTTAACCGGCGACAAAAAATCCGCCGCCAACTGGTTACGCCATACGCCAAAACCGGCGTTTGCCAATAACCATTTTCTGCAAGGACAATGGCGGAATATCGCCCGCGCGCAGATCCTGCTGGGCGAATTCGAGCCTGCGGAAATCGTGCTGGAAGAGTTAAATGAGAATGCCCGTAGCCTGCGCTTAATGAGCGATTTAAACCGCAATCTGCTGTTACTCAATCAGCTTTACTGGCAATCCGGGCGGAAAAACGACGCCCAGCGCGTATTGCTTGATGCCTTACAGCTTGCCAACCGCACCGGATTTATCAGCCATTTTGTGATTGAAGGCGAAGCCATGGCGCAACAATTGCGTCAGCTGATTCAACTCAATACGCTGCCGGAGATGGAGCAGCATCGCGCGCAGCGCATCCTGCGAGAGATTAACCAACATCACCGGCATAAATTCGCCCATTTTGACGAAGGCTTCGTCGAGCGCCTGCTTAACCATCCGGATGTCCCGGAGCTTATTCGCACCAGCCCGCTCACCCAGCGTGAATGGCAGGTGTTAGGGCTTATCTATTCTGGTTACAGCAACGAACAGATTGCCGGTGAACTGGCGGTGGCCGCGACCACCATTAAGACGCATATCCGCAACCTCTACCAGAAACTCGGCGTCGCGCACCGTCAGGACGCGGTACAGCACGCGCAGCAGTTGCTGAAGATGATGGGGTACGGGGTTTAACGTGTGCCTGATGGCGCTTCGCTTATCAGGCCTGTAGAGTCATTTTAAAACATATTGATATTGCTGGTTTTGTAGGCCGGGGGCATAAACGTAAATCCAGACGTTGAGTTGGCTTCAGGCCCGATGGCCGTCGCTCAGCCGCAGGTTAAATGGCGCCCATCCATCCGGCGGGTCCCATTCGCCACTGCCATAAATAATACCCTCCCGGATATCGTGAATAATGACGCCATCAATACCACACGGTTCCGATCGCCAGATAATGCCGGAACTCACGTTGATAAGAAACGTATACTGAAAGGTTGTGACCAGGAAATTCTCACTCAGCGAGGCCTTATGATCCCAAACATCGGGTATTGAATAAATATGGCCAACATAATCATCAAGAAACAGGCTCTTAACCTGATGTGAATCCGTATCAAATAAGTGAACGTGCTGACCGTATAATATCGTAATAGTCTTATCATTATTCATGATGCCGCTGAAGCACTGCTCAACGATCCAGCGCCCCTCTTCCAGCGCGACAAAAAGACACAGCACGATAACCGGCTCGCCGTCCTGACTCACCAGCACTCTTCGCCGCATCGTTGAAGGGCCGGAAAAGGGATTAACATCCCTCTCCGGGATGGCGTCAGCAACGCGTTGTTCAGCATCAAGGAAATCAGCGTGGTATGTCATGATCCGCTATCCTTTTTACTTACCATAACCTGCACCATCTCCCTCGCCTCCTCCAGGTTGAACGTTACCGGCAAAAACCGTTCCACCACCGCAATATTGGTAAGCAAGTGAGCGGAAGCCCGCGCCACGGTAAACGCGCCTTCGCCCGCCAGCGCCAACGGTAAAATCAGCTGGTCGGCCAGATGCTCTCCCACCGCTGCCGGGCTTGCGAGATAGCGCCGCGCTTCATGCGCAACCTGGTTAGCTACCGCTTCCGCGCTGGTGCCTTTTACGCCGAACGCGGCGAACAGTTCGGTCAACTGTTCGCTTTGAATCATCAGCGACAGCGCGTTGCCCGGCCCGCAGCCGCCTTCCAGCGCAACGACGTTTTTCTCCGCCCGCGGGAAGTGGGCTTCCAGCGTTGCGACTTCACGTTCGCCAACGTGGTGAGGCACCGAGGCCAGCAAAGCTTCGGCGGTGATACGCCGCGTCTCGCCGCGCGATATCAGCGTCAGACCGCGTAAAGACGCTGCCGGTTCGACGACCGTTGCCGCCGCGCCGCCGCCTGCCGGATAAAAGCCGTGTTTTATCAGCGTGGTACGCTGGTTGATGCCCATCCTCGCCAACAGCGGTTCCCAGACGCGGCAGATAAAATCGGCGCTGGGCGCGGCCTGATTATGCGTCCCGCCGTGAACCTCCACGCGGGATGAACCATCGGCAAACCACAGCGCGGGCAGGACGGTTTGCAGCACCAGCATACAACTGCCCGCGCTGCCAATCGCGAAACGGTACTCGCCGCCGCGAATCGGCCCCGGCGTAAAACGCAACTGTTGCGAGCCCAGCTCGTCGCCGTTCACCTGCGCGCCGCAGATTTCCGTTGCCGCCCGCACCGCCGTTAAATGCTGGCGTAGCAGCCCCGGTTTGGCGCGCCCGGCGCGGATGCCGCTCATTTCAAACGGCTGGCCGGTTATCATTGATAAACTCAGCGCCGAGCGCAAAATCTGCCCGCCGCCCTCTCCCTGTGCGCCATCCAGCGCGATGATCCTTGCCATTTTCTATCCTTTAACGCACACCACCTGCCGCAGGGTGTACATGATTGCCACCAGGTCAGACTGCGCCGCCATCACCGCATCAATATCTTTATACGCCATTGGGATCTCGTCGATCACGTCCGCATCTTTACGGCATTCGACATGCGCGGTGGCGCGAATCTGATCGTCAACGCTAAACAGTTTCTTCGCTTTCGTTCGGCTCATCACACGCCCGGCGCCGTGGCTGCACGAACAGAACGACTCTTCGTTACCCAGCCCGCGCACGATAAAGCTTTTCGCCCCCATCGAACCGGGAATGATACCGAACTCACCGCGCCGCGCCGAAACCGCCCCTTTACGCGTCACATAAATCTCTTCGCCAAAGTGCTGCTCTTTTTGCACATAGTTATGGTGGCAGTTGATCTCGTCCATATCGAGGGCGATCGGTTTTTCCACGCAGCGCTGGAGCGCCGCCAGCGCGTTTTCCATCATCGCCTCGCGGTTCAGGCTGGCGAATTGCTGCGCCCAGTGTACCGCTTTCAGGTAATCATCAAAATATTCGCTTCCTTCATTAAAATACGCCAGATCGCGGGACGGCAGCGTTTCTAACTGCTCCTGCATTTCTTGCTGCGCCAGGCCGATAAAATAGGTGCCGATGGCGTTACCGATCCCGCGCGAACCGGAGTGCAGCATGATCCATACCCGATCGGTTTCATCCAGACAGATCTCAATAAAGTGGTTACCGGTTCCCAACGTTCCCAGGTGCTTATAGCTATTGGTATTCAAAAAGCGCGGATATTTTTGCGTTAACCACTGATATCCCGCTTCCAGCTGCGCCCATTTTTCATCAACGTTGGCGGGCGGTTTTCCCCATGCGCCCACATCGCGACGCCCGCGTCCGGTGGTACGCCCGTGAGGCACAGCGGCCTCTATGGCGTTACGCAGTTCCGCCAGATTTTCCGGCAGATCGGCCGCCGTTAAGCTGGTACGCAGCGCGTTCATTCCACAACCGATATCCACGCCCACCGCCGCCGGAATAATCGCCCCTTTCGTCGGGATCACGCTACCGATGGTCGATCCTTTCCCCAAATGCACATCCGGCATAACGGCAATATGTTTGAAAATAAACGGCATTTTCGCCGTATTGATCAGCTGCTGACGGGCATCGTCTTCTACCGGTACGCCTTTGGTCCACATTTTTACCGGTGCGTTCTGGGTGGTCATCAATTCGTAATTCATCATTTTTTTCTCGTTTTAATCATTAGGGTGGCGACAAGTTTATGTGAATACACCGCTCTACCATTGAGCTACAGAGCCGGGCTCTGACGGGTCTCGAACCCGCAACAAATGTAGATCCACAGGCATTCGCCAAAACAGGGTGGCACGACAAGTTGAGGTGGATCACCCGCTCTACCGTTGAGCTACAGGGCTAAGCCCCGGCAGGGTTCGAACCTGCGTCTGGCCATACAAGGTGTAGATCCACCAGCATTCGTGCCTTCAGCGTTGCGCGACAAATTCATAGCCGGGATGATACGCATCGGGAAAGATGTAATCCCGGCCAGCATTCGCGCCGCGCTGAATACTCTTTACAGCGTCACGGCTTCAATCTCTTCCAGCCAGTGCGCGCTGCCATAGCGACCGTTAACAAAGTTATCTATCACCGTAAACACCTCGTCGCTGAAGCCGCCGACGTTCAAAATATCGCTTCGTTCCGCCGCCTGGGTGGTACCGTAAGGCAGCAGATCGATACACACCAGGCGCGCCTGCGGGTTGCGCTTTTTCAGTTCGATCCAGCATTCCATGGTGGCCGTTGAGCCATGGCGCGACTTATCAACCCACGATTCGTTATCCGACACCATAATCACCAGATCCACCCGCGCCCGCTCGTTCAACAACCTACGCAGCGGCGCGGAGCAGTTGGTGCCGCCGCCGCCAACCGCCGCCAGCTTTTGCGCGTTGTGCATGACCGACTGGCGCGCATCAAGCCGCACGTCGACCACATCGCATTCAAACGGCAGCACGCGGGCCTGCGGATGATTACGCAGCACGGCGGCGGCGATCAGCCCGGCAACGTCCACGCAGCGGATCTTACTGGTCGCCCCCTTGCGATAGCCGGTTATCGACGACTTCATCGACCCCGACACGTCCGGGCAGACCACCACATTGCCGCGAAACGGCGGAATGTTCTCCAGCGCGTACTCCATCGCCTGCGCTAAAGCCTCGCGAATAACCTGCGGCACGCTGCTTTGCAGATTGCTCCACGCCGACAGCAACTGATAAGGATAGACCCAGGACTGGCGCACCTGCGCCCTGTCCGCCAGCCGCTGCGCCACGCTGGCGGCAAGCGTTGCATTCTCAAACACGTCATGACGCGCCAGCGTATTCAAATTCATCCGCAACGTTTGCCAACTCATCCGCTGCGCCAGTTGCGCCCACTGTTCGCGACTCAGCGGCGCGTTGGTCAGCAGTAAAAACGGCACATCGGGTAAGGCCGCGCCGATATTGCCTTCACGAAACGCCAGCAGCGCGCGCGTTTTTTCCGGCAGTTGCGCCTTATCGCACGGCTTACCAATCAGCCAGGCGAAGAAGGCTTCCTGCCACGCCGCCTGCGGCCGTGGGTGCACCATTTTGACGATATCCGCCAGCGACGGCGCATTGCCCACCGAGGCCTGCAATAAACGCTCTTCGCTGGCGTTCTGCAACCAACGCTGCACCAGCTTCTTTGGCCGCGTCCCCAGCGAGCGCCGCCCGGTCACGCCGCTGCGTAACATTTGCACAAAGTTACGCAGCATCCGGCCATTGTTGATCACCCGCGCAAATACTACCGGCAGCAGCGCCGAACCACGCGCCGCCAGAATGGCGGTCAACAGCGCGGGCATATCCTTCATCATCCCGCGTTCGCGGCCATAAATCGCCAGTTGCGCTAAAAACAGATCGTCGAGATCTTTCGCCGTCGCCAGAACATCATTTAGCTGCGCCTGGCCGCTGGCATAAAAAGTCTCGTTCATGCAGCCGGTCATCACCATTTGCGCCAGTTTATGGCGCGGGGTGAAGGCAAAGGCCGCTGCGCCTTGCTGATTGCTGGCGTTGGCCAGCGGCACGTCCCTTAACAGCGAACGGAACAAAAGTGGATTAGCCATTTGTTTTTCCCATTTCCGTTATTCTCCATGCCATGGTTATTGCAACCAGCGTGCCAGAAAATAAATTATTTTTTAATCTATTGATTTTTAATTGATTTATTTCTTTAGCGTTCAAGTGAAAGAAAAATGCCTGCACGGTAGTCATTAAAAAGCGATAAAATTATCTCGTCTTTTAGAAGGAAATCTAAGATGCGAAAAACGGTGGCCTTTGGTTTTGTCGGTACGGTACTCGACTATGCAGGACGCGGCAGTCAACGTTGGGAAAAATGGCGCCCCACTTTGTGTCTGTGTCAGCAGGAGACGCTGGTCGTTCACCGCCTGGAACTGCTGTACGATGCCCGCTCTCGCTCGCTGTTTGAAGGATTAAAGAAGGATATCGCCAGCGTCTCGCCGGAAACGGAAGTCGTCGGCGTAGAAATCGCGATCCGCAACCCGTGGGACTTCGAAGAGGTTTATGCCTGCCTGCACGATTTCGCCCGCAGCCATACCTTTCATCCCGAAGATGAAGACTATCTGATTCATATCACCACCGGCACTCACGTCGCGCAGATCTGCTGGTTCCTGCTGGCGGAGGCGCGCTATCTACCGGCGCGATTAGCGCAGACCTCGCCGCCGCGCAAAAAAGATAAACCACATAGCACGGGCGACGTGACGATTATTGACCTCGACCTCAGCCGCTACAATGACATCGCTACCCGCTTCGCCCAGGAGCGGGAGGAGACGCTCAACTTCCTGAAGTCCGGCATTGCAACCCGCAACCCGTGTTTCAACCGGATGATTGAGCAAATTGAGCGCGTCGCGATACGCTCCCGTTCGCCAATCCTGCTCAACGGCCCGACCGGCGCGGGCAAGTCGTTTCTCGCCCGTCGCATCTATGAACTAAAACTGGCCCGCCACCAGTTCAGCGGCCCGTTTGTCGAAGTGAACTGCGCCACCCTGCGCGGCGACACGGCGATGTCGGCGCTGTTCGGCCACGTTAAGGGGGCGTTTACCGGCGCGAGAGAGGAGCGTGCAGGACTGCTGCGCAGCGCCGACGGCGGCATGTTGTTTCTTGACGAAGTGGGAGAGCTGGGCGCGGATGAACAGGCCATGTTGCTGAAAGCCATTGAAGAGAAACGCTTTTACCCTTTCGGCAGCGACCAGCAGGTCAGCAGCGATTTCCAGTTGATTGCCGGCACGGTGCGCGACCTGCGCCAGCGGGTGGCGGAGGGGACATTCCGCGAAGACCTGTATGCGCGCATTAATCTCTGGACCTTCGAACTACCGGGCCTGCGTCAGCGCCAGGAAGATATTGAGCCAAACCTTGACTACGAACTGGAGCGCCACGCGGCGCTAACCGGCGACAGCGTGCGTTTTAATACCGAAGCGCGCCGCGCCTGGCTGAGCTTCGCCACCTCGCCGCAGGCCGCCTGGCGCGGTAACTTCCGCGAACTCTCCGCCAGCGTCACCCGCATGGCGACGCTGGCGGACAACGGGCGAATCACGATCGAAACGGTAGACGATGAAATCGCGCGTTTGCGCTATAGCTGGAATGATCATCGCCCCTCCGCGCTCGACGGACTGCCGGGCATTGACGCAACGGCGCTGGATCTGTTTGACCGTATGCAACTGGAAAACGTCGTTGCCGTCTGCCGCCAGGCGAAAACCCTTTCCGACGCCGGGCGGCAGCTATTCAACGTTTCCCGTCAGGGGAAAGCCACGGTGAATGACGCTGACCGGCTGCGTAAATACCTGGCGCGTTTTGGTCTGACGTGGGACGTTTTACAGAATTAACACAGCTCCAGTTGGATATGGTTCTCCGTCAACACCTGCATCACGCCCGGCGGCGGCAGGGTATCGGTGTAGACCGCATCGACCATACTAATGCTGCCCATGTTTACCATCGCGTTACGGCCAAATTTGGAGTGATCCACCACCAGCATCACGTGGCGCGAATTTTCGATAATCGCGCGCTTGGTGCGTACCTCATGGTAGTCAAATTCCAGCAATGAGCCGTCGCTATCAATACCGCTAATACCGAGAATGCCGAAATCGAGACGGAACTGGGCGATAAAGTCCTGCGTCGCTTCGCCAATAATGCCGCCGTCGCGGCTACGGAGTTCGCCGCCAGCGAGGATAATACGAAAATCCTCTTTCGCCATTAGCGTGTTCGCTACGTTCAAATTGTTGGTCACGATCCGCAAATTACTGTGCCCTAACAGGGCGTGCGCTACGGCTTCCGGCGTCGTGCCGATATCAATAAACAGCGTTGAACCATTGGGAATCTGGGCCGCGACTTTGCGAGCGATGCGCTCTTTTTCTTCCGTTTGCGTTGCCTTACGATCGTGCCACGGCGTGTTCACCGAGCTGGAGGGCAACGCCGCGCCGCCGTGGTGGCGCAAAATCATATTCTGTTCCGCCAGATCGTTAAGATCCCGACGAATGGTTTGCGGGCTGACAGAAAAATGCTCCACCAGCTCTTCCGTACTGACGTACCCCTGTTTTTTCACCAGTTCAATGATCGCGTCATGCCGTTGTGTTTGTTTCATGAATAATCTCTGAAAGTAACCAACCTTGCGCCGGATAGCGGCATTCGCCCTACCCGGCCTGGAAAAATATCTCGACCACAGGCCGGATACGCCTCACGTTCGTTTTCGCGCATTCAGCGTATCAACAAAGGCCATCGCTAAACCGACGATAAGCCCGGCGATGTGCGCGCCGTTCGCCATAGACATGCCAAACCAGTCAAACCAACCAGCGACTATCCACAATAATGCAAAAATAATTAAGCCGCGCTGGAGGTAAATTCCGCTTTGCGGATCGCGCTCTCCGCGCAGCCACACGTAACCCATCAGCGCATAGACGACGCCAGACAGTCCGCCAAACCACGGGCCGCTAAATTTCTGCTGTACATAGCCGCTTAGCAGCGCGCTTATCACCGTAATGACGATTAATTTACCGCTGCCCAGGCGCTTCTCTACCGCCCCGCCGAGATACCACCACCACAGCAGGTTAAAAAGAATATGCATCAGTGAGAAGTGCATAAAGATATGGGTGAAGTAGCGCCAGACTTCAAATTTTAAAACCGGATCGAACGGCCACGCCAGCCACACCATCACCGTCTGATCGCCGATGAGACTCATCGCGATATAGACCAGCACGCAGGCGAGCATCACGATCCAGGTAACAGGGCCGGCTCGTTCACGCAGCGTGGCGAGAAAGGGAAAACGGCGGTAGCGCAGTCCGCTGTTAGTCTGCCCGGACTGCCAGCTAGCCGCCAGATAACGCGGATCGCCGGGATTTTCTATAAACCGCGCCAGCTCGACCCGCACACGTTCGGCCTGCGATTCATCTGCCAACCAGATATCGCTTTGATTATGTTGCTGAATAGTAAGAATGACGCCCTGGGTGGCCATGTAATCAACAAATGCCTGCGCCACGCGAGGATTCGCAAAGGAAGTAATCATCAACATTATTGCTGTCGCTTAGTCCATACAAAAGAAGACAGTATATATACCCTTCTCGTCGGAGGCTGCATCTTTATGGGATTACGCGCCATTCGCGACATTGGCAGGGAAACGGCGATGCCAGGCCTCAAACCCGCCGTCAATGCTGTAAACCGCATCATAGCCTTGCTGGAGCAGATACTGCGCGGCGCCTTTACTACTGTTGCCGTGATAGCACATTACCATCACCGCGGTATCGAAACCATGCTTACGCATAAACGCGCCCAGCGTATCGTTAGTCAAGTGAAACGCCTGCGGCGCATGACCCATGGCATAACTTTGCGGATCGCGAATATCGACCAGCACCGCCGCGCCCTGGCGCAGTTTCTGATACGCCTCTTCTACAGTGATACATTCAAATTGTTCCATGAATCGCTCTTTCATTATTGCCGGTGAAGCCAATTAAGGCATTTTATCGCCCAGTGTACGTTGACGGAGTAGCTTAACGCCATAATGTTATACATATCACTCTAAAATGTTTTTTCGATGTTACCAATAGCGCGTTTCTTTGCTATTATGTTCGATAACGAACATTTTTGAACTTTAACGAAAGTGCAAGAGGGCAGCATGGAAACCAAAGATCTGATCGTGATAGGCGGGGGCATTAACGGTGCAGGCATCGCGGCTGATGCCGCCGGACGCGGTTTGTCCGTACTCATGCTGGAAGCGCAGGATTTGGCCTGCGCGACCTCTTCCGCCAGTTCAAAACTTATCCACGGCGGCTTACGCTACCTTGAACACTACGAGTTCCGTCTGGTCAGCGAAGCGCTGGCAGAACGTGAAGTGCTGTTGAAAATGGCGCCGCACATCGCCTTCCCGATGCGTTTTCGTCTGCCGCACCGCCCGCATTTACGTCCGGCCTGGATGATCCGTATCGGTCTGTTTATGTACGATCACCTCGGCAAACGTACCAGTTTACCCGGTTCCACCGGTGTGCGGTTTGGCGCAGATTCGGTGCTCAAACCGGAAATTGTGCGCGGATTCGAATATTCCGACTGCTGGGTAGACGATGCGCGTCTGGTGCTGGCTAACGCACAGATGGTGGTGCGTAAAGGCGGCGAAGTCCTTACCCGTACTCGCGCAACCGCCGCTCGTCGGGAAAATGGCCTGTGGATTGTCGAAGCGGAAGATATCGACACCGGTAAAAAATATGTCTGGCAGGCGCGCGGACTGGTTAACGCCACCGGACCGTGGGTCAAACAGTTCTTCGACGAAGGGATGCACCTGCCGTCGCCGTATGGCATCCGCCTGATCAAAGGCAGCCATATCGTCGTGCCACGCGTCCATAATCAGAAGCAGGCGTATATTCTGCAAAACGAAGATAAGCGTATCGTCTTTGTCATTCCGTGGATGGAAGAGTTTTCGATCATTGGCACAACCGATGTCGAATATAAAGGCGATCCGAAAGCGGTAAAAATTGAAGAGAGCGAAATTAATTACCTGTTGAAGGTCTATAACGCGCACTTCCAGAAACAGCTTGGCCGGGACGATATCGTCTGGACCTACTCGGGCGTGCGTCCGCTATGTGATGACGAGTCCGACTCGCCGCAGGCTATCACCCGTGATTACACGCTGGATATCCACGACGAAAACGGCAAAGCGCCGCTGTTGTCGGTCTTTGGCGGTAAGCTGACAACCTATCGTAAGCTGGCCGAACATGCGATGGAAAAACTGGCGTCTTATTATCCAGGCATCGGGCCGGCATGGACCAAAACGTGCGTACTGCCCGGCGGCGACATCGACGGCAGCCGCGAAGATTACGCGGCGAAGCTGCGTCGTCGTTATCCGTTCCTGACGGAATCGCTGGCGCGCCACTATTCGCGCACTTACGGCAGCAACACGGAGTGGATTCTCGGCGAAGCCACGTCGCTGCTTGATTTAGGCGAAGATTTCGGTCATGAGTTTTACGAAGCGGAACTCAAGTACCTGGTGGATCACGAATGGGTGCGCCGTACTGAAGATGCTATCTGGCGTCGCACCAAAGAAGGCATGTGGCTGACCGCCGAACAGCAGTCCCGCATCACCCAGTGGCTGGCGGCGTATGTTGAGAAACACCAACTTTCACTGGCGTCGTAATAAAATCCGGGGCGGTTTATACCGCCCTTTTCGCCACATACCGCATTCACTCGCCGGGTTTTGTACAGCCGGGCATATGATTAGTGATACGGTAGCGATCGACACTTATTTGGGTAATAAAGAAGGGTTTTGCCCGCGCTTCGCTATTCCAGAGAGTTTTCCCCGTTTTACACCAGCTTTTATGAGGAAAGTTGGCATAATGAACCACGCTCTCCTCCCCCAGCACGCTTTCAAAATGCGCACGTTTATCACCGTCGGCCACGCTAAATTCAGCATAAAAAAGATTGCTGTCCAGGTTAAACGTCATTTCTATTTCACTGGCGGACGATGGAAAGAACACAGGCAGCCAGGTCCAGATACCGGACTGCTCGGGTATGGCGGCATAATCAGGAAAATAGCTTACCTGGCGATCATCGCAGGCGGTCAGCACAGCGATGATGATTAATGTTGCACCACACCGGAGGACCTGATTAATCAGCTCAGCAACAATATCTTTATGCCACGAAGTGGATTCACGCCGTACAATACGAATATCCGCGCCGCTGGCCGGGTCTACGCCTACCCGTTCCACATATAATTTAACATCTTCCATTTAGTCCCTTTATTTCGCGGCCGGATACAGCGGCACATATCCCACATCCTGCACCAACTGTTGTCCCTGCGGGCTTAGAAACCAGTCCACCAGCTTTTGTGTTTCCGCTGTGGGGTGTTCACGGGTGACCATATAAACATCAACCGTGTACGGGTAACTGCCGTTACGAATATTTTCAACCGTCGGCGCAACATCGTTTATCGCCAGTAATTTAATCTCTTTATTGCTGTGCATCTGCGTAGCGTAATAACGAAAGGTATAGCCAATGGCGTTGTGCGTATTGCGATACTCAGCCACGATATCCACCATTTCCCCCATCGCGGTTGCCACTGATGTTGTTTGCGCTGGCATCAGCTTTGTTTCTTTCATTACCTTCGCCAGCATCGCCGTTTGGCTGCCAGAGTTTTCCGGTCGCTGCCAGGGCTTAATGTCGATTGCCTCTCCGCCCACCTCATTCCAGTGGGTGATTCTTCCGCTAAAAATGCCGCGAATTTGTACATCACTCAACGATGACACGGGATTGTTTTGGTTGACGATAAACACAAACGCTTCACGTGCAAAGGGGGTGTAAACCAGTTTTACGCCACTGGCCTCGGCCAATTGCTTTTGAGCAGTGGAAGGCTGGGCGACAAAAATAAGATCGGCATTACCGTTAAGGATATTTTGATAGGCTTCAATGGTTCCCTGGTTTTCAAGGTAGTCTTCAGGGCAGATATCATCCGGAAAGCGCGTAAGCGCATAAAAAGCCGAGGCGTATAACGGCAAGCCAGCCGTTGCGCCATCGAGCCGCGGCCAATTTTGGGTGAGCAGAAGTGTCGGTTCATCGCGCAGCCCGGTTAGCTTGTTGCCCCATGTGTGCGCCTGATAATCGCGGAAATAAAGATATTCACTGCTCTCGGGAGCGGGATATTTCACGGCATAAAGATGTGACTGATATACGGCACAGCTCCCGAAAAACAGCAGGCAAATCACCAGCAGATTACGACAAGAGTAGCCCGCACCGCCGCGTAGCACTCCCCAACGCGCACCGCCATACCCTAATGCAAAACAGAGCTGCGAGCCAACCGGGATGAGCAACACTGCCCATACCCAGCCGTTGAAAAAGGATATTACGCTGGGTACTAACCAAAGCGTTTGCACCACCTGGGCGATGGGTTTACGCCCTATCGCGCGAATATTAAGATCGGTGAGAAACATCAGGATGACCCACCCCATCAGCACCACCAGAGCGGGCATAAGCAGGCAGCAATCACGCCATTCTGGATTTACCTCTGATGCATTTCCCTTTCCCCATATCCGGCCACAGAGAAAAATTAACCCCGCGCCCAGAAGCGCTACCGGGATAATGGTCGCCTCTTCAATAGATCGCGCGACGGGGATACTATTTTCAAGAACGCTAATGCACGCCCACGTTCCCCCCACGATAATCGTAATAATGTTCACCAGCAGCGGCACGCCGATAAACGCCATTATGATTGACAAAAAAAGCCACTTAGCATTTTTCACTTTTCTATCCGCTAATCCCTGCGATAGCGGAAGTATAAACCCGGTAGTCCTGAGCACCCCCCATGCATTTTTCTGAAATCGCGACGTTAAAACATTCACGATAGCGGCAGACAGAAGTTGAAAGTTCCGGCTGCCGTTTTTTATTTACAGTCTCACATTAACCTGCAAGATCGATCTTTTTCCGCGCCTGCCCAACAGCATCGGCGGCCCGCAATGCCGCCTGAACGGCCTCCGGCGTAATGGTAAACGGCTCGTTGTGCATCGTTTCCCCAGTTTGACAAGACGCCCTGGAAACGGCCAGCAGTTCATCATCGCTAACGCCAGCCAGACCAATATCCGCCAGCGTGGTGGGCAAGCCTATATCTTCACAAAATTGATAAACCTCCTCGATAAGCTCAGGCGCTCTATCGGTGAGCATAAGCATTGCCAGCGTGCCAAACGCAACCTTTTCCCCATGCCAGTATTTGTGCGTGGCGGGCAGTACCGTCAGACCATTATGAATAGCGTGCGCCGCCGCCAGCCCACCGCTTTCAAAACCGAGCCCGGATAATAGCGTATTCGCTTCGATAACATGTTCGAGCGCCGGAGTAACCTGATGTTGTTCACAGGCAAGCTTCGCCAGGCGCCCATAGCGCATTAAGGTGGTGTAGCAAAAGCGCGCCAGCTCAAATGCGGTCATCGGTCCTGGCCTGGTGGTCATATTGCCTGCCCCTTTGATGCGGCAATCTTCCGCTTCAAACCAGGTTGCCAGCGCATCGCCTATCCCGGAAACCAAAAAGCGTACCGGCGCGGCAGCAATAATACTGCTGTCCACCAGCACAAGCGTCGGGTTACGTGGAATCATCAGGTAGCGTTTGAATTGCCCTTCTGGCGTATAGATAACAACCAGTGAACTGCACGGCGCATCCGTTGAGGCCAGAGTAGGAACCACGGCAATAGGCAGCCGCAGGCTGGCGCCAGTTGCTTTTGCCGTATCCAGGGTTTTCCCACCCCCCATACCGACAATCACATCGGCGCCAATTTCCTGCGCGCGTGCGGAGATGCGAGCAATTTCCTCATCACTGCACTCGCTACTGAACACTTCGATATCAAATTCAATCACCCCGTGCAGTGCTGTTGCAACTGTATCCCGGTAGGTGTTGTGAACAACAGGATCCTGCAAAATCAGCGCCTTATGACCGAGTGCGGCCAATTCCTGCGGGAGATGCGTTGTCAACGCTCCTTTACCCTGAACATATCGTGACGGAAAGATCGCGGTAGTAACCATTGTTTCTCCTTAAAAAGCATTAAAGTTCAATATACAGAACACAAATTCCACATAAAGAATTTAATGCTGTTTACTCTGAACGCACAATGACCAGGTGAGAACATAATCTTATCCTGTGAGGCAGCGCACAATTTTGGCGATGTATTAGACCGATGAGCAGTTTCCAGTGGGTTATCCGCTCTTTCTCACTTTATCTCCGTTCATTTTTGAAGCAAATCACAAAATATAACCTTCCTTAGAGTATGGAATTGACGCTGTATGAATACGTCGGCATAGTGTCAATATACAGAACAGTAGTTCCATATACAGAACACTTTTTTGATACTAAAGGGATGCAATGATGAGCATTGAAATAGAGAAACCGACCACACGAGGGCGCTGGCTGCATATTATTCCAGCCACGATCCTCGTTTATATCGTGGCCTATATGGACAGGACCAATATCGCCATTGGGATAGCAGGCGGCATGGATGAAGATTTAGGCATGACGGCTTCTTTTGCCGGTCTGGTCGCCGGGATCTTCTTTATTGGTTATATCTTCCTGCAAATTCCCGGCGGTCAGATAGCCGAGCGGCTAAGCGCCAAAAAGTTAATTGCCTGGACAATCGTCGCCTGGGGTGGCTTTGCCCTGCTGACCGGTTTTGTTCAGACACCGACGCAGTTGTTGATTATTCGCTTTGTGCTCGGCGTGGCGGAAGGTGCTGTGTATCCCGCCATTCTGGCGCTGATTGGCCACTGGTTCCCAAATGAGGAGCGCGCCAGGGCTATCGCCTATTTCCAGATGAACCTGGCCGTCGCTTCTATTATTACCGGGCCGCTTTCCGGCTGGCTTATTGAAACCTACGGCTGGCGGGAGATGTTTATCATCGAAGGCTTGCTCTCTCTGGGACTGCTCTTTGTCTGGCTACCTTTGGTTTCCGATCACCCGCATCAGGCAAAGTGGCTGGATCCGAAAGAGCGCGCCTGGATCGAACAAAAATTGCTGGCCGATCGCGCGTTGAGTATTGGCGGAGAACAAAGCAGCATTCGCGGCGTATTAAAAAGCATCAACCTGTGGAAGCTTGTCGGTATCTATTTCTTCGTACAGGTCGGCTTCTATGGCTTCGCGCTATGGATGCCAAATCTGATTAAACACCTGACCGGCAGCGGCATGACCATCGTTGGGGTACTCACTGCGGCGCCTTACGTTCTGTGCATTATCGGTCAGTATTACATCGCCAAATGGTGTGATAAGACGATGAATCGCCGCCTTTACACGGCTATTCCTCTGCTGGGTTTCGCGGTCTGCCTCGCCCTCTCCTTATTACTGAAAGATAACGTCTGGCTCGCCTACGGCATGATGGTTATTTGCGGGTTCTTCCTGCAAGCCTATGCCGGTCCATTCTGGACGCTGCCGCCATTACTCTTCGCCCCCAACGTTCTGGGCGGCGTGCGCGGCACGATCAACGCCCTGGGCAACATTGGCGGCTTTATCGGTCCGTACCTCGTCGGGCTGTTAACGGTGACGTTCTCGCAAACAGCAGGAATGACCGTACTGGTTGCCGCCCTGCTTATCGCCGTTGGACTGCTTTTCAGCTTACCTTCTGTTACCGCTCGTCCTGCAGGTAGCAGTAACACACCTAACACCTCGACGCCGGGTGCGTCACTTAAACAGGAAGGAATCGCCAAATGAGCCAAAAATGTCAACATGCTCGCGACCTGTGGTCGCAGCTCGACGCCCTGCGTCTTGGAATGAATTACAGCAAAGAAGATGTCAATAAACTGCAGGTCCTGGTGGATGATTGCTATGGCGAAAGTCATCCGGGCAGTTTCCATCTTAACCAACTGGGCGATGAAGCCGTGCTGGGTGTTCATGAAAGCGGCGGGCGCGCGGTCCGTCACCATGTGACGGATATCTGCGACGGCTGGGGTCAGGGCCACGATGGGATGAATTACATCCTGGCATCTCGAGAAGCTATTGCCAACATGGTCGAAATTCATGCCTCAGTGGTGCCTTATGATGCCGGTATTCTGATCTCAAGCTGCGATAAATCTATCCCGGCGCATCTGATTGCCGCCGCACGCCTGAACCTGCCGCTGCTGCATATTCCTGGCGGTTCTATGCGTCCGGCACCGAATATGAGTACTTCTGACCTCGGTGGGATCACTGCTAAGTTGAAGAAAGGCGAAATCGGCATTCAGCAAGTAGAAGCCATGCAGCAATGCGGTTGCCCCACCGCCGGAGCCTGCCAGTTTATGGGAACGGCCAGTACCATGCAGTGCATGTCAGAGGCCTTGGGGCTGGCCCTGCCAGGCAGCGCTTTGCTGCCATCGACCCTGGCGGAAATTCGCCGCGTTGCCAGAACTGCAGGCCACCAGGCGCTGTATCTGGCGGAGAAAAATATCACCACCCATAAGATCCTGACTCCTGCGGCGTTTGAAAATGCTATCAAAGTCCATGCTGCTATTGGTGGCAGCACCAATGCGATGATCCACCTTCCGGCCATCGCTCATGAACTCGGATGGGAGCTGAAGCCCGAACTGTTTGATCGGATCAATAATGAAATCCCTTATCTGACCAATATTCAGCCCAGCGGTGAATACGTTACCGAAATGATGTGGTTCGCAGGCGGCGTGCCAATGGTGCAATGGTATCTGCGCGATTATCTGGATCTTGATGTTCTTACCGTGACTGGCCGTACGCTCGGTGACAACCTGGAAATGCTCCATCAATCCGGCTTCTTTACCCGCAACCACGGTTACCTCAACAATTACAAAGTCAGTCCGGAGGCGGTAATCCGTAAACCAGAAAATGCCACCAAAAAAGGGTCGATTGCGGTACTGAAAGGCAACATCGCGCCTGAAGGAGCGGTCATTAAATACGCGGCCTGTGCGCCGGATATGCACCACCATACCGGTCCTGCTCGGGTCTTTAACTCCGAAGAAGACGCTCAGCAGGCCATCATCCATAACCATATCGAACCCGGCGACGTCATTTTCATTCGCTACGAAGGCGCAAAAGGCTCTGGCGCACCGGAAATGCTGATGACCACCGATGCCATCGTGTATGACAAACGCCTCGACGGAAAAGTCGCATTGATTACCGACGGTCGTTTCTCTGGAGCGACCAGCGGGCCATGTGTCGGACACGTCTCGCCAGAAGCCGCTGATGGCGGGCCGATTGCCCTGGTGGAAGATGGTGATTTAATCGAAATGGATGTGAAAGGCCGCAAGCTCAATATTGTAGGGATCGACGGGTTGCCTAAAACAGAAGAGGAAATACGCCGCTGTCTTGAAGAGCGTCGAGCAAGCTGGAAGAAACCTGATTATTCAAACCGTCGCGGCGTCTTTAAACAGTTCACCGCTAATGCAACATCATTAATGGCCGGAGCCTGGCTTAAATAATATCCCTGGCGGGCTACGGCTCGCCTGTTTTAAGGATCAATACATGACTCAGATTACGAAATTTCACGGCGTATTTCCGCCAGTTCCGACCATTGTTAATGCGCAGGGAGAGTTAGATAAAGTCGGCATGGCAACCTTGCTGGATCATCTTATTGCAAGCAAGGTCAATGGCGTATTACTGCTGGGCAGCGGAGGGGAATTTTGCCATATGACCAATGCGCTGCGTCTGGAAACCGCAGAGTTTTGCGTCCGTCATATTAACCGCCGTATTCCAGTACTATTAGGTATTAGCAGCACCAGCACGCAGGAAGTGATTGAGTATGGTCAGCATGCCGACCGACTCGAAGTCGATGCCGTGCTGGTACTCAATCCCTACTATGCCAGATTGACCGATGAGTATATTTATCATCATTTCAAAACCGTGGCTAATAACATAAAAAGCCCGGTGATTCTCTACAACTTCCCAGCATTGACGGGACAGGACCTTAGCGTTGATTTAATTACCCGGCTGGCGCAGGATCACCCCAATATTATCGGCATTAAGGATACCGTTGATAATATCAGCCATATTCGTGAAATCATCAATAATGTCAGGCCAGTGCGTCCGGACTTCGTTATTTTCTCCGGCTATGATGAATATATGATGGATACGCTTATCTTAGGCGGCAACGGCGGGATCCCAGCGACAGCGAACTTTGCGCCGCAGCTAACCTGCGGGATCTACCGCGCGTGGTGTGAAAAAGAGTATGAGACAATGTTCGGATTACAGCGCAGGCTGTCCGCGCTTTCCACTATTTACAGCCTGGATTCACCTTTCTTCGGGATAATCAAAAAGGCAATTCAGCTTAGCGGAGTCGATATTTCAACTCATGTAATGCCCCCCGTTTTGCCGGCAAATGAAGAACATATTTCGAATTTGAAGCAGATCTTACAGCGTGCGGGACTTTAAGCGATGACGAAAGCGGGCTTCTTGCCCGCTATGTCTTTTTATTTCAGCACATCAGGCGCGTCAGGCTACGGCTGGCATCCATCATCAGCGTAGCAAGCGACTCGCGTTTATCATCGGGGATCTGGAACGTAACGCCGGATACGCTCAGGGCGGCGATCACTTTCCCCTGCGTATTGAATACCGGCACCGCAATGCAGCGCACGCCAAGGGAGTCTTCTTCGTTATCATAACCCCAGCCGCGACGGCGAATTCCTGCTAACTCCTGCTTAAGGATATTCACATCTGTGATCGTCGTATCCGTAAAACGCGTTAATATTTGATCTGGAGGCAGCAACTCCTCCAGCTCTTCCCCGCTAAGCCATGCAATCAGCACCTTTCCCAGCCCTGAGCTATGTAATGAGAGGCGCTTGCCCTCCCAGCTTCGAATCACAATAGCCTGTGGGCTTTCGACTTTCAGAAGATAAATGGGGGCATCGCCCTCCAGAACACCAAGATGGCAGGTCAGGCCGGTGTTATCGCGAATCTCTTCAAGAATCGGTAACGCGATTTTTTTAATATCGTACTGTTCCGCCGCTTTATTACCTAATTCATACAGGCGTAGCCCCAGATAATACTTGTCTTTTTCCTGGCGTAATAACCCATGCTCCACCATGCCGTTGAGCAAAGATGAGGTACTGCTTTTCGCAATCCCTGAATTTTGATGGATCTGGGTAAACGTTGCGCCATCGCACTCCAGAAGGTAAGCAAATACGCGCATAATTTTATCGAGAGCCGGAATAGATGTCGTAATCTTTTTCATATTATTATCAATTAATTATGGATTTTTCTGCTAATACTATACACCAGTACTCAACCCTTTTTCCATGACAGAGACCAAGTGCCGCTAACAGATTCAGCAGACGAATATCGGCATCCCCCCCGAATATACCACGATAAAAAACGGGGCCGTTTGGCCCCGTTCTCAAGCGTTAAACCGCTACAACCGCACCGGATCAATATGCCAGATATTTTCGGCATACTCTTTGATGGTTCTGTCCGATGAGAAGTAGCCCATATTGGCAATGTTGAGCATCGCTTTCGTCGTCCATTCTTCCGGGCGACGATACAACTCATCCACCTTATCCTGGCAGTCCACGTAGCTGCGGTAGTCCGCCAGCACCTGATAGTGATCGCCAAAGTTAATCAGCGAATCTACCAGATCGCGGTAACGACCTGGCTCTTCCGGATTAAAGACGCCGCTACCAATCTGCGTCAGTACCTGATGTAGCTCTTCATCTTTTTCATAATAGTCGCGAGGCTTATAACCCTGCCTGCGCAACGCTTCCACCTCTTCGGCAGTATTACCGAAGATAAAGATATTCTCCTCGCCGACATGCTCCTGCATCTCTACGTTCGCACCATCCAGCGTACCAATGGTGAGCGCGCCGTTCAGGGCAAATTTCATATTACTGGTGCCGGAAGCTTCTGTCCCTGCCAGCGAAATCTGCTCAGACAGGTCAGCAGCGGGAATGATTACCTGCGCCAGGCTGACGCTGTAGTTCGGGATAAACACTACTTTCAGCTTGTCGCCAATCTGCGGATCGTTGTTAATCACTTTCGCTACGTCGTTGATCAGATGAATAATGTGTTTTGCCATGTAATAGGCGGAAGCCGCCTTACCGGCAAAAATATTCACCCGCGGCACCCAGTCGGCCTCCGGATTTTCTTTAATGCGGTTATAGCGGGTAATGACATGCAGTACGTTCATCAACTGCCGCTTGTATTCGTGAATACGCTTAATCTGCACGTCGAATAACGCTTTAGGGTTCACCACCACATTCAGTTGTTGCGCTATCACTACCGCCAGCCGTTTTTTATTTTCCAGCTTCGCCTGACGCACCGCATGATTGACCAGCGGATAATCACAATGCTGCTTCAGCTCGCTGAGCTGACTAAGATCGGTACGCCAGGTACGACCAATATTCTCATCCAGCACGTCAGACAGCGGCGGGTTTGCCAGCGCCAGCCAGCGGCGCGGCGTAACGCCGTTAGTGACGTTACAAAAACGGGTCGGGAAAATCTTCGCAAAATCCGCGAACAGCGACTGCACCATCAGGTTGGAATGGAGTTCAGAAACGCCGTTGACTTTATGGCTGACCACCACCGCCAGCCAGGCCATCCGTACCCGGCGGCCGTTCGACTCATCAATAATCGACGCGCGTCCAAGCAGGCTGGTATCGTTGGGATATTGCTCCTGCAACGTTTTCAGGAAATAGTCGTTAATCTCGAAGATAATCTGCAGGTGG
Source organism: Salmonella sp. 2020_1395 (assembly GCF_043848115.1). Classification (NCBI taxonomy): domain Bacteria; kingdom Pseudomonadati; phylum Pseudomonadota; class Gammaproteobacteria; order Enterobacterales; family Enterobacteriaceae; genus Salmonella; species Salmonella sp. 2020_1395. The sequence goes on along the minus strand of NZ_JBCMFH010000006.1, from coordinate 319,857 downwards.
CGGGGCAGAATTTTCCCCAGCATATCGACGGGCCAGGTTTCCAGCGCCTCGCTCATCAACGTATGGTTGGTATAAGAGAAGACCTGACAGCACACCTCAAACGCGTCGTCCCAGCTAAATTTATGTTCATCAATCAGCAGGCGCATCAGCTCCGGAATTGACAGCACCGGATGCGTATCATTGAGGTGAATGGCGATTTTATCCGCCAGATTCTCATAGGTTTTATGCAGTTGATAATGACGGTGCAGGATATCCTGCACCGTCGCCGAGACCAGAAAATACTCCTGACGCAGGCGTAGCTCTCGTCCGGAATAGGTGGAATCGTCCGGGTAGAGCACCCGTGAAACGTTCTCAGAGTGGTTTTTATCTTCCACCGCCGCAAAGTAGTCGCCCTGGTTGAATTTACCGAGGTTGATTTCACTACTGGCCTGCGCATTCCACAGCCGCAGTGTGTTAGTGGCGTCGGTGTCGTAACCGGGGATGATCTGATCATACGCGACGGCCAGAATCTCTTCCGTCTCAATCCAGCGCGCTTTTTTACCTTCCTGCTGAATGCGCCCGCCAAAAAGCACCTTATAGCGCGTATTGTGGCGCTTGAACTCCCACGGGTTGCCATATTCCAGCCAGTAATCCGGAGATTCTTTTTGCCGCCCGTCGACAATATTCTGCTTAAACATACCGTAGTCGTAGCGAATGCCGTACCCGCGACCCGGTAATCCTAGCGTCGCCAGCGAGTCCAGGAAGCAAGCTGCCAGCCGTCCTAAGCCGCCGTTGCCAAGCCCTGGGTCATTCTCTTCATCGATCAGCTCTTCGAGATCTAAGCCCATGGCCTCCAGCGCGCCTTTAACGTCATCATAAATGCCCAGCGAGAGCAGCGCGTTAGAGAGGGTACGACCAATCAAAAACTCCATCGACAGGTAATAAACCTGCCGGGTTTCCTGCGATAATTGGGCTCGATTAGAACGCAGCCAGCGCTCCACCAGACGATCGCGCACCGCGAACAACGTGGCGTTCAGCCATTCATGTTTATTGGCAATGACCGGGTCTTTACCAATCGTAAACATCAGCTTATAGGCAATAGAATGCTTAAGCGCCTCAACGCTGAGTGTGGGCGATGCATAAGTAAACGGAGCATTCATATAAATGATTCCTGGATGACTATTTCAAGCGATAGTACAGCTCGCGGTATGATTTCGCGGCAACTTGCCAGCTAAAATCCATCGCCATCGCCTGCCGTTGTACAAACCGCCAAAGCGAAGGCCGTGACCACAACACAAAAGCACGCCGAATCGCGCGTAGCAACGACCAGGCGTTACTGTCTTCGAAGACAAAACCGCTGGCGATACCGTCCGCCAGATTTTCCAGCGAACTGTCGGAGACCGTATCGGCCAACCCCCCGGTACGCCGCACCAGAGGCAGCGTGCCATACTTTAAGCCATATAACTGCGTTAAGCCGCACGGTTCGAAACGACTGGGCACCAGAATAACGTCCGCGCCGCCCATAATGCGATGCGAGAAAGCTTCGTGATAGCCGATCTGTACGCCAACCTGCCCTGGGTGTTCCGCCGCCGCCGCGAGGAACCCTTCCTGAAGCACCGGATCGCCCGCGCCGAGTAGCGCCAACTGCCCGCCCTGCTCCAGCAGCCCCGGTAACGCCTCCAGCACCAGATCCAGACCTTTCTGGTTGGTCAGACGGCTTACCACGGCGAACAGCGGCACTTTGTCGTTAACCTTTAACCCCATCGCAATTTGTAGCTGACGTTTGTTTTCCGCCTTCTCTTCCAGGGTATCGCGCGTGTAGCGCGACGCCAGCAGCAGATCGGATTCCGGATTCCAGATCTTCTCATCCACGCCGTTCAGTATGCCGGACAAGCGCCCTTCCAGATGACGCTGGCGCAGCAGGCCTTCCATACCATAAGCAAACTGCGGTTCAGTAATTTCACGCGCATAGGTCGGGCTCACCGCCGTAATATGGTCGGCATAGTACAAACCGGCCTTCAAAAAGGAGAGTTGTCCGTTGAACTCCAGCCCATGCATATTAAAGAATGACCACGGTAGTTCGATGTCATCCATATGCTTTGCATAAAACATGCCTTGATAGGCCAGGTTGTGTACGGTAAAGACCGATTTCGCCGGCCGCCCGCGCGCCGCCAGATAGGCGGGCGCCAGCCCGGCGTGCCAGTCATGGGCGTGCACCACGTCGGGGCGCCAGAATGGATCAAGTCCGCAGGCCATTTCACAGCCGACCCACCCTAACAGGGCAAAGCGCAGCACGTTATCGGTATAGGCATATAAATTCGTATCGTGATAGGGACTGCCTGGACGCTCGTACAGATGCGGCGCGTCGATCAGATAAATGCCCACGCCGTTATAATGCCCGAACAGCAGCGATATCTTACCTGCGAAAGTATCGCGGCGGCTCACCACATGCGCGTCGGGTATCCCCCGACGGATATCGGGAAACCCTGGAAGCAGAACGCGAACATCAACACCATCCGCAATTTGTGCCGCAGGCAACGCGCCTATCACATCCGCCAGCCCCCCAGTCTTCAGCAGGGGGAACATCTCTGAACATACATGTAAAACCTGCATTATCGCTCCTGTTTGACCTGCAGTTTGCGCAGCATTTCACGCGTGACCAGTACAATACCTTCTTCTGAACGGTAGAAACGACGAGCGTCCTCTTCCGCATTTTCACCAATCACCATGCCTTCCGGGATAATACAGGCACGGTCAATAACACAGCGACGTAAACGGCAGGAGCGCCCTACCCAAACCTCAGGTAACAACACTGCCGAATCAATATTACAAAAAGAATTTATTCTCACCCGTGGGAAGAGCACAGATTGCACCACCACCGAACCGGAGATAATGCAGCCGCCGGAGACCAGCGAGTTCAGCGTCATACCGTGGCTACCGGAGCGGTCCTGCACGAATTTCGCAGGCGGTAGCGATTCCATATGCGTACGGATAGGCCAGTTCTGGTCATACATATCCAGCTCCGGCGTCACCGAGGCTAAATCCAGGTTCGCCTTCCAGTAAGCTTCCAGCGTACCTACATCGCGCCAGTACGGTTCGGCTTGTGGATCGGACTGCACGCAGGAGAGCGGGAAAGGATGCGCGTAAGCCATACCTTCGCGGGTGATTTTGGGGATAATGTCTTTACCGAAATCGTGGCTGGAAGCGTCATCTTTATCGTCTGCCGCCAGCAATTCATACAGGTAATCGGCGTCAAAAACGTAAATGCCCATACTGGCCAGCGCTTTGCTGGCGTCACCAGGCATTGCGGGGGGATTCGCCGGTTTTTCGACAAAATCAATAATCTTGTCGCTTTCATCGACCGCCATCACGCCGAACGCCGTCGCTTCTTTGATCGGCACCGGCATACAGGCCACCGTGCAACGCGCGCCCTTTTCAACGTGATCGATCAACATACGCGAGTAGTCCTGCTTGTAGATATGATCGCCTGCCAGGATGACGACATATTCCGCTTTATAGCGACGAATAATATCCAGGTTCTGGGTCACCGCGTCTGCCGTGCCGCGATACCAGTTTTCGCCCTTCATACGCTGTTGAGCTGGCAGCAGATCGACAAATTCGTTCATCTCTTCGCTAAACAGTGACCAGCCGCGCTGAATATGCTGCACCAGCGTATGGGACTGATACTGAGTGATCACGCCGATACGGCGAATCCCGGAGTTCAGACAATTAGATAAGGCGAAATCGATGATGCGGAACTTCCCACCAAAGTGGACGGCTGGTTTGGCGCGTTTGTTCGTTAAATCTTTTAGACGCGTGCCGCGGCCGCCGGCCAGGATTAGGGCAACAGATTTCAATGGCAGCTGGCGCGCCAACATTACACGATCGTTCTTCTCTAAACTCACCATGATTAACTCCTTTTTTATCCTCTCTGGAACACACACAGTCCATGCGCAGGTCCCTGCCAGACCGCCGTTATCACCGGATTATCCTCTCCAGCGAATGGGGGAACGGCGCGCCATTCCCCTTCGGGTAAAACTATATCTGTCACCTCAAGCGTGGCATTTATCGCAATCAGAAAACGGTCCGACAACAGAATTTGCATCAGCTTAGGCCCGTTTTGCCACTCATCCGCACTCAAGGGTTGCGCGTTTTTATTTAGCCAACGCACGTTGCCATCGCCTTCTTCCCACCAGCTATTGCCGGTTAAAGCCGGTATCTGCTGACGCAAACGAATCAGCGCGGCGGTAAACGTGGTTAACCCACGGTTTGCCTGCTGCCAGTCCAGCCAGGTTAAGGCATTATCCTGACAATAGGCGTTATTGTTGCCGTGCTGGCTATGGCCGTGTTCATCGCCTGCCAGCAGCATCGGCGTTCCCTGAGAGAGCAGTAGCGTCGCCAGCAGGGCATGAATGCTGTCGCGCCGCCGCTCCATTAAATCAAGCGGACCGCCTAATCCTTCTTTACCATGATTGTCGCTGTAATTGCTGTTGGTGCCGTCGCGATTTTCCTCACCGTTCGCCTCATTGTGTTTCTGATTGAAACAGACGCAGTCCCGAAGCGTAAAACCGTCATGCGCCGTGAGCAGATTGACAGAGGCGCCGGGCGTGCGGCCATTGCGTTTAAACACATCGCTGGAAGCGGCGAAACGACAGGCAAATTCCCCCGTCGTCAGGTTACGCGGCAACCAGAATCGGCGGGCCGCATCGCGAAAATGATCGTTCCACTCGGCAAACGGTGGCGGAAAATTCCCGACCTGATAGCCGCCCTCGCCAATATCCCACGGTTCAGCAATCAGCTTGACCGTTGATAACACAGGACACGCTTTAATCGCGGCGAACAGCGGCGCATCCTGGCGAAACGTCGGCGTGCGCCCCATGACGGACGCCAAATCAAAACGAAAACCATCGACATGACAGGTTTCCACCCAATAGCGCAAACACTCGCACGCGTATTCCACCACGCCAGGATGGCTTAAATTGAGCGTGTTGCCGCACCCCGTCCAGTTGTGATAATCGCCATCGTCCCTTATCCAATAATAGCTACGGTTATCAATTCCGCGCAGGGAGAAGGTTGGACCGTCCAGATCCAGCTCGGCGCTATGGTTTAATACAATGTCCAGAATGACCTCAATCCCCGCGCGATGCAGCGCTTTCACCGCGTCGCGAAACTCGTCCAGCGCCGTCTCGGGCGAACTGGCCCAGGCGGGATGCAGCGCGAACATCGCCATCGGGTTATAACCCCAATAATTGGTCAGTCCCATACGTTGCAGGCGCGGCTCGCTGGCAAACTGCGCCACCGGCAACAGTTCCAGCGCCGTAATGCCAAGCTGTTTGAAATACGCCACCATGACCGGATGACCGAGCGCTTTATAGGTGCCGCGTATCTCCTGGGGGAGTTCCGGATGCAGGTAGGTAAGCCCTTTGACATGCGCTTCATAGATGACCGTTTTTCCCCACGGCGTGCGCGGCGCGGCGTCATCTTCCCAGTCATAATGGTCGCTGATTATCACGCTTTTCGGCGCCACCGCCGCGTTATCGCGGTAGTCCGGTTCATCGTGTCCGCCGTGCAACAGCGGATGATCTTTTAGTTCGCCCTCGACCCGGCGCGCATAAGGGTCAAGCAGTAACTTCGCCGGATTAAACCGATGCCCCTGCGCTGGCTGCCACGGGCCATGTACGCGATAGCCATAGCGCAAACCTGGCCTGGCGCCTGCCAGATAACCATGCCAGACATCGCCGCGACGTCCTGGCAGGTCATAGCGACGCTCATTCCCTCGGGAATCAAAAACGCACAGCTCTACGCGCTCCGCATGGGCGGAAAAGAGCGTGAAATTCACGCCATGACCGTCATACGTTGCGCCATGCGGCGTTGCTTCGCCGATCGCAAGCTGCGTCATTCCCCCTCCCGCATCAGCCAGATCGTCGCCAACGGCGGTAACGTCAGGTTAAGAGAGTGCTGACGGCCATGGCTTTCGATCTTATCGCTGTGCACCACGCCGCCGTTGCCGGTGTTGCTACCGTGATAATGCATCGAATCAGTATTGAGAATTTCACGCCAGCGTCCCGGCTGGTTGATGCCAAAGCGGTAGTCGTGGCGAGGAACGGGCGTAAAGTTGCTGGCGACGATGATCTCGTTACCGGCTTTATCACGGCGTACAAAAATCAGTACCGAGCGTTCATTGTCATCGACCACCAGCCACTCAAAGCCGTAAGCATCAAAATCCAGCTCATGCAACGCTTTATGGTGGCGATAGGTGTGGTTGAGATCGCGTACCAGACGCTGAACCCCGTGGTGCCAGTTATCGCCCCCCTCCAGCAGGTGCCAGTCGAGGCTGGCGTCATGGTTCCACTCGCGTCCCTGGGCAAACTCATTCCCCATAAATAGCAGTTTCTTGCCGGGGAAGGCCCACATCCAGCCATAGTAGGCGCGCAGGTTGGCAAATTTTTGCCACGCATCGCCCGGCATACGATCGAGAATGGATTTCTTGCCGTGAACCACCTCATCGTGCGACAGCGGCAGAACAAAGTTTTCGGTATGGTTGTACAACATACCAAAGGTCAGCTTGTCGTGATGATACTGGCGGTACACCGGGTCCAGCTTCATGTAGTCCAGCGTGTCGTGCATCCAGCCCAGGTTCCACTTGTACCAGAACCCCAGGCCGCCCGTTTCCGGTGGACGCGTCACGCCAGCGAAGTCTGTCGACTCTTCCGCCATGCTGACCGCGCCGGGCACCTGCTCGCCAATAATGCGGTTGGTATTGCGCAGAAACTCAATGGCTTCCAGGTTTTCACGACCGCCGAACTCGTTCGGTATCCACTCGCCCTCTTTGCGGCTGTAGTCGCGGTAGATCATAGAGGCCACCGCATCGACACGCAGCGCATCAATCCCAAAACGCTCCATCCAGTACAGGGCGTTGCCCACCAGATAATTACTGACTTCACGACGACCATAGTTGTAGATCAGCGTATTCCAGTCCTGGTGATAGCCCTCGCGCGGGTCGCTGTGCTCATAGAGGTGAGTGCCGTCAAACTCCGCGAGGCTAAATTCATCGGACGGGAAATGGCCCGGCACCCAGTCGAGAATGACGTTAAGGCCCGCCGCATGGGCCGCATTGATGAAATAGCGGAAGTCGTCCCGCGTACCAAAGCGGCGGGTCGGCGCGTAGAGGCCGGTCGGCTGGTAGCCCCAACTGCCGTCAAACGGATGTTCGTTGACCGGCAAGAGTTCAAGGTGCGTAAAGCCCATCCATTTGGCGTAAGGCACAAGCTGATCCGCCAGCTCACGATAGCTCAGCCAGAAATTGTTATCCGTATGGCGGCGCCATGAACCTAAATGCACCTCATAAATCGAGATCGGCGCATCAAACTGATTGGCTTTTTGTCGTTCTTCGCTTGGCGTCACTTTCTCCGGCAGTCCGCAAATCATCGACGCCGTTTCCGGACGCATCTGCGCCTCAAAAGCATAGGGATCGGCTTTAATGCGCAGATTACCGTTCGCATCAAGCAACTCGAATTTATACAGCTGTCCATTATGCGCGCCGGGGATAAACAACTCCCAAATACCGCTCTCTTTGCGCAGACGCATCGGGTGGCGACGCCCATCCCAATAGTTGAATTGCCCGACAACCGAAACGCGACGGGCATTAGGCGCCCAGACGGAGAAACGGGTGCCGGTGACGCCATCCATCGTATCGGCGTGCGCGCCCAGCGTTTCATAAGGACGCAGGTGGGTGCCTTCCGATAATAACCAGGCATCCATTTCCTGTATTAATGGACCAAAACGGTAAGGATCGTCGATGAGGTTCTGCTGTCCGTGCCAGGTCACGGCGAGCTGATAGCGAAAGAAATTTTTACGTCGGGGTAAAACGCCGCAGAAAAAACCGCGAGCGTCGAGACATTCCAGTTTGCCGACTTTACGTCCGGTTTTGGGTTCAATCACCCATACGTCGGTGGCGTCAGGTAATAGGGCGCGGACTTCTAGTCCGGCTTGGGTCTGGTGCATTCCGAGTACGGAAAAAGGGTCCGCAAAATGTCCTGCAATTAGCGCATTAATCACGTCTCTATCGATACGACTGGACATGGTTTGTCATCCTGTTTTGTGGCGTCACTCCATCTCACTGAATTCAACATCAGGTAGTGACACTTCTTTGACCTGAACGGCGCAGCACACTGTGCATCCTATCTGCGTCGTCCTACCTTCAGGTTAGGCTTAATACCCGTGGGATTAAGCTACCCTTAAAGAATAGCCAATGCTCTGCTTAACTCCTGATAAAAATGAAACATCTGCGTTTACTCCTGTATTACGCAAAAAAAAGGGTGACGATGCACCCCTGGTTTAACACAAATTCCCCCGCCGGATGGCGGCGCGAGCGCGCCTTATCCGGCCTACAGAACCACACGCAGGCCCGATAAGCGCTGCAATAGCTACTACGCCAACTGGCGCAGCATTCGACGCAGCGGCTCGGCGGCGCCCCATAACAACTGGTCGCCTACGGTAAACGCCGACAAGAACTCTGGCCCCATGTTCAGCTTACGCAGACGACCAACCGGCGTAGTCAACGTGCCGGTCACCGCCGCCGGGGTTAATTCGCGCATAGTGATATCACGATCGTTCGGCACCACTTTCGCCCACGGATTATGTGCCGCCAGCAGTTCTTCCACCGTCGGAATGGATACCTCTTTTTTCAGCTTGATGGTGAACGCCTGGCTGTGACAGCGCAGCGCGCCGACGCGCACACACAAACCATCAACCGGAATCACAGAGGCAGTATTGAGAATCTTGTTGGTTTCCGCCTGGCCTTTCCACTCTTCACGGCTCTGGCCGTTATCGAGCTGTTTGTCGATCCAGGGGATCAGGCTTCCCGCCAGCGGTACGCCAAAGTTATCCACCGGCAGCTCGCCGCTGCGGGTCAATGCCGTAACTTTGCGTTCAATATCAAGAATTGCGGAAGACGGCGTCGCCAGTTCATCGGCGACATGGCCATACAACTGACCCATTTGGGTTAACAGCTCGCGCATATGGCGCGCGCCGCCGCCGGAGGCGGCCTGATAGGTCGCGACGGATACCCAGTCAACGAGATTATGGGCAAAGAGACCGCCCAGCGACATCAACATCAGGCTAACGGTACAGTTACCGCCCACAAAGGTCTTCACGCCATTGTTCAGGCCGTCGGTAATCACGTCCTGGTTGACCGGGTCGAGAATAATAATGGCATCATCTTTCATGCGCAGCGTAGAAGCCGCATCAATCCAGTAACCCTGCCATCCGCTTTCGCGCAGCTTTGGATAAATTTCGTTGGTATAATCGCCGCCCTGGCAGGTCACGATGATATCGAGCGCTTTTAGCGCATCCAGATCAAAAGCGTCCTGTAGCGTGCCGGTGGAGGTGTCGCCGAAGGTGGGCGCCGCCTGTCCAAACTGGGAGGTAGAAAAGAAAACAGGGCGAATAGCGTCGAAATCGCGCTCCTCTACCATGCGTTGCATGAGAACAGAGCCGACCATTCCGCGCCAGCCGATAAAGCCAACATTTTTCATAGCGTTTTTTTCCTGCAAAGAGATGTGCTGTGTATGCGCGCCAGTATCCTGTGGCGCATCCTTCACCATACAAAAAGCAGCCAAAGTCGCAAGTGAAATTAATCAATGATAGCGAAGCCATCAGTAATGCGACTTATCCTGCCTTACCGCGCAAGCAGAAAGTCCAGTGGCGATTATCAGGGAATTTGCGTTAGGAAGGGAATCATTTCCGTCGCTGTTTTATTGATCCTAATTATGGATCAGCGTAGAAATTTGCCTGCTTTTATGCGCGTACTGAAACATGGCGAGGCAAAACGTCGTTGGGCGATTGCCATGCATACCTCAATAAAAAAACCGGGTAGCGATTACGCCTTACCCGGCTTACGGTGTCGATCTGTGCCCGTTTCCAGGCCCGGTAAGCACAGCGCCACCGGGCAACAAGACTCAGCTCAGCAGTTGGAAAGCAATCATTCCGACAATCGCGCCGACCGTGCCGAGGATAGTTTCCATCATCGTCCAGGTCTTCAGCGTCTGCGCTTCGGTCGCGCCGGTAAATTTACCGAACAGCCAGAAGCCGGCGTCGTTAACATGAGAAACCACAATTGAACCGCCGGCGATACAGATAGAGAGCGCCGCCATCTGCGCGCCGGAGAAATTCAGTTGCTCAATGACCGGCATCACCAGACCGACCGCGGTTAAACACGCCACGGTCGCGGAACCCTGAATGATGCGCACCGCCGCCGCCAGCACAAAGCAGGTAATGGCAATCGGCAGCCCCATGCCGGTTAACGCTTCGCCCAGCGCCGGGCCGACGCCGGAGTCAACCAGTACCTGTTTGAACACCCCGCCTGCGCCAATCACCAGCAGGATAATGCCCGCCGGTTGCAGCGCGTGGCCGCAGATTTCCATCACTTTGTCTTTCGGCATCCCCTGGCGCATCGCCAGGCCGTAAATCGCTACCAGACAAGCGACCAGAATCGCAGTGAAGGGGTGGCCGATAAACTCAAACCATTCGTAAGCGGTGGAACCTTCCGGCACAAAACGCGCGGCGATCGTTTTCAGCCCTACCAGCACCAACGGCAGCAGAATCAGCGACAGGCTGAAGCCGAAAGAAGGCATTTTACCTTCACCCAGATGCGGCTCGGTAATGTCGTCAGGAATACGCAGCTCAACATAACGGCTGATAAAATTCCCCCACAGCGGCCCGGCGATAATCATGCCAGGAATGGAGGCGCACAGCCCAATCAGGATCATCCAGCCGAAATCAGCATGCATCTGGGAAGCCAGCAGCATCGGCGCAGGCCCAGGCAACAAAAACGCCGCGGCTGCCGCCACGCCCGCAAACAGCGGAATGACCAGCTTCACCAGGTTTGTGCCGGTATGACGCGCCATAGAGAATGCCACGCTTATCAGCAGCACAATCGCCACTTCAAAGAACAGCGGAAGCGCGCAAATCAGCCCGGCCAGGCCAATCGCATAGTGCGCGCGGTTATGACCAAAGGATTTAAGCATCTTGACGGCTATCTGATCGACCGCGCCGGTTTCATGCAGAATTTTACCGAACATCGCCCCCAGCGCGACCACAATCGCCAGGAATCCCAGCGTGCCGCCCATCCCTTTTTCCATGGTCGCGGCGATTTTATCAAGCGGCATCCCTGAAAAAAGCCCCGCGCCCATTGAGACGACCATTAACGCGACGAAGGCGTGCATACGCGCCTTCATCACGAGAAACAGCAGCAGTAAGACGGAACCGACGGCGGTTAAAACCAGTGTTAATGTACTCACAGCGTACTGCCTTTATTGATGACCTCAATGGTGCTCGCCACGACGTCTTCCAGCGGCTGGTCGATATCCACCACCAGAACATCGCGTTCGTCGGCACCCGGCTCTTGCAGCGTTTCAAACTGCGTCACCAGCATCTGGGTTTTGAAGAAATGACCTTTGCGCGCTTTCAGACGGCTTTCAATGACGTCGAAATCACCTTTCAGGTAGATAAAGGAGAGGTTCGGGTTTCCCTCGCGCAGCAGGTCGCGATAGTGTTTTTTCAGTGCGGAGCAGACGATCAGCGAGATTTTATTGGTACGCTGCATCGCGAAAGCGGCGTCGTTCAGCGCCTGTAACCACGGTTTGCGGTCATCATCATTCAACGGCTCGCCGGAAGCCATTTTTTCAATATTGCAGCGCGGATGCAGAAAATCGCCGTCCAGAAACGCGGCATGAAGCTGATGCGCCACGGCGCTTGCGACAGCGGATTTACCGCTGCCTGATACGCCCATCAGAACGTAAACGTGGTGATCATGATTAGTCGTGCTCAAAGCGGGCCCCCACTCTACAAGTTGCAAAATTTGTTACGGGTAACTGTTATCGGTAACATTGTCCAACCGCACCATTCACGACGCAATGACCATTCGTGCCAAAAGTGAATAAGTGTGAGCTACTTCAAAGTTGTCAGACTAAATAGATCCGCCCGGTGACAAGGTGAAACCTAAATCTAACATTTTCGGCGTGACCGTTTCGCCGCGAATGCGGGCCAACAGACGTTCCGCGCCAATGCTGCCCATTCGCTCGCGCGGCGTCAGGACGCTTGCCAGACGCGGTTCCATCACCTGGCCGATGTCATGACCGTGGAACCCGGCGATCGCCATGTCGTCCGGGATTTTTAGCCCCAGGCGCTGGCATTCGAAGGCCGCCCCCACCGCCAGGTCATCGTTGGTGCAAAAAATACCGTCAAGCTGTGGGTATTCACGTCGCGCCTGGCGCATGAGTTCGATACCGGAAGAGTAGGATGAAGATTGCTCCATCATCACACTGTAAGGAACCAGGCCTGCGTCCCGCATCGCCTGTTCATAGCCCTTCTGCTTGATGATAGTACGTTCGTCGAGGCGCGCCCCCAGATAGGCGATATGACGATGACCACGCGCGATAATCGCGGCGGTCATCTGACGGGCGGCCTCGAAGTTGTCAAAACCAACGGCAATATCGAGACACGGCGACTGGCTGTCCATCAGTTCCACCACCGGAATCCCGGCGACTTCGATCATTTTTAAGGTGCGCGGCGTATGGGTACGCTCAGTGAGGATCAGGCCGTCGATATTCCAGGAGAGCATCGATTCCAGGCGCTCCTGCTCCATCTCCGGTTTATAGCCGTAGTGCGCCAGCATGGTTTGATACCCGTGGGCATCGGTGACGGCCTCAATGCCGCGTAACACTTCCGCAAAGACCTGGTTGGTTAAAGACGGCAGCAGAACGCCAATGGCGCGGCTGGTGGCGTTGGAAAGAATGTCAGGCGCGCGATTAGGAATGTACCCGAGCTCATCAAGCGCAGCCGCAATTTTACCCCGCAGCGCGACGGAGACCTGCTCCGGATTACGCAAAAAACGGCTGACCGTCATTTTGGTCACGCCCACACGGTCGGCTACATCCTGAAGTACGGGTCTTTTCTTTTTCATCGTCCTGAAAGGTATAAAAGGGATAGATTTGCCCAGTTTACCACGGACGTGCGGAATTAATGACAAACGATGAAAAGCCGGATGGCAACGCTTTCGCGTCTTATCCGGCCTACAAAGGGCTACAGCACGTTAGACTGGTGGCAGGTCAAACAGTAACACTTCACTGTCGCTATCGGCATGAATCGAAATTGCCTGCTCATCCCAGATTGCCAGGCCATCGCTGGTGGTGGCTTTGGTTCCGTTAATGGTGACATTGCCTTTTACCACCTGGATCCAGACGCGGCGCTCGGCGGCAATCTGATGCATCGACTGCTCATCTTTGAGCAGTGCCCAGCGATACAGCTCCATATCCTGGTACACTTTCAGCGAACCATCACGGGCATCCGGCGACAGCACCAGCTGTTTGCCCTGCACCGCATCGAAACGGCGTTGTTCATAGCGTGGCGTAATCCCGTTTTCCTGTGGGATGATCCAGATTTGATACAGGTGCAGTTTCTCAGTGTTGCTCGGGTTGTACTCCGAGTGACGGATCCCCGTCCCGGCGCTCATAATCTGGAATTCACCGGCCGGAACCTGTTCTTTATTGCCCATACTGTCCTGATGCTCCACCGCGCCTTCCAGCACATAAGTCAGGATTTCCATGTCTTTATGGGGGTGAGTACCAAAGCCCTGACCTGCGTCGATCACATCGTCGTTAATCACACGCAGCGCCGAGAACCCCATAAAGTTCGGATCGTAATAATCGGCAAAAGAAAAAGTATGCCAAGAGTCAAGCCAGCCATGATTCGCATGACCGCGGTCGTTTGCTTTGCGTAAGTAGATCATTGTGTTCACCCCCAGATGTTTTCGATGGAATAAGTGTGGACTCATTCCGTCCGGGATCATAGAGGGTGAAAATTGACTCCTCTGTTCAAAAAATATGAATAAGCGCAGAGGAGTCTGTAAGGGCTATTTAGCGAGGGTTATCGTCGCAGGCGATGCCTGTTCGAAAGCACGCTCGAGGATTTCCAGATTGGTAAGAACTTCAGATTCCTTGACGTAATTAGGCGTACCGACGGTCAACGTCTGGTACAGCGCATCATAAACACGACCATAGTCACCCGTTTCCGGTTTCACCTCTTCTTTCACCGTAACGCCGTCGTCATTGACATACTCCAGCACACCGACGGATTCGTCAGCGGCGAAACCGGGTTCGCCAGGCATAATGTTCGCTTTCAGGCTGGTTTCTTGTTGATCGATACCGTATTTCACAAACGAACCTTTGGTGCCGTGAACAATAAACTTCGGATAGTCGATTTTCACCAGATGGCTGGTTTTAACGATAGCCTTCAAATCGCCATAAAATAGTTGCGCTTCAAAGGTGTCATCCGGATTCGCTTTATTACGCAGGCTACGAATGTCATACGCGACATGATCCGGGCGGCCAAATAGCGAAATAATTTGATCCATGGTGTGGACGCCAAGTCCATAGAATGCGCCGTCCTGCGGCAGGCCAGGTTTGGTTTCTGCTACCGGGCGGTAATAATCGAAATGGCTTTCAATTTCGACAATCTTGCCCAGTTTCCCGCTCTCAATCGCTTCTTTAGCCGTGAGAAAACAGGAATCAAAACGCCGATTCTGATACGGCGTGACGGTCAGTCCTTTGCTTCGCGCCAGGTCGAACAACACATTTGCCTCCGCCAGCGTCGGCGTGAAAGGTTTCTCAACCAGCACATTTTTACCCGCTTCCAGCGCGCGTTTGGCGTATTCGAAATGGCTGTCAGCATGCGTACAGACGATCACCAGCTTTACCTGCGGATCGCCCAACACCTCATCCAGATCGCTGGTGAAGTGAATATGCGAATACTGCGGCGCCTGCTCTTCCGGTTTAGCGTGACGACGGAAAATATGCGCGACATGCCAGGTATCTTTCCGATTCAGAACATAGGGGAGATGGTAACGGGTGGTACTTTTGCCGAATCCAATAAATGCGCAGTGTAAGGTCATGAGACGATCCTTTTGAAGATGATTGTTTACACCATAGCGCAAAGCGTGAGGAGACTGAATGTTGGATTCTTTGACGGTGGCGGAGAAGACTTTTCGGGCCTACAAAAGCAGATGCCTCAAGATCAGCCGTCGGCGTCGCGGTCAGTTTGTTCACGGCAAGCGCGCAGGGCCCGGAGCGTACTACATGTACGTGAGGAGCACGAGCACTTCACGGGGACAAAATGACAAGTAAGCCAGGCTGAAACAAAACCCAAAAAAAAGCCAGCGAAAGCTGGCTAAAGTAATACTGGAAGCAATGTGAGCAATGTCGTGCTTTCAGGTTCTCCGTAGGGGTTCCCCTGAATGCATGGCAATAATAATCATTCTCATTCGCACTTGTCTACTTCTTTTTGCAAAAAAATGCGGTTGACGGAATTTTCTTTCTCAGCGAGTGTAAATACACAATTACCCCTGCAGGAGATAAGGAATGAGTGAAATAGTGATACGCCACGCTGAACCGAAAGATTACGACGCCATTCGTCAGATCCACGCCCAGCCGGAGGTGTACCACAACACGCTACAGGTTCCTCATCCTTCCCTCGAAATGTGGCAGGCGCGGCTAACCGAGCAAGCCGGGGTTAAACAACTAGTTGCCTGCATTGACGATATTGTCGTTGGCCATCTTTCTATTCAGGTCACCCAACGTCCCCGCCGCAGCCACGTGGCCGATTTTGGTATCTGCGTGGATGCCCGGTGGCACAATCGCGGCATTGCCAGCGCGCTGATCCGCACAATGATCGACATGTGTGACAACTGGCTGCGCGTCGAGCGTATTGAGTTAACGGTGTTTGTTGATAACGAGCCCGCGGTGGCGGTGTATAAGAAGTACGGCTTTGAAATCGAAGGCACCGGTAAGAAATACGGCCTGCGCAACGGTGAGTACGTTGATGCGTACTTTATGGCGCGCGTGAAATAGCGCTTCCCCGCCCCACCCTGTGGGGCGAAACGTCACAAACCTTCACAACATTCCAGTTATTGCAACCTACTTCCCCTATATCAAAACAATAACCACCTGAATTTCATGGTTATTACCACTTTAAGCTTTATCACCGTTTTTTCCGTAATTTTAGCAATATTAATATTACATTTTTGTTTTTTTTTGGTTTCTGCCATCACTTTATGGTGACAATCACAACAATATACTCCTCCCGGGACTAATTTAACCACGGTGAGGTAAAAAATGAAATTTGAACGCCATCATAGAATATTGAAGGAACTCAGTATTTCGGGAGTTGTAAAAGTTTCAAATCTGGCGAAAAGTCTCAAGGTAACAAAGGAAACTATTCGTTCAGATCTCAATGAACTTGCCGGACAGGGATATCTTACTCGCTGTCATGGTGGTGCATTTATTACCCTTGATTCTCTTGATAACGTCGCAAAAAATGAAATTGCTTATGTGCTGGAAAAATATGAATCAGCGCAGAAAATAAAAAAAGGTCTCTCTGCCATGAAAAATAATGTATGTGTTATTGGCTCGTTCAATGTTGATATTATCAGTTATCTACCGAGATTACCCTCAACGGGAGAATCATTGCTGGCCGATAAATTTATTTTTTCACCCGGCGGTAAGGGATGTAATCAGGCATTAGCAGCAAGCTATGCCGACTCTGATGTGCATTTTATTACTAAAGTCGGCTCAGATCATTTTAGTGATTACGCCATTAATTTTATAAACTCATCAAAAATCCATAAAAGTGTTATCTACCAGACCAAAGAAACACAAACAGGTACAGCAACTATCATGGTGAATGGAGATACCGGAGATAACGTCATCGCTATCTACCCTGGCGCCAACATGACAATCTCCCCTGATGAAATCACCATTCAAAAAGAAGCCATTGTTCATTCAGATATTGTTCTTGTCCAACTGGAGACGAATTACGAAGCGCTGCAGCAAACAATTCGCCTCGCACAAAAAAATGACATACCGGTCATCATCAATCCAGCGCCATACAATGACATGGTTAACACTATCATTGATAACATTGACTATATTACGCCAAATGAAACGGAAGCAGGCCTGCTGGCCAATATGGCGGTTAATGATATCGAATCAGCCAAATGCGCGGCCAAAATTATTCATCAGAAAGGCGTCAAAAATACCATTATTACATTAGGTAGCAAAGGTTCGCTTGCTTATGATGGCACACAATTCATCTATTCCCCGGCATTTCCGGCAGTTGTAAAAAATACTGCGGGAGCGGGTGACGCTTTCAATGGCGCCCTCGCATCTGGTCTTGCAAAAGGAAAGTCACTGGCATCCGCATTGTGCTACGCCAGCGCATTTGCCTCACTTGCGGTTGAAACGCCTAATGCCTCTGATATGCCGGAAAACGACTCCGTTCTTCATCGTATTCAGGGTTCACATTACAAACAAACTATTTCTACTCACTAAATCAAGGAGCAGACTATGAACAATACGCAGAAAAAACTAAAGGTGCTCTTTATTGGAGAATCCTGGCATATTCATATGATTCATTCAAAAGGTTATGACAGTTTCACCTCCAGTAAATATGAAGAAGGCGCTACATGGTTACTGGAATGCTTGAGGAAAGGCGGCGTTGATATTGATTACATGCCTGCCCACACGGTACAAATTGCCTTTCCAGAGAGTATTGACGAATTAAATCGTTACGATGTGATTGTTATTAGCGACATTGGTAGTAATACCTTCCTGTTGCAAAACGAGACATTTTATCAGCTAAAAATAAAACCAAACGCTCTGGAGTCCATTAAAGAGTACGTCAAAAATGGCGGTGGACTACTCATGATTGGCGGTTATCTGTCATTTATGGGTATTGAGGCAAAAGCCAATTATAAGAACACCGTTCTTGCTGAGGTTCTGCCAGTTATTATGCTTGATGGCGATGACCGGGTAGAAAAGCCCGAGGGTATCTGTGCTGAGGCTGTCTCACCTGAACATCCTGTTGTTAACGGGTTCTCAGATTATCCGGTATTTCTTGGATATAACCAGGCCGTCGCCAGAGACGATGCCGATGTCGTATTAACAATAAATAATGACCCATTGTTAGTGTTCGGTGAATACCAACAGGGTAAAACCGCCTGCTTTATGAGCGACTGCTCCCCACACTGGGGAACCCAGCAGTTTATGTCATGGCCATTTTATACCGACCTGTGGGTCAACACGCTTCAATTCATCGCCAGAAAATAAAAAACAATGGAGTAACGAAAGTTACTCCTTTTATAAAATATAAGGATTGATGTATGAACAAGAATAAGTACTCAACCCCCTTACTGATGCTTGCCACCATCTTAGCCGGTATGCTTTCCCCGATGCAGTCTGCCGTTAATGGGCAGTTAGGACATTGGTTACAAGACGGTAATGCTTGCGCAGTAATCTCGTTTGCCAGCGGTCTGGTCGTCATGTTTTTTATTATTATTGCGCGCAAAGAAACACGCCAGCAATTCGCCTCAATCCCTACTCTGATTAAAAAGAGAAAAATCCCGCTATGGAATTGGTTTGCAGGATTATGCGGGGCTATGGTCGTATTTTCTGAAGGCGCATCCGCCAGTGCGCTGGGCGTTGCCACCTTTCAAACGGCATTAATTTCTGCCCTGCTTCTTTCCGGCCTGCTGTGCGACCGTTTTGGCATCGGTGTGGAGGAGAAGAAATATTTTACGCCATGGCGCATTACTGGCGCATTGTTCGCCGTTATCGCCACCATTTTTGTCGTGTCGCCACAGTGGCACTCAACCTCGTTTATCCTGCTCGCTATCCTCCCCTTTTTGGCAGGGTTACTCGCTGGCTGGCAGCCTGCGGGGAATGCTAAAGTCGCCGAGGCAACGGGCTCCATGCTGGTGTCCATTACATGGAACTTCATCGTCGGCTTTTGTGTCCTGGGCGCAGCGCTGGCGATACGTATCGCATTAGGCCATGTCACCATCCAGTTACCCGATACATGGTGGATGTATCTCGGTGGTCCGCTGGGTCTGCTGTCCATCGGGCTAATGGCGATTCTGGTGAGAGGCTTAGGGCTATTGATGCTGGGCGTAGCGTCAACAGCAGGCCAACTGCTTGGCTCAGTGCTAATTGATGAATTGATCCCTTCATTAGGCAATACGGTCTACCTGGTCACCATCATCGGTACGCTGTTCGCGTTAGTCGGTGCGATTGTGACCACCATCCCTGAATACAGAGCATCCAAAATGGCGCAAAGAATAGAGGTGTCAGAATGAAAGGTTTCCTGCAAACCGTAACAGGCCCGGTGGCGCATACGGATATGGGGCTGACGCTACCGCATGAACATCTGTTTAACGATCTGTCTTCGGTCGTAGACGAGCCACATTATGCTTTTTCACAGCAACTGGTGGGAAAGAAAGTCAGTGCTGACCTGCAGTGGGGGCTGAAACACGACCCATACTGCTGCGCCGATAACATGGACAGAAAAGAGATTGATGATGTTATCTTCGAAATCAATAACTTTATGTCTTTAGGCGGCAGGACGATTGTCGACGCCACCGGATCAGAATCCATTGGACGGGACGCCTCAGCGCTGCGAGAAGTTGCCTTAAAAACGGGTTTGAATATCGTTGCATCATCCGGACCTTATCTGGAGAAATTTGAAAGTACCCGGATCCATAAACCTGTTGAGCTGTTAGCCTCACTCATTGATAAAGAACTGAATCAGGGTATTGGCGAGACGGATATTCGCGCTGGCATGATCGGTGAAATCGGCGTATCTCCCGCGCTTACCCAAGCGGAGCGTAACAGCCTGCGGGCAGCGTCTCTGGCACAATGTAACAACCCCCACACGGCGATGAATATCCATATGCCAAGGTGGCTGCGACTGGGTGATGAGGTGCTGGATATCGTGCTGGAAGAAATGAACGTCTCTCCGGCAAAAGTCTCGCTGGCGCATTCGGACCCTTCAGGAAAAGATGTCGTCTATCAACGTAAAATGCTCGACCGTGGCGTATGGCTTGAATTTGACATGATTGGTCTGGACATCACCTTTCCAAAAGAAGGTGTCGCGCCGGGCGTTCAGGAGACCGCAGATGCAGTAGCGAATCTGATTGCACTGGGTTACGCCGACCAAATCGTTTTAAGCCATGATGTTTTTCTCAAACAGATGTGGGCGAAAAATGGCGGAAATGGCTGGGGGTTTGTCCCGAATGTCTTCCTCGCCTATCTGGCTGCTCGCGGAGTAGACAACGATACTCTGCGCAAGCTTTGTATTGATAATCCAGCCCGATTACTCACGGCATAATCTGCAAATAGCCCGGTGTCTGACACCGGGCCTGGAATTAAAAATCAGTATCCCGCCGTTAAATCATCCACCGAACGCGGGTCAGACGCACCGTACAGTTCGCCATCCGGTCCAACCATAATACTTTGGGTGCTGCCCATCGCTTCTTTCAACGCGACTTTCTGCCCTTTCTGTTCCAGCAACTTCAGCGTATCGGGGCTGAAGCCCTTTTCTACCCGCAGTTCGTCCGGCAACCATTGATGATGGAAACGCGGCGCGTTGGTCGCTTCGGCGACGTTCATGCCAAAATCAATGCTGTTCACTACCATTTGCAGCACAGTAGTGATGATTCGACTCCCGCCAGGACTGCCGGTCACCAGCCAGGTTTTGCCCTCTTTAACGACGATAGTGGGCGACATCGACGACAGCGGACGTTTTTTTGGTTCGACCGCGTTAGCATCGCCGCCCACCAGGCCATAAACATTAGGTACACCGGGTTTAGCAGAAAAATCATCCATTTGATTATTCAGCAGAATACCGGTATTTCCCGCCACAATTCCTGTGCCAAAGGTGGTGTTCAGGGTATAGGTCACCGCCACGGCATTGCCGTCTTTATCCACCACCGAGAAGTGGGTGGTCTGGTTGCTTTCATACGGGGCGAGCTTGCCAGGTTTGATCTGGCTGGAAGGTTTGGCCTTGTTGATATCAATTTGATCGGCCAGCGTTTTCGCATAGGCTTTGTTGGTCAGCGCCTGCCACGGCACTTTCACAAAGTCCGGGTCACCCAGATACTCTGAGCGGTCGGCATAGGCGTATTTTTCCGCTTCCGCCATGATTTGCATGGCATCGGCGCTGCCAAAGCCGTACTTCTTCATGTCGAAATTTTCGAGGATATTCAGGATCTGTACGATGTGAATACCGCCCGAGGACGGCGGCGGCATGGAGAAGACCTGATACCCGCGATAGTCACCGCTGATTGGCGTACGCTCAACGGCTTTATAGCTGGCTAAATCCTCTTTGGTCATCAGACCGCCGTTCTTCTGCATTTCTCCGGCAATCTGGTCAGCAATCGCCCCTTTATAAAACGCATCCGGGCCGTTTTCGGCAATCATTTCCAGGCTTTTCGCCAGATTCTTCTGGACCAGCTTATCGCCTTTTTTCAGCGGCTCGCCGTCTTTCCAGAAAATGGCTTTGCTGTTCTCATGGTTGGGGATCACTTCGCTGCCGTAAGTTTTTAAGTCGTCGGCCAGCGCATCGTTAACCACAAAACCCTCTTCCGCCAGCTTCATCGCCGGACGCACCACTTTATTCAGCGGCATCGTGCCGTATTTCTCCAGCGCCAGCGAGAACCCCGCCACGGTACCCGGCGTACCGGATGCCAGATGCGACGTCAGCGACTTTTTCGCATCGGCGTTACCCTGATCGTCGAGGAACATATCACGGGTCGCGCCAGCCGGCGCCATTTCACGAAAATCAATCGCCGTAGTGTTACCGTCTTTGGTGCGCAGCAGCATAAATCCCCCGCCGCCCAGATTCCCGGCTTGCGGATGCGTGACAGCCAGCGCATAGCCCACGGCGACGGCGGCATCCACGGCATTACCGCCCTGCTTTAAGATATCCACGCCAACCTGCGTCGCCATTGCATCCACGGACGCCACCATCCCTTGCGTCGCCCGCACAGGATGAAAGACATCTTCTTCAACACCATAGGAGACTGGCGGCGCGACGGGAGGATTGGCCACCGCGCTAAACGTCCCCCCGGCCAGCAGAGCGGCGATCGCCACCCAGCGCATAAACGTTGGTTTCATCGTTGTTTTTCTCCAGATAAATGGGTGTATGTCCCGTTTAATCCTGGTCCACAACGCTTAAAAAATCATCATCATGGCGAAATAGAGGTACACTTAAAAAGAGGCCTCATCGGGAGGAGACGACAATGAAACGCTTACTACTTATTACGGCTTTGTTACCCTTTGCTGTATTGGCCCAGCCAATTAATACACTCAATAACCCTAATCAGCCGGGTTATAAGATCCCCAGCCAGCAGCGTATGCAGACGCAGATGCAAACGCAGCAGATTCAGCAGCAGGGTATGTTGAAACAACAGATGCAAACGCAGGCGCGCAGCCAGCAGCAAAATCTACAGTCGCAGTTGAATGCCAATACGCAGCGGGTTCAGCAGGGACAGCCGGGCAACGGTATGCTCGGTCAGCAAACGCTGCCCAATACGCAGGGCGGAATGCTCAGCGGCAGCGGAAATCCGGACCGGATGCTAAACCATTCCCAGCCAATGTTGCAGCAGGGCAGCGGGACGCCGCAGCCTGACATCCCGCTGAAAACCATCAGCCCTTAAAACTGAAAGTGAGGGCCGATGTCATCAATGCGATCGGTGCAGATACAATCCACGCCCCAGCGCAGCAGCTCTGCCGCCCGCTGGGGCTGATTGACGGTATACACCAGAATCCGCAGACCCGCGGCCTTAATCTCTTGCACTCGCGTCTCATCGAGTAATTTATGGTTGAGATGGAGGGAAACACAGCCCAGACGGGTCGTCAGTTCACGCCAGTCTTCACGCCATTTATCCAGCAGTAACCCGCGCGGCAGTTCAGGTGCTGCCGCCTGCGCCGCTTCCAGCGCCTCTATCTCAAAGGAAGAAAGCAGCGGCGGCGTCATCCCGGCCCACAGTTCGCGGGCGGCCAACGCCACGACACGTCCTGTTAGCCTTCCGCTCCCCGTTGTCGGTTTGATCTCAATATTCGCCATCATGCCGTGTTTACGGCAGCGCTCCGCCACCTGCGAGAGCAACGGCAGCGGCTCGCCTTTAAATTCGCCGCTAAACCAACCGCCAGCGTCCACACGCAATAAATCCTGCCAGTTCAACTCGCCCGCCACACCCCAACCGTTGCTGGTGCGTTCCAGGTTATCGTCATGCAGCAGGAAAATTTCGCCGTCTTTCGACAGCTTGGCATCAAACTCAATCATGGTGTGCCCGTATCGCGCGCCCACGTCAATCGCCGCCAGAGTGTTTTCCGGCGCCAGTTTACCGCCGCCGCGATGGGCGACAATGTGGGGATAAGGCCAGTTACTCATACACGTTGTCCTGTTTCGCCATCAAAAAGATGCCGCTGATGTTCCGGCAGATGCAGCCATAGCGTACTGCCCGCCGCCGGGCGCTGGTGATGCGCCAACCGCACCACCAGTTTCTGATCGCCCCAGCGCCCATGCGCCAGATTATCCGCGCCCAGAATCTCCAGCGTGTCTACCGTTAACGGCACGCCGCCTTCCGACTGCGAGCTTAACGCAATATGCTCCGGGCGGATACCCAGCGTCATGTTACGTCCGGCATGACCCCGATAGCCCGCACCAATCGGCAACGCCAGACCGCCAGGCAATTCGAAACGGTCGCCGGAAGCGCTGATAACGCCGTCCAACAGGTTCATCGCCGGGCTGCCGATAAAGCTCGCCACGAAGCGACTGGCCGGTTTTTCATATACCTCTACCGGCGTGCCAATCTGTTCTGCGACGCCTTTATTCATCACCATCACCCGCTGGGCCAGCGTCATCGCCTCTACCTGATCGTGAGTAACATAGAGCGAGGTGGTACGAAGACGACGATGCAGATGTTGTAACTCCAGACGCATCTGCACGCGCAGCTTGGCGTCGAGGTTAGAGAGCGGTTCGTCGAATAAAAAGACTGCCGGCTCGCGGACGATCGCGCGCCCCATTGCCACGCGCTGCCGTTGACCGCCGGAAAGCTCGCGTGGACGGCGTTTAAGCAGGCCGTCCAGCTCCAGAATGCGCGCCGCCTCCCGCACGCGTTCTTCAATATGCGCTTTGCTCATACCGCGAATTTTTAGTCCCCACGCCATGTTCTCCTCTACGCTCATATGGGGATAGAGAGCATAGTTCTGAAATACCATCGCGATGCCGCGATCTTTGGGCTCCATCTCGGTGACCCGTTTGCGATCAATCCAGATATCGCCGCTGGTCACGCGTTCCAGACCGGCCACCATCCGCAACAACGTTGATTTGCCGCAGCCGGACGGCCCGACCATCACGATAAATTCGCCATCCGCCACGTCCAGCGTCAGCGGTTGAATTACCTGGGTTTTGCCGTCCCAGCTTTTGGTTACTGCCTGTAGTTTTAAACCAGCCATTTTATTTCTCACTATCGACCAGGCCACGCACAAACGCGCGCTGCATGGCTAAAACGATGACAACCGGGGGAATAAGGGTCAGCAGCATTGCCGCCATCACCTGGTTCCATTGCGTGGTACCTTCGCCAGTGGCGATCATCCCTTTGATACCCGCTACGGCAGTGCCAAGATTCACGTCGGTGATAATCAACAGCGGCCACAGATACTGGTTCCAGCCGTAGATAAAGGTGATGACGAATAACGCCGCCAGGTTGGTTTTTGACAGCGGCAACACGATGTCGCGGAAAAAGCGCATCGGCGACGCGCCGTCAATACGGGCCGCCTCCACCAGTTCATCCGGAAGCGTCATAAAGAACTGACGAAACAGGAAAGTGGCGGTAGCGGACGCCATCAGCGGTAGCGTCAGACCGGCATAGCTGTCGAGCATTTTCAGGTTGGCGATCACTTCCACCGTCGGGAAGATACGCACTTCAACCGGCAGCATCAGGGTGATAAAAATCATCCAGAAGAACAGGTTACGCAGGGGAAAACGAAACCAGACGATGGCGAATGCGGAAAGCATAGATACCGTGATTTTGCCTACCGTAATGCTGAACGCCATAATGAAACTGTTAAGCATCATCAGCCAGAATGGCGCGCTATTAACACCGACGCCGTTGACCCAAATAGTTTTGATATTCTCCAGTAACTGCGTGCCGGGAAGCAGCGTCATCGGCGTCTCAAACACCGCGCGGTCGTCCAGCGTCGCCGCGACAAACGCGACATACAGCGGAAACAAAATGACCGCGATCCCCAGAATCAGCATGGTATGGCTGAATATTGTCAGCCCGCGACGATTCTCTATCATTGGTAACGCACCTTACTTTCCACATAGCGGAACTGCACCACCGTCAGAATGATGACGAGGAACATCAACACCACCGACTGCGCGGCGGACGCCGAGAGATCCAGGCCGGTAAACCCTTCGCGATAGATCTTATAAATCAGCGTCGTGGTGGCTTGTACCGGCCCGCCGGCGGTCGCGGCGTCAATCACCGGGAAGGTGTCGAAAAAGGCGTACACCAGGTTGACCACCAGCAGGAAGAAACTGACCGGCGCAATAAGCGGCAAAGAAAGCCGGAAGAAACGACGAATCGGCCCGGCGCCGTCAATGGCCGCCGCTTCCACCAGCGAGCGGGGAATAGATTGCAGCGCGGCAAAGAAGAATAAAAAGTTGTAACTAATCTGCTTCCAGACTGACGCAAATACCACCAGGAACATCGCCTGACCGCTGTTTTGCGCGTGGTTCCAGTTATAGCCGAATTCGCCGAGGAAATGGGTGATTAATCCCCGCCCCGGGTTAAACAGGAAAATCCACAATACGGCGGCGACGGCGGGCGCGACGGCATAAGGCAGCAGCATCAGCGTCTGATAAAAACGGCTGCCGCGCACCACGTAATCCACCAGGGCGGCGAAAAACAACGAGACCAGCAGGCCGCTAAACGTGACCAGCGCGCTGAATTTAATCGTCGTCCAGAAGGCGTCGAGATAATAACTGTCGTGAAAAAGCGCGACAAAATTCTCCAGCCCGACAAATTGGCTGGAAAAACCAAACGGATCGACGCTTTGCAGCGAATACCACAGCGCTTCGCCCGCAGGCCAGATAAAGAAAATAACGGTGATAACCAACTGCGGGGCAACCAGTAAATACGGCAGCCAACGCGAGCGGAACACCGGACGGGATGATGACATGAAGGTTCTTTTCCTGGAAGGTGCCGGATGGCGGTGCAAGCACCTTATCCGGCCTACAAACGCTGTAGGCCTGATAAGCGCAGCGCCACCAGGCACTTATACACTTAAGATTTGCTCGCTTTCTCAAAACGACGCAGCAACTGATTCCCGCGATCCACTGCGGTATCCAACGCCTGTTGTGGGGTTTTCTTCCCGGTCCAGACGCTTTCCAGCTCTTCGTCCACGATGGTACGAATCTGCGGCATATTGCCCAGACGCAAGCCTTTGGTGAAGGGTAACGGCGGCTTATTCAACATCTGGCGAGTGGCGATATCCGCACCGGGGTTTTTATCGTAATAACCCTGCTCGCGGGTCAGCTCGTAGGCGGCGGTGGTAATCGGCAGGTAGCCGGTTTTTTGATGCCATTCAGCAGCGTTTTCCGGTTTTGCCAGGAAGTCGAGGAATTTGGCGACGCCGGTATAGGTTTCTTTATCTTTACCCTGCATGACCCATAGGCTGGCTCCGCCGATAATGGCGTTTTGCGGCGCGCCCTTGATATCAGCGTCGTACGGCATCATACCCACGCCATAGTTAAATTTGGCATACTGGCGGATATTGGCGAGCGAGCCGGAGGACGCGGTTGTCATCGCGCAGTCACCGTTATAAAACTTCTCGGTAGACTCGTCCTTACGCCCAACATAGCTAAAATCGCCTTTTTTATTCATCTCTTCCAGCAGCGCGATATGTTTCACCTGCTCTGGCTTATTAAACTCCAGCACCGCATCTGTACCGTCAAAGCCATTGTTTTTACTGGCGAAGGGGAGACCGTTCCAGGCGCTGAAGTTTTCCAGTTGGATCCAGCCTTGCCAGCCGCTGGCGTAACCGCATTTCATGCCTGCCGCTCTCAGTTTCGCGGTATAGTCAGCCAGCTCCTGCCAGGTTTTCGGCGGCTGTTCCGGATCTAAACCGGCTTTCTTAAAGGCGTCTTTGTTGTAGTACAGTACCGGCGTGGAGCTGTTAAAGGGCTGGGAGAGCAGATGCCCGCTTTTAGCATCGGTGTAGTAGCCTGCAACGGTTGGTACAAACTGGGACTCGTCAAAGTTAATACCGGCGTCTTTAAACACTTCATAAACCGGCTTAATGGCTTTCGAGGCCATCATGGTCGCTGTCCCAACCTCATAAACCTGCAATATTGCCGGCGCGTTGCCGGTACGGAATGCCGCGATCCCGGCGCTCAGGTTCTGTTCATAGTTCCCCTTATAGACCGGAACGATTTTGTAATCCGGATTGGCCTGGTTGAAACGTTGCGCCAGTGAATCAACTTCTTTGCCTAACTCCCCTTCCATTGAATGCCAGAATGGAATAGTGGTGACGGCCAACGCCTGACCCGTAAATGCCAGACTCAGCGCCAGTCCTAAAGCTGTATGTCGTAACGATATCATCGGTTATCTCTCTTTTTGTGCCGGGATGCGCGATATCACGCGTTTTATGTTCGCGGGGGTAACATGACATGCTCGAATGACAGAAAAATAACTTTTTTATTACAAAAAAAAGATAGTAAGGCGACAGAGAGATGGCAAGGCAGTGAAAGCGCCGGAAAAGAAAAGTGGGAGCTACGGCACGTCTGACAGCGTAATGCTGACCAGACATGCGTTATTTGGCTGGCGTCAGCAGTTAATCACGATGAGAATACTTTTTGTACAGATTTTGTAAGCGCCGCTGATCTCGCCGCTCGCGTTCACGCTGAATGTCGGATTTTTCATCCTCCCACGTTGCACAATCCGGATGATGACGCACTTCGCAGGTCGTTGCGGCCAGTGGATAAGGCGTTGCGGTTTCTTCTTGCCAGATAGCAGGATCGCGGGGATCAAAATCGTTTGAGGTTAAGGCGTTAACACTGAACGAAGCCGCGAACAACAGCGTTCCCATTATGCAGGCGCCTGAACGTATCATCCTTGCTCCTTCTTCGGTGGTTATAGTTGATAACTATTCTCAACTATAACATATTGGTACGAAAAATGTTCTACTGATTTGCCGAATGCCGAGTAATCCGCCAGGTCCGGTAAGCGGTAGCGCCACCGGGCGCGTTTGCCAGATGGCAGCTGTAAACTGCGCCTTATCCGCCCAGATAGGCGCTGCGCACCGCTTCGTTCGCCAGCAGCGCATCACCGGTATCGGATAGCACCACGTGGCCGTTTTCCAGCACATAACCGCGGTCGGCGAGCTTCAGCGCCTGGTTGGCGTTCTGCTCGACAAGGAAGATGGTCATACCCTGCTCGCGCAACTGCTCAATGGTGTCGAAGATCTGCTGGATGATGATCGGCGCCAGCCCCAGCGACGGTTCATCCAGCAGCAATAGCCTCGGCTGGCTCATCAGCGCGCGGCCAATCGCCAGCATCTGCTGTTCGCCGCCGGACATGGTGCCCGCTCGCTGGATACGGCGTTCATGCAGGCGCGGAAACAGCTCGTACACCCATTTGATACGCTCCTGAAACCGATCGCGCTCGGCAAAAAAACCGCCCATCGCCAGGTTCTCTTCCACCGTCATCCGCGAGAAGACGCGCCGCCCTTCCGGCACTATCGCCACCGCTTCACGCATGATTTTCGCCGTCTGCCAGTCGGTGATGTCTTTACCGTCAAACACCACCCGTCCGCTGGAGGCGCGTGGATCGCCGCACAAGGTGCCAAGCAGCGTCGTTTTCCCCGCGCCGTTAGCGCCAATCAGGGTAACGATTTCCCCCTGATTGATGTGCAGACTGACGTCGTGCAGCGCCTGAATCTTGCCGTAGTGGGCGCTGACTTTTTCAAACGTTAACATCGTTTTTTCCATCTTATGCCTCACCCAGATAAGCGCGGATGACGTCCGGGTTGTTGCGGATCTCTTCCGGCGTGCCGTTCGCCAGCGGCGTGCCCTGGTTCACCACGTAAATGCGATCGGAAATGCCCATCACCAGCTTCATATCGTGTTCAATCAGTAATATGGTGGTGTTGTGATGGTTACGTAGTTCGGCAATCAGCTCATCCAGCTCTTTGGTCTCTTTCGGGTTAAGGCCAGCCGCCGGTTCGTCGAGCATCAGAATTTCTGGCTGCGTCACCATGCAGCGGGCAATCTCCAGCCGGCGCTGGTCGCCGTAGGCCAGATTACTGGCCTGGCGGTTGGCATGTTCCAGCAGGCCAATACGCTCAAGCCAGGTCGCCGCGCGGTCCAGCGCTTCGCTTTGCGCGCGGCGGAAAGCGGGCGTTTTCAACAGGCCGGAAAAGAGGCCCGTTTTCAGTTGCTGGTGCTGCGCCACCAGCAGGTTTTCAATCACCGTCATTTCGCGAAACAGGCGAACATGCTGGAAAGTACGTACCACGCCCATGCGGGCGATCTGCTGGCCCGGCAACCCTTCCAGATGCCGCTCGCGCAACGTGATCGTACCGCCTGTCGGCTTATAAAAACCGGTCAGGCAGTTAAACACCGTCGTTTTACCCGCGCCGTTAGGGCCAATCAGCGACACAATTTCCCGCTCACGCAATTCCAGCGATACATTGTTGACCGCCAGCAAACCGCCAAAGCGCATCATCAGGCCGTTAACCGCTAATAATGGCTGACTCATGCCTGCTCTCCTTTCGCCTGACCACTTTTCAGCTTCAACTGCGGACGCGTCATCGGCAACAATCCCTGCGGGCGCCAGATCATCATCAACACCATCAAACCACCGAGCATCAACATGCTGTATTCGTTGAAGTCGCGCATCAATTCGCGCGACACCACCAGCAGAACCGCCGCCAGGATCACCGCAAACTGCGAGCCCATTCCGCCCAGCACCACAATCGCCAGCACGAAGGCGGATTCGGCGAAGGTGAAGGATTCCGGGCTGACAAAGCCCTGGCGGGCGGCAAACAACGTCCCGGCGAAACCGGCAAACGCGGCGCTGATAGTAAAAGCGGTCAGCTTGATGCGCGTCGGGCTTAAACCTAATGAGCGACAGGCGATCTCATCCTCACGCAACGCTTCCCACGCCCGGCCCAGCGGCATACGCAGCAGGCGGTTAATGACAAACAGCGACAGGACCACCAGCAACAGGGCCACCAGATAGAGGAAAATGACCCGGTCGGATGGGTCGTACTTCACGCCAAAGAAATTGCTGAAGGTATCCCAGCCGCCTTCGCGGGTGCTGCGGCTAAACTCCAGACCAAACAGCGTCGGTTTGGGGATCTGGCTGATACCGTTCGGGCCGCCGGTAATTTCAGTGTTGTTGAGCAGCAGGATACGGACGATTTCGCCGAAGCCGAGCGTCACAATCGCCAGATAGTCGCCGCGCAGACGCAGTACCGGGAAGCCGAGCAGGAAACCAGCGGCGGCGGAGACCAGTCCCGCCAGCGGCAGGCAGGTCCAGAAACCCAAACCATAATAGTGGTTGAGCAGCGCAAAGGTATAAGCGCCGATGGCGTAAAAGCCGCCGTAGCCCAATACCAGCAGGCCGGACAGCCCCACCACCACGTTCAGCCCCAAACCGAGGATGATATAAATCATGGTCATAGTGGCGATATCCACGCTACCGCGCGACACCATAAACGGCCACGCCACGGCGATAACCAGCAGCGCCATCAGAAACAGCTTTTGCTTAACGGTAGAGCCATCGATCGCCGGCAGAATAAACTTCGGTCCGGAGACATGCTTCACCGCTTTCTGGAACATCGGACGCAACAACTGAAAGAAAAAAACCACTGCCGTACCGATAAAGATCCACTGCCAGCGGATGTCGGCGGCGGTATCCACCACCAGTTTGGTGCCGTCCAGCTCCAGTTGTACGCCCATGAAGACGCCAGCCAGAACGAAGAACATCGCCGCAGAGAATAGCGCCATCGCAATATGCATCGGTTTCATACTTTCTCTACCTCCGGACGCCCCAGGATACCGGTCGGCATCACCAGCAGTACCAGAATCAGCAGAGCGAACGATACGACATCTTTATATTCGGTACTTAAATATGCAGACGAGAGCGCTTCGGCGACGCCCAAAATCAGACCGCCGATCATCGCGCCCGGAATGCTGCCAATCCCGCCCAGCACCGCCGCGGTGAACGCTTTCATCCCGGCCATAAAACCGATGTAGGGGTTAATCACGCCATAGAACTGGCCGAGCAGCACGCCCGCCACCGCCGCCATTGCCGCGCCGATAACAAACGTTAGCGCAATGACGCGGTCGGTATTAATGCCGAGCAGACTGGCCATTTTCAGATCCTCCGCGCAGGCGCGGCAGGCGCGGCCCATCCGGGAGTAGCGAATGAAAATGGTGAGCGCCAGCATAGCCAGAAAGGTGACTATCCAGATAACCGCCTGCATGGTGGTGATGGACGCGGCAAAGTTTTCGCTGCTGCCCACAATCCACTGGCCGTTAAACAGGCTGGGTAACGCCACGTCGCGCGAACCTTCCGTCAGGCTGACGTAGTTTTGCAGAAAGATGGACATCCCGATGGCGGAAATCAGGGCGATCAGGCGCTTGGAATTGCGCACAGGCCGGTAAGCGACTCGCTCGATACTCCAGCCGTAGGCGCTGGCAATAATAATCGCGCCGATAAATCCGGCGGCCACCAGGAGCCAACTGGTGTCTATTCCCATCATCATTAGCGCGGCGATGATCATAAAAGAGACGTAGCTGCCGATCATATACACCTCGCCATGAGCGAAGTTGATCATGCCGATAATGCCGTACACCATCGTATAACCGATAGCAATCAGCGCGTAGGTGCTCCCCAGCGTGACGCCGTTAAACATCTGCTGCAAGAAATAGAGAAACTGCTCGGACATAAGGTAACCTTTTTAAACCCGCCCGGCGTGCGGGCGGTGGGATAACTTATCTTCTGGCATTACTTCGCGACGGTTGACGAGCCGTCGGCGTGCCACTGGAAGACGCCAAATTCAAATCCCTTA
This sequence comes from Salmonella sp. 2020_1395, assembly GCF_043848115.1. Lineage (NCBI taxonomy): Bacteria > Pseudomonadati > Pseudomonadota > Gammaproteobacteria > Enterobacterales > Enterobacteriaceae > Salmonella > Salmonella sp. 2020_1395. The sequence continues at coordinate 287,899 of NZ_JBCMFH010000006.1, read as the reverse complement.
AGATCGCCTTTTTCATCCCATTTCAGCGGCCCAATAACGGTATCAGCCCCGTTCGCTTTAAGATCTTTCACCAGATCCAGTGGAGCATGGCTGGCGCTACGCGTCATTGCGGTCGTCAGCGACTGGACGGCGGCGTAGGTGATCCAGACGTACGGACCGCTGGGATCTTTCTTGTCGGCTTTCAGCGCCTCGACAATCGCCTTATTCGCCGGGTCTTGGTCATAACGTTTTGGCATCGTCACCAACATGCCTTCCGCCGCACCGCCCGCAATATTGGACAGCGACGCGTTACCCACGCCTTCCGGCCCCATAAATTGCGTTTTCAGGCCATTAGCCCGCGCCTGGCGCAGCATCTGCCCCATTTCCGGGTAGTAGCCGCCGTAATACACAAAGTCGATATTCTCTTTTTGCAAGCGAGCAATCAGGGCGGAGAAATCTTTTTCACCGGCGGTAATACCATCAAAAAAGACAATATTGGCATTGCCCTGCTTCAGGCCATCCTGCACGGAGCGCGCCAGTCCTTCGCCGTATTGCTGTTTATCGTGAATGATAGCGATGCGCTGCGGTTTCACCGTTTCCAGGATGTATTTCGCGGCCGTTGGCCCCTGGGAGGAGTCCAGGCCGGCGGTACGCATAATGTACTGATAGCCGCGCTGGGTCAGCTCCGGGTTAGTCGCCCCCGGGGAGATCATCAGAATACCTTCATCTTCATAGATATCGGATGCTGGCTGAGTAGAAGAAGAACACAAGTGACCAATAACGTACTGAATACCGTCGTTAACGATTTTGTTGGCCACCGCCACCGCCTGTTTTGGATCGCAGGCATCATCGTACTCTACGCCGACCAGCTTATCGCCTTTAATACCGCCTTTAGCGTTGATGTCTTTAATGGCCTGGCGCGCGCCGTTAAATTCCATATCGCCCCATTGCGCTACCGGGCCGGACATCGCCCCGACTATGGCGACTTTAATATCATCTGCCATTGCCCCCTGCGAGACTGCTAATGCAACAATCCCTGCGATTATTGTTTTCGCTTTCCGTTTCATGTGCCTGTATCCCCATTCGTGATGTTATATGTTTTGTTTTTTGCTGGTTAAAAAGCAGACTGTACTTTTTATAAATGGTGCGCTTTTTACTGACTCATTAATGAGTTAGCGCAGAATTTAAAGCATAATAAGATTAAAATCTCTATTTTTCAGTCTATTAAGAAAAGATAATATTCTGCTTTTCGCTATAGATAAACAAAAAAAAGCACGCTTGTCAGCATAAAATAACGGCATATTAAGCGGAATAATTCACTAGCATTCAGGGAATTATGCTGCCTGTTTTCCATTCTCTAATGCTTCAAACTGTAATTATCGTTGTTAAAAAATTAATAACCTGGTAAATGACACCAAAAAGAGAAAGCATCTGGCCTGCCTGTTTCGGTACACTGATCGCATCTTTTGAAATCGGGACAAGCCGTCGATGAAGCTGACCATTCTTCGTTTAGAACACTTTAGCGCTCAGGATCAGATCGATCTGGGCAAAATCTGGCCGGAATATTCCGCCTCCTCATTAAGCGTAGATGAAACGCACCGGATTTATGCCGCGCGGTTTAACGAACGTTTGTTGGGCGCCGTAAGAGTGACGCTGAGCGGAACGCAGGGCGCGCTGGATTCCTTACGCGTGCGTGAAATCACCCGTCGCCGCGGCGTCGGGCAATACCTGGTAGAAGAAGTCATCCGCGATAATCCCAACGTCTCGTCGTGGTGGATGGCGGATGTCGGTGTTGAAGACCGTAGCGTGATGGCCGCGTTTATGCAGGCGTTAGGCTTTACCGCACAGCATGACGGCTGGGAGAAGCGCTAAAAGAAAGCCGGATGGCGCTGACGCTTATCCGGCCTACATGCCGGGAGCAAAAAATAAAAAACCACCTCGCAATTTTCCAGGTATGTAGGCCGGGTAAGGCGAAGCCGCCACCCGGCACTCAATTACTTAGCGTCTGTCGCCGTACCATTCGCATGCCAGTCAAACACGCCGAACTCAAATCCTTTCAGATCGCCTTTCTCATCCCACGACAGCGGTCCCATTACGGTGTCGACCGTGGCGCCTTTCAGGTATTTGGCGATTTCCGCCGGATCGTCAGACTGGTTCAGACCCGCCTGCAACGATTGCAGCGCGGCGTAGGTGGTCCACACGAATGCGCCGCTAGGATCTTGTTTCTTGGCTTTGATGGCATCCACAATCGGTTTGTTCGCCGGGACCTGATCGTAGTTCTTCGGTTTGGTGACCAGTAAGCCTTCCGCCGACTCTCCGGCGATGTTAGACAGCGAGACGTTCGCCACCCCTTCCGGCCCCATAAACTGGGTTTTCAGCCCTGCGGCGCGGGACTGGCGCAGGATCTGCCCCATTTCCGGGTGATAACCGCCGTAGTAGACAAAGTCGATATTCTCTTTCTTCAGGCGCGCTACCAGAGTGGAGAAATCTTTTTCGCCGGCGGTGATGCCGTCAAAGAATACGACGTTAACGCCGCCTTTCTTCAGACCGTCCTGCACCGCGCGCGCCAGCCCTTCGCCGTACTGCTGCTTATCGTGGATAATCGCGATGCGCTGCGGTTTTACCTTCTCCAGAATATACTTTGCCGCCGTTGGTCCCTGGTCAGAGTCCAGGCCGGTCGTGCGCAAAATCAGGTTATAGCCGCGCGCGGTCAGCTCCGGCGCGGTCGCCGCCGGGGTTATCATCAGGATGCCTTCGTCTTCGTAGATATCAGACGCTGGCTGTGTGGAAGAGGAGCATAAGTGACCGATAACATACCTGATGCCGTCGTTCACCACTTTGTTAGCGACCGCTACCGCCTGTTTCGGGTCACAGGCGTCATCATATTTCACCGCGACGAGCTTATCGCCTTTAATACCGCCTTTCGCATTGATATCGGCAATTGCCTGCTCCGCACCGGTAAATTCCTGGTCGCCATACTGCGCCACCGGACCGGACATCGCGCCGACAACCGCGACTTTAATGTCCTCGGCGAATGCCATATGGCTTAATGACAGGGCGATACATCCTGCCAATAACGTTTTACCCTTCATATTCATCCTGATAATCCCCATTATTCTGGTTGTTACGTGTGTTGTGGTGTTATTGTTCAGCACTTTATTTCGATTATTGGCTAGCTACCCGTGCTTTAGCAGCATACTCTGCTAAAACATACCCGATTTTTATTATTTTGGAATAGCTAAATTTACATCCAGATAACAGATTTGTGTCGGTGGGGGAGAGGAAGGGCCCGTAGGCCCGATAAGCGAAGCGCCATCGGGCAAACGTGTTGCCGGATGGCAGGGTAAACGCCTTATCCGGCCTACAAAAAACAAAACCCCCGAATTCACATTCGAGGGTTCATTGGCAACTCGCGAAGATTACGCTTCGATCGCAGCGCGAAGCTTTTTCATGGCGTTCTTTTCAAGCTGGCGCACACGCTCAGCGGAGACGCCGTAACGATCGGCCAGCTCCTGCAACGTAGACTTATTGTCTTCGTCCAGCCAGCGAGCGCGGATAATATCCTGGCTACGCTCGTCGAGCCCCTGCATCGCGTCGGTCAGTCGGTTGGCGGCCTGCTCTTCCCAGTTATCGTCTTCAATGCCGTCGGCAAAGTTAGACGATTTATCCTGCAGATACAGCACCGGCGCCATTGGCTGGCTGTCGGACTCATCGTCCGAAGACATGTCAAACGTCATGTCCTGCGCCGCCATACGCGACTCCATCTCACGCACGTCTTTACTGGAAACACCCAGTTCGCGCGCCACCATTTCAACCTCATCCTGATTAAACCAGCCCAGACGCTGCTTGGTTTTACGCAGATTAAAGAACAGCTTACGCTGCGCTTTCGTGGTTGCGACTTTAACGATACGCCAGTTACGCAGCACGTATTCGTGAATTTCTGCTTTAATCCAGTGTACGGCGAAGGAAACCAGGCGCACGCCTACTTCCGGGTTAAAACGACGTACGGCTTTCATCAGGCCGATGTTGCCTTCCTGGATCAAATCCGCCTGCGGCAGACCATAGCCCGCATAGTTACGAGCAATATGAACAACAAAGCGCAGGTGAGACAGGATCAGCGTTTTAGCTGCTTCCAGATCGCCCTGGTAATGCAGCCTTTCAGCCAATGCCCGCTCCTCGTCAGCCGATAACATCGGCCACGCGTTCGCCGCCCGGATATAAGATTCCAGGTTGCCAACAGGGGCTAAAGCTAAATTTTGCATTTCTTTGGTCATTCAAATCCTCTCAATCAGTATTGCCTGGCACCGTCAGCGAGCAACAACCGTGCCAAAGCCGATGAGCAACGAGAATATCACCCACTCTTTTATCAGACAGTGATTTTATCCACAAGTTCAATGTAACACTGTGCATAATTTGCACAAATCTTGTGACATAAAGATGACGCGCGGGGAAGAGACAACAGGGACTCTTTCCCTGCGAACGGAAGCCCATTGCAGGGAAAGATTATACCACGATTTTATCAATCGGGAGTAAAGTGACGTAAATGTTGCACCGTGGCCAGCCAGGCGGCGATCCAGCCAATCATGGAACAGACCAGCAGCAGCAACAGGCACTCATCGAACGATAAGCCATTGAGATCAAACTTCGTGCCGAAGACCTGCGCCACTTCAGTCACCGCCGATGATAAACGCATCACCAAAATTTCAGACAATATCAGTGAAAGAAACGCGCCGGAAAAACCGAGCAACGCGCCGCCGTAGAGGAACGGACGCAGGATAAAGCCATCGGTCGCGCCAATCAGCTTTTGCACGTTAATGGTGTCGCGACGGGCAAAAATGCTCAGGCGCACGCTGTTGCCGATAACGAGGAAGACCGCCGCGACCATCAGCACGCCGATCATCGCCGACACGCGGCCCACCAGCCCGGTGAGCGCCGCCAGGCGCGCAAACCAGCTATCATCCATGCGGACTTCGTCAATGCCGTTAATCTGCGAGATACGGTCGCGCAGCGTATTAAGCGAAGCGGTACTCTGGAAGTCCAGCTTGGGGATCACCACCGCCACCGCCGGTAGCGGGTTCTCTTCCAGCATATCCAGCGCGCCGCCAAAACCCGACCAGTTGCGGAATTCTCCCAGCGCGTCCTCACGGGACAGGTAGTTGACCTTCTCAACGCCCTGCTCGGCCTGAAGCTGCCCAACAACCCGTGCCGCCGCGTCATCATCCAGCGTTTTTTGCAGATAAACGGTGATCTGCGGCGACGGATAATACTGAGTCGCCGCCTGGTTGACGTTCTTATAGACCATGTAACAGACGCTGGGCAGCGTCAGGGAGATGGCGATCACCATCACCGTCAGAAACGTCGCCAGCGGTTTGCTTTTCAGATCTTGCAGCGCACCGTGCCAGGCATAGCGCACCTGCTCATTAAAGACGTTCGTTTTACGTGAGTTCGGTTTCGGCGTCGGCTTCTGGCGTCCTGGCGCGTTGCGCCCGCCGCCTGTTCCGCCGCGAGACTTACGCAGTCGATCCAGCCGTCCGCCGAACTGCCTGATTTGGTTAATCGCGTCGCGCCTATTCATTGGCCAGGCCTCCATGCAGATGTCCATCGCTCAGGACGAGCTGCCTATAGGAACGACGGGAGATAAGTCCAATATCGTGCGTCGCCATCAGTACCGTCACCCCTACGCGGTTAAACTCTTCAAACAGACGTAAAATCCCTTCCGACAACGCGTCGTCCAGGTTCCCGGTCGGTTCATCCGCCAGCAATACCGCTGGCTTATTGACCACCGCGCGGGCGATGCCCACGCGCTGTTGTTCGCCTCCGGAGAGTTGAATCGGGAAGTTTCTCGCTTTGTCCAGTAGTCCAACCTTATCCAGCGCCGCCGACACACGACGACGGATATCATCGCCGCTGGCACCGGCAATGATTAACGGTATCGCCACATTGTCATAGACCGTGCGATCCATCAGCAGATGGTGATCCTGGAAAATCATCCCAATCTGGCGGCGCAAAAACGGCACTTCGCGGTTTTTCAGGCGCGTAATATCATGCCCGCTGAAGAAGATTTTGCCGGCGCTGGGCCGCTCAATCCCACAGATTAGCTTCAGCAGGGTACTTTTCCCCGCGCCGGAGTGGCCGGTCAGAAACGCCATCTCGCCTGGCCGCATATGGAATGTCACTCCCTGCAGCGCTTGTCTCCCGCCGAGATAGGCCTTGCTGACATGTTCAAAGCGAATCATTGTTAATCCTCTCGGGCAAAAAGTGCCTCAATAAAATCGTCCGCCTTAAACGGACGCAAATCCTCGATACGTTCGCCCACGCCAATGTAACGGATAGGAATGCCAAACTGGTCAGCTACCGAGAAAATCACCCCGCCTTTCGCCGTACCGTCCAGCTTGGTCAGGGTAATACCGGTTAAGCCTACCGCTTCATGGAACAGTTTGGCCTGGCTTACCGCGTTCTGTCCGGTGCTGGCGTCAATGGTCAGCATAACTTCATGTGGCGCTTCTTCGTCCAGCTTTTTCATGACGCGAACGATTTTTTTCAGCTCTTCCATCAGGTGCGACTTGTTCTGCAGACGCCCTGCCGTATCGGCAATTAACACATCCACATTACGCGCCTTCGCGGCCTGGATAGCGTCAAAAATCACCGAGGCGGAGTCCGCGCCGGTATGCTGGGCGATAACCGGAATGTTGTTACGCTGTCCCCAGACCTGTAGCTGTTCGACCGCCGCCGCGCGGAAAGTATCCCCCGCCGCCAGCATCACTGATTTACCCTGCTGCTCAAACTGGCGCGCCAGTTTACCGATAGTGGTGGTTTTACCCACGCCGTTCACGCCAACCATCAGAATAACAAAAGGCGTTTTACCTTCAATATTAAGCGGTTCGTCTACCTTCGCCAGAATCTCGCCCATCTCGTCTTTCAACAGACCATACAGCGCCTCGGCATCTTTAAGCTGTTTGCGGCTGGCGCCTTCCGTCAGATTAGCGATAATCTTACGCGTGGTTTCTACCCCGACATCAGCGATGAGCAACTGCTCTTCCAGCTCCTCGAACAAATCATCGTCGATTTTCTTGCCGCGGAACAGACTGATAAATCCGGAACCGAGATTTTCTTTGGTTTTCAGCAGACTGCGTTTCAGGCGGGCAAAGAAACCTTCTTTAGTCGGTTTTTCCTGCTCCTGAACGATCGCTTCCACCGGCGCGTCTTCTTCCGCCGACGGAACAACCATCACCGCCTCTTCCGCCGCCTGAGCGGCCAGCGCCTGCGCTTCCAGCTCTTCGTCGGTGAATTTCGCCGCGTTTTCGCCCTCTTCTTCTACCGCGGCAATGACTTCTACGGTTTCCGCTTCGGCCTGCCACTCTTCCGCCGAGATAGCCTCGTCTTTGACCTCTTCCGGCAGCGGCAATTCCTCGCGTTCCACCGCGATCTGCGGCGCTGCCGTCTCAATGGCCGCCGCGGGCTCCGGCTCTACCGGCTGCGGTTTTTCGCTCTCCTGAACTTTCTCAGTAACGTCCACCACCTCTTCCGCAAAGGCTTCGGTTTCTGCTTTGCTGTGCGCGGGCGTTTGCGCGTCTACGTCTGCCGCCGTTTCAACAGGGGGCTCAACCGGTCGTTGTTCCTCAACAATCTGCTGTTCTTCGGTCTGTTCCTGCTTCTGCTCTTTATCACCGAAGCCCAACCAGGAAAAGAAGCCACGTTTTTTCTGTTTTGCCATCTGCGACTACACCCCTCGCGGCGCTATATACATGGAAGCTAAAAAAATGATGAAATAGTCTATCACTTAACTTAATTCACATCACCGCCTGGAATAACTTGCAACAGGCGGTTCGAGCAAGAGAAATGAAAAAACCGACTCACTCTGGCAGCGGCCAAATCCGCATTATTGGCGGGCAATGGCGTGGCCGTAAATTACCGGTTCCGGACAGCCCGGGTCTGCGTCCCACCACCGATCGCGTGCGCGAAACGTTATTTAACTGGCTGGCTCCGGTAATGGTAGACGCCCATTGTCTGGATTGCTTTGCCGGCAGCGGCGCGCTGGGTCTGGAAGCGCTATCGCGTTATGCGGCCCAGGCAACGTTACTGGAAATGGATCGCGCCGTATCGCAGCAGTTGCAAAAAAATCTGGCGACGCTGAAAGCCAACAATGCTCGCGTCGTCAATACCAATACTCTGGCCTTCCTCAGCCAGCCGGGGACGCCGCATCACGTCGTCTTTGTCGACCCGCCGTTTCGTAAAGGGCTGCTGGAAGAGACGTTACAATTGCTGGAAACCCAGGGATGGCTGGCCGACGACGCGCTAATTTATGTAGAAAGCGAGGTGGAAAACGGTCTGCCGCCCGTTCCGGCGAACTGGGCATTGTATCGAGAAAAGGTGGCCGGACAGGTCGCTTATCGTCTGTATCAGCGCGACGCGCAAGGAGAAAATGATGTTGATTAATCTGGGCCGCTTATTAATGCTCTTCGTGTGGGCATTTTTGATTCTTAATCTGGTGCATCCCTTCCCGCGCCCGCTCAATATCTTCGTCAACGTGGCGTTGGTGTTCATGGCGCTGATGCACGGTATGCAACTGGCGCTACTGAAATCAACGATACCGAAAGAGGGTCCGCAGATGACGACGGGAGAGAAAATCCGCATTTTCCTGTTCGGCGTGTTTGAGCTGCTGGTCTGGCAGAAGAAGTTTAAGAACAAAAAATAACGTTTGCTGCCGGATGACGGTTTATTCGTTATCCGGGGTACGGCTAACAAACCCGACGAACCGCGTTCCCTTATAGCTCAGCGTACCTTGATCGCCCACCGTCAAAGCGTGGTACTGCTGCGCTTGTAAACGGAACGTTTTTTCGAGACCGCCATTGAGCGGCTTAAAACTGGCCTCATAGCGCATACTGGTTCCCGCCGGGCTCACTTCCTGCTGGCGAGAGCGTCGGTCGTTAACCGGCTTCTCCCGTTTACTGCTGACCACGACCAGCTTTTGCTGTAACGGCGCCGCCTCATTAGCGGCTTTTTCCCGCCGTTGCTGAACGAAGCGAAACGACGCGGCAACCACGATTAATGCGATGATTATAATGAAGAAAAGCGGTGGCTTACTCATACTGTTAACCTGTCAGAAAATGCGGAAATAAGCATACCCTGCCCGTTATAGTGTTGTCATCTGACCGTCACGGCCTCTACACTGAATAATAGAGCCGCAAGCATACCGTTTGCGAAAAAATAACGAATTCAAGGAATTAAGATGCTTTGGTCGTTTATCGCTGTCTGCCTGTCCGCATGGCTGTATGTGGACGCCTCCTATCGCGGGCCAGCCTGGCAACGCTGGGTTTTTAAGCCCGTCACGTTATTACTGTTGCTGTTACTGGCCTGGCAAGCGCCGATGTTTGACGCCATCAGTTATCTTGTGTTGGCCGGACTGTGCGCCTCGCTGGTCGGCGATGCGTTAACGCTCTTGCCGCGTCAACGCCTGCTGTACGCCGTCGGGGCATTTTTCTTATCGCATCTGCTCTACACCATTTACTTTGCCAGCCAAATGACGTTGTCGTTCTTCTGGCCGCTGCCGCTGGCGTTACTGATAGTCGGCGCGTTGCTTATCGCCGTTATCTGGACGCGACTGGAGGAGCTACGCTGGCCGGTATGTACTTTTATCGCCATGACGCTGGTCATGGTCTGGCTGGCGGGCGAACTGTGGTTCTTCCGCCCAACGGCGCCAGCCCTTTCGGCCTTTACCGGCGCGACGCTGCTGTTCATCGGCAATATCGTCTGGCTGGGTAGCCATTACCGCCGCCGTTTCCGGGCGGATAACGCGATTGCCGCCGCCTGCTACTTTGCCGGACACTTCCTGATTGTTCGCTCGCTGTACCTGTAAATAATAGCGCTTGACTCTGGAGTCGACTCCAGAGTGTATCCTCCGGTTAATGAGAAAATTATCATCAACCGGAGGACGTTATGTCGACCCCTGATACCGATGGCAAAAAAGTCCCGCCCTTTACCTCCTTCAGATTAGCCCCGGCAATACAGAAGGCCGATAGCTGCTGCTGCGAAGAACATTGCGCGTCCAGCGCGCCTGTTTCTACTGCCGTGGCAGGCACGCGCTATACCTGGAAAATCTCCGGCATGGACTGCGCCGCCTGCGCCCGAAAAGTGGAGAGTGCGGTCCGCCAAATTCGCGGCGTCAACCAGGCGCAAGTGCTGTTCGCCACCGAAAAGTTAGTGGTCGATGCCGACGCCGACCTCCGCGCGCAAATTGAACGCGCCGTACAGAAGGCGGGTTATACCTTGCGTAGTGAAGATTCGCGCGACGCCGCGCCTGAATCTCGTCTTAAAGAGAACCTGCCGCTTATTACGCTGATCATTATGATGGCGATAAGCTGGGGGCTGGAGCAATTTAACCACCCGTTCGGCCAACTGGCCTTTATCGTCACCACTCTGGTCGGTCTGTATCCTATTGCCCGCCAGGCGCTGCGGCTGATGAAAAGCGGCAGTTGGTTCGCTATTGAAACGCTGATGAGCGTCGCCGCCATTGGCGCGCTGTTTATTGGCGCGACGGCGGAAGCAGCAATGGTATTGCTGCTGTTCCTCATCGGCGAGCGCCTGGAAGGATGGGCCGCCAGCCGCGCCCGTAAAGGCGTCAGCGCGTTAATGGCGCTTAAACCGGAAACGGCGACCCGTCTGCGCGACGGCGTGCGGGAAGAGGTCGCTATTAATACCCTGCGACCGGGCGATATTATCGAAGTCGCCGCCGGGGGGCGTTTACCCGCCGACGGTAAACTGGTTTCCGGTTTCGCCAGCTTTGATGAAAGCGCGCTCACCGGCGAGTCTATCCCTGTGGAGCGCGCAACGGGCGACAAAGTCCCGGCAGGCGCGACCAGCGTTGACCGTCTCGTCACCCTGGAGGTGCTATCTGAACCTGGCGCCAGCGCGATTGACCGTATCCTGACGCTGATTGAAGAGGCGGAAGAGCGCCGTGCGCCCATTGAGCGGTTTATTGACCGTTTCAGCCGCATCTATACGCCAGTCATTATGGTCATTGCGCTGCTGGTGACGCTTATTCCGCCGCTGATGTTCGATGGCGGCTGGCAGGAGTGGATTTATAAAGGGCTGACGCTGCTATTAATCGGTTGCCCGTGCGCGCTGGTGATCTCCACGCCCGCGGCCATTACCTCCGGGCTAGCGGCGGCGGCACGGCGCGGCGCATTGATTAAAGGCGGCGCAGCGCTGGAGCAACTGGGCCGTATCACGCAGGTCGCCTTTGATAAAACCGGTACGTTGACCATCGGTAAACCACGGGTGACGGCGATTCATCCGGCAAGCGGTATCAGCGAGGCTGAACTGTTGGCGCTGGCGGCAGCCGTAGAACAAGGCGCTACGCACCCGCTGGCACAGGCTATTATCCGCGAAGCGCAGACACGCGATCTGGCGATCCCGACGGCGGAATCGCAGCGAACGCTGGCCGGCACCGGGATTGAAGCGCAGGTTAACGGCGAACGTATTCTGATTTGCGCGGCGGGAAAACAGCCTGCGGCAGCGTTTGCCGGGCAAATTAGCGAACTGGAAAACGCCGGGCAGACGGTGGTTCTGGTGCTGCGTAACGAGACCGTACTTGGCGTCCTCGCCCTCCAGGATACGTTGCGTGACGATGCGCGCGACGCCATCCGCGAACTGCATCAGTTAGGCGTTAACGGCGTGATTCTGACCGGCGATAACCCACGGGCGGCGGCAGCGATTGCCGGCGAGCTGGATCTGGCATTTAAAGCCGGACTACTGCCGGAAGACAAGGTGCGGGCAGTCACCGCCCTTAACCAACAAGCGCCGCTGGCGATGGTGGGCGACGGCATTAATGATGCGCCCGCGATGAAAGCCGCCAGTATCGGAATTGCGATGGGCAGCGGTACTGACGTCGCGCTGGAAACGGCTGACGCCGCCCTTACTCATAACCGTCTGCGCGGGTTAGCGCAGATGATTACGCTGGCGCGCGCTACCCACGCGAATATCCGGCAGAACATCACCATTGCGCTGGGGCTGAAAGCTATTTTCCTGGTGACGACGCTACTTGGTTTTACCGGGCTATGGCTGGCAATCCTGGCGGATACGGGAGCCACGGTATTGGTGACCGCCAACGCGCTACGTTTGCTGCGTAAAAAATAATCCTCTCCCGCCCGGCGGCGTCGCGTCGTGTCGCCGGGTTATCCCGCGATATTCCTTTCTTTGTACATATTATTCACGCGAAAATTATTTATTTTCTATTACTTATCAAACCATTAATCAGAAATAGCGTGATTTGATGTAAGGTTAATTTTTATCCAACCGATATTGATCATACCGTCTACAAAATAAGGAATGTTAGGCACTATGAAAAATATCAAAGTCATCACCGGCGTTATCGCGACGCTGGGCATATTTAGCGCCTTATTGCTGGTGACAGGAATACTGTTTTATTCCGCCGTCAGCAGCGATCGGCTGAATTTCCAGAATGCGAGCGCACTGAGTTACCAACAACAGGAACTGGGCGGCAGTTTTCAGACATTGATCGAAACCCGCGTCACCATTAACCGCGTGGCGATACGCATGTTAAAAAATCAGCGCGATCCCGCCTCACTGGATGCCATGAACACGCTGTTAACCAACGCTGGCGCGTCGCTCAACGAAGCGGAAAAACATTTCAACAACTACGTGAACTCCGAAGCGATCGCGGGCAAAGATCCGGCGTTGGATGCCCAGGCCGAAGCCAGCTTTAAGCAGATGTATGACGTTTTGCAGCAGTCTATCCACTATCTTAAAGCCGATAATTACGCCGCCTATGGCAACCTTGACGCGCAAAAAGCGCAGGATGACATGGAGCAGGTATATGACCAGTGGCTCTCTCAAAATGCGCAATTAATAAAATTAGCCAGCGATCAGAATCAGAGCAGTTTTACCCAGATGCAATGGACGCTGGGGATAATTCTACTTATCGTACTCATCGTGCTGGCGTTTATCTGGCTGGGGCTGCAACGCGTTCTACTCCGCCCGCTGCAACGGATTATGGCGCACATTCAAACGATCGCCGACGGCGATCTTACCCATGAGATAGAGGCCGAAGGACGCAGTGAAATGGGCCAACTGGCCGCCGGTCTCAAAACGATGCAGCAGTCGTTAATCCGTACCGTCAGCGCGGTGCGCGATAACGCAGACTCTATCTATACTGGCGCAGGCGAAATTTCCGCCGGCAGCAGCGACCTCTCTTCCCGTACCGAACAGCAGGCCTCGGCGCTGGAGGAGACCGCCGCCAGCATGGAACAGTTAACCGCCACGGTACGGCAAAACACCGATAACGCACGACAGGCGACGGGTCTGGCGAAAACCGCATCAGAAACCGCGCGTAAAGGAGGACGCGTGGTGGATAACGTAGTGAACACCATGAACGATATCGCCGAAAGTTCGGAAAAAATCGTGGACATCACCAGCGTGATTGACGGTATCGCCTTCCAGACTAATATCCTGGCGCTGAACGCCGCGGTAGAAGCCGCCCGTGCCGGCGAACAGGGGCGAGGATTCGCGGTCGTGGCCGGAGAGGTACGCACGTTGGCCAGCCGTAGCGCGCAGGCCGCCAAAGAGATCAAAGTGCTGATTGAAAACTCCGTGTCGCGCATTGATACCGGCTCTACGCAGGTACGCGAAGCGGGAGAAACCATGAAAGAGATCGTCAACGCCGTGACCCGCGTAACCGATATTATGGGCGAAATCGCCTCTGCCTCCGATGAGCAAAGCAAAGGCATTGAGCAGGTGGCGCAGGCGGTATCGGAAATGGACAGCGTGACGCAGCAAAACGCCTCGCTGGTAGAGGAATCCGCAGCAGCGGCGGCGGCGCTGGAAGATCAGGCTAACAAACTTCGTCAGGCGGTCGCCGCGTTCCGCATCCAGAAACAGCCTCGTCGGGAGGCGTCGCCGACGCCGTTAAGCAAAGGCTTAACGCCACAGCCCGCCGCAGAACAGGCGAACTGGGAAAGCTTCTAATCAGAATGTTATCTGCCGTGCGGTTAATGCGCTTTACGCAATAAATAGCGGTACGGCAGACCCTCCGTCTCTTGCGCCAGCAAATCGTGTTCCATAAAGGTACAGAACCCCGGAATATCACGCGTCGTCGCCGGATCGTCGGCGATAATCAGCAATGTTTCGCCAGTTTGCATGTTGCGCACCGTTTTGCGCACCATCATTACCGGTTCAGGGCAACGCAGCCCCAGGGCGTCAAGCGTATGGTCAGGGGAGGAAAACAGATCGCTCATCTTCGTCTCAATAGTAGAAAAACGGCGATATTTTACGCCCATCTTCGTCAGTAAGCCAGGCAGGTTAACGATTGCGTGAAAATTAGCCATTGCAATGCCAGCGCAAAACAGTATTATGCGGCGGTTCTTTATTGGGTTCCCTCACCCCATCCAACAAAAAGGTCACAATATGACTCCGTTTACACAATCACAGCGCGTAAAAGCGTTGTTCTGGCTATCGCTATTCCATTTACTGGTGATCATTTCCAGTAACTATCTGGTGCAGCTCCCCATCACTATTTTTGGTTTCCACACGACCTGGGGCGCGTTTAGTTTTCCTTTTATTTTTCTCGCCACCGATCTTACCGTGCGTATTTTTGGCGCACCGCTGGCGCGCCGCATTATCTTCGCCGTCATGATCCCTGCGCTGCTGGTGTCATATGTGGTGTCATCGCTGTTCTATATGGGCGCCTGGCAAGGTTTCGCCGCGCTGGCGAACTTTAATCTGTTTGTCGCCCGTATCGCCGCCGCCAGCTTTATGGCCTACGCGCTGGGACAGATCCTTGATGTCCATGTGTTTAACCGCCTGCGCCAAAATCGTCGCTGGTGGCTGGCGCCGACCGCTTCAACGCTGTTTGGCAATATCAGCGATACCCTTGCCTTTTTCTTCATTGCGTTCTGGCGAAGCCCCGATGCCTTTATGGCCGGGCACTGGATGGAAATTGCGCTGGTGGATTATTGCTTTAAGGTGCTCATCAGCATTATTTTCTTCCTGCCGATGTACGGCGTTCTACTGAATATGTTGCTGAAAAAGCTGGCAGATAAATCTGAAATTTCCCCATTACCGGCAAGTTAAAGGTTCGTTTTCCGAGTTGTGATAAGATGAGCGAATGAGCCGTTATGGCCGTTTATCGAAAGGAAGAAGTCAATGCGCAATTTGGTTAAATATGCCGGTATTGGCCTGCTGGTTATGGGGCTTGCGGCCTGTGATAACAACGATACAAAAGCGTCGGCAGAAAGCGCCGCCGCAGAAAGCCAGGCCTCCGGTCAGCCCATCAGCCTGATGGATGGCAAACTCAGTTTCTCACTGCCGGCGGATATGACCGATCAAAGCGGTAAGCTGGGCACCCAGGCGAATAATATGCACGTTTATTCTGACCCGACGGGCCAGAAAGCGGTGATTGTTATCGTCGGCGATAATACCGATGAAGCGTTGCCGGTGCTGGCGAACCGCCTGCTTGAGCAACAGCGTAGCCGCGACCCGCAGCTTCAGGTCGTCACCAATAAGTCTATTGAGCTCAAAGGCCATACGTTGCAACAACTGGACAGCATTATCTCCGCGAAAGGCCAGACAGCGTACTCTTCCATCGTGCTGGGCAAAGTGGATAACCAATTGCTGACGATTCAGGTCACGCTGCCTGCGGACAATCAGCAAAAAGCGCAAACCACGGCTGAAAACATCATCAATACGTTAGTTATTAAGTAACCTTTACGATGATGATGCGGCCTCCGGCAGTGCAGACGGAGGCCGTTTTTTTAAGCGCCAGGTCAGCAATAGCGCCATCGCTACCAGCCCGGCTGCCGCCAGATAAATCACCGGCACGCCCGCCCAGGTCATCACCAGCCCCGCCAGCGGCCCGGTAACCCCCAAAGACATATCCATAAAGACGGTATAGGTCGCCAGCGCCGCGCCCTGGTTCTGCGGCGGCACGGCTTTGACGGCCACCACGCCCAGCGCCGGAAAGACCAGCGAAAACCCCATCCCCGTGAGTAAAACGCCGATTTTTGCCATCCACGGCATGGCTGCCGTCCCCACCAGTAACAGACCAATAATCTCCACGCCAAAGCAGATCATGGCGACATTCAACCCGCCTAAACGATTGATGCCGTTAGGGAACAGCAAACGCGTGCCGACAAACGCGACGCTAAATAACGTGAGCGCAAAGGCGGCGCCATCCCAACCTTTAGCATCATAAAATAAGGTAATAAACGTCGCGATGACGCCAAACCCTGCCGAGGCCAGCGCCAACGCCATACCATACAGCCAGACACGCCCCAGCACCGCGCGAAACGGCAGCGGCTTGCCTTTGTTCGCCTTCACCGACGGACGTGGAAGGGCTAACAGTACCGCCAACAGCGCCACGCCCATCACCGTTAGCGCCAGTCCCTGTAACCCGCCCCAGGCATAACACAGCACGCCCAACGGCGCGCCCATCGCCATTGCGCCGTAGGTGACGATACCGTTCCAGGAGATGACCCGACCAATATGCAACGACCCGACGACGCCGACGCCCCACAGTGTCGAACCGGTGCCGGCAAAACTTTGCCCAATCCCTAAAATCACGCGACCCAGCCCCAGTAGCAACAAACTGATCATCGGCCAGGCGCTGGCGATATCCGCCAGCAGGTAGCCGAGTCCGCTTAAAAAACAGCCGCATAAGCCAAAGACAACGATTTTTTTCGGCCCTAATACATCCGCATACCGCCCGGCATGGGGACGGCTTAACAGAGTGGCGAAGTATTGCAGGCTGATAATAAGCCCCGCCCAGAACGCGCTGAATCCCATCGCATCATGCACATAGCCGGGCAAGACGGCGAGCGGCAGGCCGATGGTCAGGTAGCTGGCAAAGTTAAACATCACAATGGAGACAATACGCAGATTGAGGCGCAATCCGTTTAGCGCCGGTTCAGCGACGGGTTCGGGCATGAGTATCACCGCATTTTTACAACATGTTTTCTTTTCTATCATGGCGCGCGGTGAAAATCAGTAGTGAGATTCAGATTATCGGTATCAGGGCAGCCGCTACACTTAGAAAAAAACACAACAAGGAAAACTTCATGGCAACCGCTCAACCCGACAAAACGGGTATGCATATTCTGCTGAAACTGGCCTCCCTGGTTATTATTCTCGCCGGGATTCATGCCGCGGCGGATATTATTGTACAACTCTTGCTGGCGCTCTTTTTTGCCATCGTTCTTAATCCATTAGTGACCTGGTTTATTCGTCGGGGCGTGAAGCGACCGCTGGCGATTACTATTGTGGTGGTCGTCATGCTGATCGTGCTTACCGCGCTGGTGGGTGTGCTTGCCGCATCGCTTAATGAATTTATCGCTATGCTGCCTAAATACAGCAAGGAGCTGACGCGTAAGGTCTTACACCTTCAGGAGTTAATGCCCTTCCTGAATTTACATATGTCGCCGGAACGTATGCTCCGCGGGATGGATTCCGATAAAATCATGCTCTTCACCACAACATTAATGACCGGCGTATCGGGCGCGATGGCAAGCATTGTGCTGCTGGTGATGACCGTGGTTTTTATGCTGTTTGAGGTGCGTCACGTGCCTTATAAATTACGTTTCGCGCTAAACAATCCACAAATCCATATTGCCGGCCTGCACCGCGCCCTGAAAGGCGTCTCGCATTATCTGGCGCTGAAAACGCTGCTCAGTTTATGGACGGGCGCGATTATCTGGCTGGGACTGGCGTTAATGGATATTCAGTTTGCGCTAATGTGGGGCGTACTGGCCTTTTTGCTCAATTACGTTCCTAATATCGGCTCGGTGATTTCCGCCGTTCCCCCCATGATTCAGGCGCTGTTATTTAACGGTTTTTACGAGTGCGTACTGGTCGGCGCGCTCTTTTTGGTGGTCCATATGGTGATTGGCAACATTATGGAGCCACGCATGATGGGCCATCGTCTGGGAATGTCCACGCTGGTGGTATTTCTTTCGTTATTGGTCTGGGGATGGCTATTAGGCCCGGTCGGGATGCTCTTGTCCGTTCCTTTGACCAGCGTCTGCAAAATCTGGATGGAAACCACTAAAGGCGGCAGCAAACTGGCGATCTTACTGGGGCCAGGCCGACCGAAAAGCCGTTTACCGGGATGAGGCGACAGATGCTACAATCTCCTCTTCTTCATAGGCAACGTTGGTCCTGATATGTACCAGATCGTTCTGGGAAAAGTGTCAACATTAAGCGCAGGTCAATTGCCCGACGCGTTAATCGCTCAGGCGCCGCAGGGCGTTCGCCGGGCAAGCTGGCTGGCCGGGCGCGTGCTGCTTTCCCGTGCGCTCTCGCCGCTACCGAAGATGGTGTATGGCGAACAGGGTAAACCGGCTTTTTCCGCCGGAACGCCGCTGTGGTTTAACCTCAGCCATAGCGGCGACACTATTGCTCTGTTGCTTAGCGACGAAGGTGAAGTCGGCTGCGATATTGAAGTGATCCGCCCGCGCGATAACTGGCGTTCGCTGGCAAATGCGGTATTCAGCCTCGGCGAACATGCTGAAATGGAAGCGGAACGTCCGGAGCGACAACTGGCGGCCTTCTGGCGTATCTGGACGCGTAAAGAAGCCATCGTAAAACAACGCGGCGGCAGCGCCTGGCAAATCGTCAGCGTGGACAGCACGTTGCCCTCTGCCTTGTCGGTCAGCCAGTGTCAGCTCGATACGCTCAGTCTGGCAGTCTGTACCCCCACACCGTTTACGCTGACGCCACAGACGATAACAAAAGCGTTATGACACATTAATTTTTCCCTCTGGCGGCGGACGTGTGTTACAAAATGCGGAGCTTCCCATGCGCCGACGCGCCATACCAAAAGGTTTAAGTCAGATGCAACGTGTCACCATCACCCTCGATGACGATTTACTGGAAACGCTGGACAGCCTGAGCCAGCGACGCGGCTATAACAATCGCTCCGAAGCGATCCGTGATATTTTGCGCGGCGCTCTGGCGCAGGAGGCCACCCAGGAACACGGTACACAGGGTTTCGCGGTACTTTCATATGTTTATGAACATGAGAAACGGGATTTAGCCAGCCGCATCGTCTCCA
The DNA here is from genome assembly GCF_043848115.1 of Salmonella sp. 2020_1395. Classification (NCBI taxonomy): domain Bacteria; kingdom Pseudomonadati; phylum Pseudomonadota; class Gammaproteobacteria; order Enterobacterales; family Enterobacteriaceae; genus Salmonella; species Salmonella sp. 2020_1395. The sequence continues at coordinate 268,860 of NZ_JBCMFH010000006.1, read as the reverse complement.
CCCAGCATCATCATCATGATTTATCCGTCGCCACGCTGCACGTCCATATCAACCACGATGACTGTCTGGAGATCGCCGTTCTGAAGGGCGATATGGGCGACGTACAGCATTTTGCCGATGATGTTATCGCCCAGCGCGGCGTGCGCCACGGCCACTTGCAGTGTTTGCCGAAAGAAGACTAACGCCGGGGGCGCTTCGCTTGCCCGGCCTACGCTCGCACGTCTGTCGTTTGTAGGCCGGATGAGGCGCAGCCGCCATCCGGCAATAATGTTCACGCCATTGTGCCAATCGTTTTTCTGAAGCGTAACAGCGCTATCAGGAAGAACACGCCGCCTATCGCCAACAGGGTCAGGAACTGCGGCCAGACGATACTCAAACCTGCGCCGCGATAAAGAATAGCCTGGGCAAGGCTGACAAAATGCGTCGTCGGCATGGTCAGCATAATATCCTGCACCGCCTGCGGCATACTTTCGCGCGGCGTGGAACCGCCGGAAAGCATTTGTAGCGGTAACAGTACCAGAATCATTAATAACCCCAGTTGCGGCATCGAACGGGCGATGGTGCCCATAAAAATCCCAATTGAAGTGGTGGCGAACAGGCTCAGCGCCACGCCCAACATAAACAATGGGATCGATCCTTCAATCGGTACGCCAAGTACGCCTTTCACCATCAGCATCAAAGACAAACCGGAAACCACCAGCACGACCAGCCCCATCGACCACACTTTTGCCATCATGATCTCAAAGGGCGTGACCGGCATCACCAACAGATGCTCTACCGTGCCGTGTTCTCGCTCGCGGATCAGCGCCGATCCGGTCAGCACTATCGCCAGCATGGTAATGTTGTTGATAATCGCCATCACGCCGCCAAACCACGCCGGGTCCAGATTCGGGTTAAAGCGCATCCGAATCTCCAGCGACACCGGCTGAACGTTATCTCCCCGCGCGCGCGCCACAAAGCTGTTGACCTCGCCGCTAATAATATTCTGGATATAACTGTTGCCGGTAAACGCCTGACTCATGCGCGTCGCATCGACGTTAACCTGAATATCAGGCTGACGTCCGGCCAGCACATCACGCTGGAAATTCGGCGGAATATTGACCGCAAAGGTATAGCGTCCGGCATCCAGTCCGACATCCATTTCCGTTGCCGTAATCATCTCCGGCGGCAGAAACCACGGGCGGTAAAAACTATTCACAATACGGTTCGACAACTGCGACTGATCCATATCGGCGATGGCGATAGGGGCAAGATGCAACGAACCGGGCAGGACGGTAGCGGAGGAGTAAACCGAAATCGTAAAGGCGAAGACGATCAGCGCCAGCATCGCTTTGTCGCCCAGCAGACTGCGCAGTTCTTTGACGCCGAGATTATAAATATTACGTAATCCGCGCATTACCCCTCCTGTTTTTTCAGCAGCAGAATGCTCAGACCCATCACCACCGGGACGGCAATCAGTAACGGCATAAATAACGGCCAGAGATCGGACAGATCCAACGCTTTGGAAAACGTCCCGCGCGCGATCGTCAGAAAATGGCTGGTCGGGTAGATCTCGCCGATCCATCTTCCCGGTCCTTCCAGCGAAGCCACCGGATCGATCATGCCGGAAAATTGTGTTGCCGGAATGAGGGTAATAATCGACGTCCCAAAAATAGCGGCGATTTGGCTCTTCATAAACGTGGAGATCAGCAGCCCCAGACCGGTGGCGATGATGACGTAAAGTAGCGCCGCGAGGGTAAGCGTGAGAAAGCTGCCTTTCAGCGGCACGCCGAACACAAAGACCGACAGCGCGCACAGTAGCAAGAAGTTCAGCATACCCAGCGCGATATACGGCAGTTGTTTACCCAGCAAAAATTCGCTGCGCGTCGTCGGCGTTACATACAGATTAATCATCGACCCCAGCTCTTTCTCCCGCACCACGCTCAGGGCACTAAGCATTGACGGGATCATCATGAGCAGCAGCGGAATGACCGCCGGAACGATAGCGGGCAGACTTTTCACATCCGGGTTATAACGATAGCGCGTTTCAATGTTGAGCAGCCCGGTCTGTTTAACCGGGTTCGGCTGACGACTTGCCGCCTCCTGCAGCCAGCTTTGGTGCATCGCCTGAACGTACCCCTTCACCGTCTCGGCGCGGCTGGGCATGGCGCCATCCACCCAGACGCCAATCTGCGCTGGCTTACCGCGAGCAATATCGCGACCAAAATTAGGCGGGATCTCAATGGCAACCGCCAACTCTCCCGAACGCATCCGCCGGTCAAGCTCGTCATAGCTGGCGAGCGGCGGCTGTTCGATAAAATAGCGCGATCCCGCCAGATTGAGCGACCATGCCTGACTACTGACGGTTTGATCGCGGTCGAGTACGGCAAAACGCAGGTTCTCCACGTCCATACTGATGCCATAGCCCATAATCAGCATCAGAATTACCGTTCCCAGCAGCGCCAGCGTGGAACGTACCGGATCGCGGCGTAGCTCCAGCGCTTCGCGGCGACTGTAGCTGAACAAACGCCGGAAGCTCAATCCCTGCCGCGACGGTTTACCTGACGCGGCGGGCGTCTGGGATGGCGGTATTGGGGTTTCAGGCGCCGCTCCCGCAGCTTCCTGTAGCCAGGAAATAAACGCCGCTTCCAGATTGGCCGCGCCCCGCTGTTGCACCAATTCCTGCGGCGTACCGCTGGCGAGCACTTTACCGGCGTGCATCAATGACATTCGGTCGCAACGTTCCGCTTCGTTCATAAAATGGGTCGAGATAAAAATCGTCACCTTATCCTGACGCGAAAGATCGACCATAAGCTGCCAGAACATATCCCTGGCGACCGGATCAACGCCGGACGTTGGCTCATCAAGAATCAGCATTTCCGGGCGATGGATCACCGCTACCGCCAGCGATAAACGCTGGCGGATACCGAGCGGCAACGAAGCGGGGAGCGTATCTTCCACCTCCGTTAGCATAAAGCGTTCGATCATCTGCGCGACGCGCGCCGGGATCTCCGCTGGCGGAATATGAAACAGGCGGGCATGAAGTTCCAGATTCTGCCGCACGGTGAGTTCGTTATAGAGAGAAAAAGCCTGCGACATATACCCGACCCGGCGACGGGTATCGATGTCGTTCGGGTCTACCGGCTGGCCAAATAGCCAGGCCTGGCCTTCGCTGGCGGGAAGCAGACCGGTCAGCATTTTCATGGTGGTCGATTTGCCGCAACCGTTTGAACCGAGGAAGCCAAAAATCTCGCCGCGCGGAATGCGGAAATTAACATGGTCAACCGCGACGAACTTACCGAAGCGCATGGTCAGATCTTTCGCCTCAATGGCAATCTCTTCCTGCTCAGCGTGATACGGCGGGATCACCACTGGCTTATGCGCCTGGCGCTGCGCTTCTGGCAACAGGGCGATAAACGCCTGTTCCAGCGTCGCGCTATAGGTTTTTGCCCGCAGTTGCTGCGCACTGCCGGTTGCCAGTATCTCGCCCGCATTCATCGCCACCAGCCAGTCAAAACGCTCCGCCTCTTCCATATAGGCCGTTGCGACCAACACGCTCATATTGGTCTGCCGTTGGCGAATACTGTCGATTAAGTCCCAGAACTGAGCGCGGGAGAGCGGGTCCACGCCGGTGGTAGGCTCATCAAGAATCAGCAATTCCGGGTCATGAATCAGCGCACAGCACAACCCCAGCTTTTGTTTCATCCCACCGGACAGCTTCCCGGCAGGACGGTCACGAAACGGCGCCAGGCCGGTGCTGTTCAGCAGCTCGGTAATACGCGCTTCGCGTTCAGCTTTGTCATGACCAAAGAGACGAGCGAAAAAATCGACGTTCTCATAAACCGATAGCGTGTGATAAAGGTTTTTCCCCAACCCCTGCGGCATCCAGGCGATGCGCGGACAGACGTCGCGGCGATGTTTCGCATCGCGCATATCGCCGCCCAGGACGATAACGTTCCCTTGCTCAATCACCCGCGCGCCAGAAATCAGCGACAGCAGGCTCGACTTACCCACCCCGTCCGGACCAATCAGCCCGACCATACTACGGGCGGGAATGTCCAGCGTGATATTGTTCAGCGCGACCGTTTTTCCGTAATGCTGGCTCACCCCCTCAAGCTGCGCCACGGGAGGAACAGGCACCAGCGTCAGCGACGTCATTGCGACAGCCTCACGCTTAGAGCGTCAGGCCAGGGCACGCGCTCATCCAGACGAACCCAGGCCATTCCCGGCAAACCGGTTTTGACATATTCCAGATGCTGTCGCAGCAGCTCTGGCGGAATACGCGCTTTGACGCGGAACATCAGCTTCAGCCGTTCATCGTGGGTTTCCACGGTTTTGGGTGTGAACTGCGCCACGCTGGCGACAAAACTGATCGTCGCTGGAATACGCAGATCCGGCGCGGCGTCCAGCACCAGTCGCGCTTCGCCGCCGATCTTCAACAACCCCGCCTGTTCGGTCGGCAGGAAAAATGTCATATAAACATCGCTGAGATCGACCATGTTCAACACCCGGCCGCCAGCCGATAACACTTCGCCCGGCTCCGCAACGCGGTACTGCACGCGTCCATCGCGCGGCGCTTTTAATTCGCTGTCGTCGATGTCGGCGACAATACGCCGCTCGGTCGCCTGCGCCGCTTCCACGCGCGTTTGCGCCTGGATAATACTGGTACGCGCCGCCTCAATCGCCGCTTTTGCCGCAGATACCTGCGCTTTGGCGGTATCCAGGGCGGCGCGCGCGCTTTCCGCCGCCGCGCGATCGTCATCTAACTGTTGTACAGATACCGCGCCACGCTGCGACAGCGAACGGGAACGCACGTGACGTTTAGAGACGGAGTCCAGCTCAGCTTCCCGCTGTTTGACGACCGACTGCGCGGCGCGCATTTCACTCTGGCGTTGCTCCAGCAAGGCGCGGGCGGCGGCAACTGCGCTCTCGGCCTCTTTAATCTGCGCAATCGCCTCCAGCCGCTGCTCCTGCAATACGCGGGTATCCATTTTCGCCAGCACCTCGCCCTGACGAACGAACTGCCCTTCCGAAACGAGGATGGTATCAATACGCCCGGCAATCTTAGTGGCAATATCCACTTCGGTGGCTTCAATTCTGCCGTTGCTGGCGGCAAACCCCTCCGGTATTCCCGCAGGGCGCAGCATCCACCAGGCTATCGCGGCCACCGCCACAAGAATCCCCGCTCCCCACCACACCAGATGACGCTTCATTTTGTCCATAATCGACCCGCCGTAATCCCTGTTGTCTAACCATGCGTGTCACAAAGTCCGCCGGGCGTGCGCTCAGCGGGGGTTTCCATTCGGGATAAGAATGAAAAAAGAAAAGGGGCCAGACGACGAACAGACGCCGATGAAGCGCTCGCCGTCAAAGGGAGTGAATGATGTAGGTACCCGGAAAAGAGGGAGTAATGTTGTCATCATCAGCGTTCCTGGCCGTAAATGAAACACGCATACTCATAACTGCTATAAATCGATACTAACACCTCTGTCCGGGATGTCTATTCGCTTATTGTTTGTAATGGTACTTAGCGTTTTGCCGCCAAATCCTGCGCGCAGGCCCAGGCGCTCGACCACGCCCACTGGAAGTTATAGCCGCCCAACCAGCCGGTGACATCCATCACTTCGCCGATAAAATAGAGACCCGGCACGCGGCGCGCTTCCATAGTCCGCGATGATAGTTCGTTTGTATCCACGCCGCCCAGCGTCACTTCCGCTGTCCGATAGCCTTCGGTGCCGTTAGGCTGCACTTGCCAGGCCGTAAGCGTGTCAACCAACGCCTGCTGGTCACGAACGTTCAACTGCCTGAGCGATACATCCGGGATGTGCCCCAACTGTTGTAAACACTCCACCAACCGTTTCGGCAGATGCATCGCCAGCGTGTTCTTCAGACTCTGGTTCGGGTGCGCGTTACGCTGTTCATTGAGAACGTCTTCCAGCGAGAGGTCCGGCAATAAGTTAATGCTCACTAACTCGCCCGGTTGCCAGTAGCTGGAAATCTGTAAAACGGCGGGGCCGGACAGCCCACGATGGGTAAAAAGTAGGTTTTCCCGAAATACCGTGCCATTGCGGGCAGTAATCACGCAGGGCACAGAGACGCCAGACAGCGTCTGGAGCTGTTCTAACAGCGGCTTATGTAGGGTAAAAGGCACCAGCCCGGCGCGCGTCGGCAACACCTTGAGACCAAACTGTTCGGCGATTTTATAGCCAAACGGCGATGCGCCAAGCCCCGGCATCGACAGACCGCCGCTGGCAATCACCAGCTTTTGCGTAGTCACCGTCTCGCCGTTCAACGCCAGTACGAAACCCGACTCATCACGCTCGACGCTCAATACCTCGCTACGCAGGCGCATCGTTACGCCGCCTTTGTCGCACTCGGCAACCAGCATATCGACAATGCGTTGGGCGGAATCATCGCAAAAAAGCTGTCCCAGCGTTTTCTCATGCCAGGCTATCCCATACCTGCCGACCAGATCGATAAAATCCCACTGGGTATAGCGGGCTAACGCTGATTTACAAAAATGGGGGTTCTGGCTCAAATACGCAGCAGGCTCAACATAAAGATTAGTAAAGTTGCAGCGCCCACCGCCGGACATGAGGATTTTACGTCCTGGCTTCTTGCCATTATCAATGAGCAGCACGCGGCTACCCGCCTGTCCTGCCTGCGCGGCGCAAAACATGCCCGCTGCGCCAGCGCCTATAATAACGGCATCAAACCTTTCCACGTCGCCTTCCTCTCTCAAATTCGGGCGGGAATTGTAAAGTTTCCTCAGTGGTCGCACCAGCGCGAAAAGCGCCTGAAAATGGTATTTATCTGAAATATATAAGATAATTCTTTAGTGATATCAAACAAAGCACGAAGTACATCAAAAAAAGTCTATATTTCACTTTGCCCGCGCCGCCAAAGTCACTGATAATGCGCCGCGTTCATGTCCTCAAAATGGCGTAACGTCCTATGCTACATTTGTTTGCTGGCCTGGATTTACATACCGGGCTTTTATTATTGCTTGCTCTGGCTTTTGTGCTGTTCTACGAAGCGATTAACGGCTTCCATGACACAGCCAATGCAGTCGCAACCGTGATTTACACCCGTGCGATGCGTTCGCAGCTGGCGGTTGTCATGGCGGCGGTGTTTAACTTTTTTGGCGTTTTGCTGGGGGGTCTCAGCGTGGCGTATGCCATTGTGCATATGCTACCGACGGATCTCCTGCTCAACATGGGTTCCGCGCACGGCCTCGCTATGGTCTTTTCCATGTTGCTGGCGGCGATTATCTGGAACCTCGGTACCTGGTATTTCGGGTTGCCGGCGTCCAGTTCCCACACGCTGATTGGCGCCATTATCGGCATCGGTTTAACCAATGCGATGATGACCGGCACGTCAGTGGTGGATGCGCTTAACATCCCGAAAGTTATCAATATTTTCGGTTCACTCATTATCTCCCCTATTGTCGGTCTGGTATTCGCCGGCGGTCTGATTTTCTTGCTGCGCCGCTACTGGAGCGGTACTAAGAAACGCGCCCGTATCCACCTGACGCCAGCCGAACGTGAAAAGAAAGACGGCAAGAAAAAGCCGCCGTTCTGGACGCGTATCGCGCTAATCCTCTCAGCTATCGGCGTGGCGTTTTCGCATGGCGCGAACGATGGTCAGAAAGGCATTGGCCTGGTCATGCTGGTGCTGATTGGCGTCGCGCCTGCGGGTTTCGTGGTCAATATGAATGCCTCCAGCTACGAAATCACCCGTACGCGCGATGCTATCAACAATGTCGAAACGTACTTTGAGCAGCGTCCTGACCTGCTGAAAGCCGTCACCGGCGTTGACCAACTGATTCCCTCTCCGGAACCGGGCGCGACTGAACCGACTGAATTCCACTGCCATCCGGCTAACACCATTAACGCGCTTAACCGTGCGAAAGGGATGCTGGCAAACGTGGAAAGCTACGACAAGTTAAGCGTTGAACAGCGTAGTCAGTTGCGTCGCATTATGCTGTGCATTTCCGACACGACCGATAAAGTCGTGAAATTGCCTGGCGTAAGCAGCGATGACCAGCGCCTGTTGAAAAAGCTGAAGACCGATATGTTAAGCACCATTGAGTATGCGCCGGTGTGGATCATTATGGCAGTGGCGTTGGCGCTGGGTATTGGTACGATGATCGGCTGGCGTCGCGTGGCGACCACTATCGGCGAGAAAATTGGTAAAAAAGGCATGACGTATGCGCAGGGAATGTCGGCGCAGATGACGGCGGCAGTCTCTATCGGTCTTGCCAGCTACACCGGTATGCCAGTTTCTACCACTCACGTACTCTCCTCTTCAGTGGCGGGAACCATGGTCGTTGATGGCGGCGGGTTGCAGCGTAAAACCGTGACCAGCATTCTGATGGCCTGGGTATTTACGTTACCGGCGGCGATTATTCTTTCCGGCGTGCTGTACTGGCTTTCCCTGAAGATTATTTAAGCCAAATGGGCCGGATAGCGCTGTCGCTAATCCGGCCTGTCAGGATGAAACGACACAGGCCTGATAGGCCGCTACAAGCGGCGTCATCCGGAGGCTTATCTAATACGAGCGGGTCAGGAAACTGGCCCGCTTTTTTTATTCAGTGCCAAATCATGAGCGCAATCAAGCTCACCACCACCAAACCGCATAACGCGCTGGTCAGCAGAAACTGGCGGCGCACGCGTTCACAACGGCGAATAAATTCTTCATCATGATGATCGCGATAGCGCTGAGCGTAGATATACCATACCAGGCGCACCTGTTTGTTGGGCTGACCATGCGTGGTAAAGAAGCCGCCGCCATCGACATATTGATAGAGCAAAGGATCGCAACCACGAAGTACCACTAACAGTGCGCGTAGCGATGAGAAATAGCGCGCCATATTAACAATGCAAACGACACATAAAGCCCAGAATAGTGAGACGGTGCTTATCATATCTCCTCCCCGGCGACCCGCCCACGGAGTTCCTCTCCGGGACTACCGCTCCCCGATACCCTGCCAGACAATCAGTGAAAGAGTACTACGAAAGCCGTCCATATTAGCGCTCCGCATTCGAACGGCTCTTATACACATTGTAGGAGATCAGTTAATTTTTTTACCAGAAGGTTAATCACTATCAATGCAATTCCCTGAAAATTTTGTTTAACTAACTGGCAAGCAAGGCAGATTGACGGATTATCCTGGTCGCTATAATGTAAGGATAGTTATGGTAAACGGCTGAGCTAGCCCCGCGCATAGAGTTCGCAGGACGCGGGTGACGCGGCGGCATAAGAAACGCCAGTAGCTCAATGGTCATCGACAACTTATGGAAGGAGTAACACTATGGCTTATAAACACATTCTTATCGCAGTTGATCTCTCCCCGGAAAGTAAAGTTCTGGTTGAAAAAGCGGTCTCTATGGCGCGCCCCTACAACGCGAAAATCTCCCTCATCCACGTTGATGTGAACTATTCTGACCTGTACACCGGTCTGATTGACGTCAATCTGGGCGATATGCAGAAACGTATCTCCGAAGAAACCCACCACGCGCTGACCGAGCTGTCTACCAACGCTGGCTACCCTATCACTGAAACCCTGAGCGGTAGCGGCGATTTGGGCCAGGTGCTGGTTGACGCCATCAAGAAATACGATATGGATCTGGTCGTTTGCGGTCATCACCAGGACTTCTGGAGCAAACTGATGTCTTCTGCGCGCCAGCTGATCAACACCGTTCACGTTGACATGCTGATTGTGCCGCTGCGCGACGAAGAAGAGTAATACTTGCCGTACCGGCTGGCGGCTAAGACCACATCTGGTCTATAGTCAATCAGGTTGGCCTGAACCATCAGGCAAATTCCGGCTATCAACAACAACGCCCGCTTATGTGGGCGTTTTGTTTATCCCCCCTTCTTCGCAGTACTCAGTACATCATTCCATCACACCAAACATAATTAGTGTGATCCACTAATTAGTTTGCGTATCATTTGTATAATAACCTATTGATCAGGCTAATAACCGCAGTCTATATCAGGGTAAGTCTTTTCGGCGCGTTTTGATATACGCGCTCATACGTTTCGGGATGGCATTAAAAGGCGAAGGAATATGAATACAACTGCACCTACGGGCTTGCTGCAGCAACCTCGTCCATTCTTCATGATCTTTTTTGTAGAATTATGGGAACGATTTGGCTATTACGGCGTCCAGGGCATCCTGGCGGTCTTTTTCGTTAAACAATTGGGTTTTTCTCAGGAACAGGCCTTTATTACCTTTGGCGCTTTTGCGGCGCTGGTTTATGGCCTGATCTCCATCGGCGGCTATGTTGGCGACCATCTGTTAGGGACTAAACGCACCCTAGTCCTGGGCGCGATTGTGCTGGCGATTGGCTATTTTATGACCGGCATGTCGCTATTAAATCCCGATCTAATTTTTATCGCACTGGGTACGATTGCCGTGGGCAACGGGTTATTTAAAGCCAATCCCGCCAGCCTGCTCTCTAAATGCTATCAGCCTAAAGATCCCCGGCTGGATGGCGCTTTCACCCTGTTTTATATGTCGATTAACATCGGTTCTTTGTTATCGCTATCGCTGGCGCCGGTGATTGCCGATAAATTTGGCTATGCGGTGACCTATAATCTGTGCGGCGCTGGTTTAATTGTTGCGCTTCTGGTGTACTTCGCCTGCCGTGGCATGGTGAAAAATATCGGTTCTGAACCGGATCATAAACCGCTACGTTTTCGCAATTTGCTGCTGGTACTACTCGGCACCGTCGTCATGATTTTCCTCTGCGCCTGGCTGATGCACAACGTTAAGATTGCCAATCTGGTGCTCATCGTCCTTTCTATCGTCGTCACTATCTTCTTCTTTCGCGAAGCGTTTCGTCTGGATAAAACCGGCCGCAATAAAATGTTCGTGGCGTTTATTCTGATGATTGAAGCCGTGCTGTTTTACATTCTGTATGCGCAGATGCCTACCTCGCTGAACTTCTTTGCGATTAATAACGTGCATCATGAAATTCTTGGATTCGCCATTAACCCGGTGAGTTTTCAGGCGCTGAACCCATTCTGGGTGGTCGTGGCCAGTCCGGTACTGGCAGCGATTTACACCCGACTGGGTAGCAAAGGCAAAGATCTGACTATGCCAATGAAGTTTACACTCGGCATGTTCCTCTGCGCGCTGGGTTTTCTGACCGCCGCCGCCGCCGGGATGTGGTTTGCCGATGCGCAAGGATTGACGTCGCCGTGGTTTATCGTGCTGGTGTATCTGTTCCAGAGTCTGGGCGAGCTGCTGATTAGCGCGCTGGGGCTGGCGATGGTCGCCGCTCTGGTGCCGCAGCATCTGATGGGCTTTATTCTGGGAATGTGGTTCCTGACCCAGGCCGCCGCCTTCCTGCTCGGCGGTTATGTGGCGACCTTCACTGCCGTACCGGAAAACATCACCGATCCGTTACAGACGCTGCCCATTTATACCGGCGTCTTTAGCAAAATTGGTCTGGTAACGCTGGCGGTCACCGTGGTGATGGCCATTATGGTGCCGTGGTTAAACCGAATGATTAATACGCCAGGCACCGAACAGTAATACTCAGTGCCGGATGCGGCTTACGCCTTATCCGGCCTACAAATAATTGAGAATCGTAGGCCCGATAAGCGTAGCGCCATCGGGCAATCCGTTACTCCGTCAGAGGGGTTCCGGCATAAATATCAAACCGATGCCCTTTGGTGACGATGGCGTTGGGCGTCGCGACATCCGCCAGCGGCGGCGCATAATCGGGACGTTTAACCACCACGCGTTTGGTCGCCAACTGACGCGCCGGTTCCAGCAGTCCGTCGGCGTCGAGATCCGGCCCCACCAGCGACTGAAACACCCGCATCTCTTTCTTCACCAGCGCGCTTTTCTGCCGGTGAGGAAACATCGGATCGAGGTAGACCACCTGCGGGCGCGGCGTGATATCGGTCAACGCCGTCAGGCTGGAAGCATGAATCAACTGCAAACGCTCCTGAAGCCAGCCGCCAATATCCGCATCGGCGTAGCCGCGCGTCAGGCCGTCGTCGAGCAACGCGGCGACCACCGGATTACGCTCCAGCATCCGCACGCGGCAACCGACGGACGCCAGCACAAACGCATCGCGCCCCAGTCCGGCCGTGGCATCAACCACATCCGGCAGATAATCGCCTTTGATACCAACGGCTTTCGCCACCGCTTCGCCGCGCCCGCCGCCGAACTTACGTCGATGGGCCATCGCGCCGCCGACAAAATCGACGAAAATGCCGCCGAGCTTCGGTTCGTCGCGCTTGCGCAGCTCCAGATGTTGCGGCGTCAATACCAGCGCCATCGGGTTGTCTTCGTCATGCTCCAGTCCCCAGCGGGCAGCCAGAACAGATAAGGCGCCGTCTGTGGCGCCCGTTTCATCCATTAAGCAGATTTGCACGTAAAATCAGCCTTTAATCCCGTAATGCTCCAGCATCGCGTCCAGCTGTGGTTCACGGCCACGGAAGCGTTTAAAGAGTTCCATCGGCTCTTCAGAACCACCGCGAGTCAGGATGTTATCAAGGAACGACTGACCGGTCTCACGGTTGAAAATGCCTTCCTCCTCAAAGCGGGAATAAGCGTCCGCCGCCAGTACGTCGGCCCACAGATAGCTGTAGTAGCCTGCCGCATAGCCGCCAGCAAAGATATGGCTGAACGCATGTGGGAAACGGCCCCATGTCGGTGACGGCACCACGGCGACCTGTTTTTTGATTTCAAAGAGCGTCTCAAGAATTTTCGCTCCTTGCTGCGGATTAAATTCCGCATGCAGACGGAAATCAAACAGACCGAACTCCAGCTGACGCAGAATAAACAGCGCCGCCTGATAGTTTTTCGCCGCCAGCATTTTATCCAGCAGTTCCTTCGGCAGCGGTTCGCCGGTCTCATAGTGGCCGGAGATAAACGCCAGCGCTTCCGGCTCCCAGCACCAGTTTTCCATAAACTGGCTTGGCAGTTCGACCGCGTCCCACGGCACGCCGCTGATACCGGAGACCCCGGCGGTCTCAATGCGGGTCAGCATATGATGCAGGCCATGACCAAACTCGTGGAACAGGGTGATCACTTCGTCATGGGTAAACAGAGCGGGTTTACCGTTCACCGGACGGTTGAAATTACAGGTCAGATAAGCGACCGGCTTTTGCAATGTGCCGTCCGCCTTACGCATCTGGCCGACACAGTCGTCCATCCACGCCCCGCCGCGTTTGTGTTCGCGCGCGTACAGGTCAAGGTAGAAGCTGCCGCGCAGCTCGTTATTTTCGTCATACAGTTCAAAGAAACGCACTTCCGGGTGCCAGACATCAACGTCAGTACGCTCTTTGGCGGTGATGCCGTAAATACGTTTCACCACTTCAAACAGGCCATTCACGGCTTTGTCTTCCGGGAAGTACGGGCGTAGCTGCTCATCGCTGATGCTGTACAGGTGCTGTTTTTGCTTTTCACTGTAGTACGCGATATCCCACGGTTGCAGCTCCTCAACGCCAAATTCGGCTTTGGCGAAGGCGCGCAGCTGGGCCAGCTCTTTTTCCCCCTGCGGACGGGCGCGTTTCGCCAGATCGGTCAGGAAGTCGAGCACCTGCTGCGGATTTTCCGCCATTTTGGTGGCCAGCGATTCATGGGCATAATTTTCGAAGCCCAGCAGTTGCGCCAGTTCATGGCGCAGCGCAAGAATTTCTTCCATCACCGGGCTGTTATCCCACTTACCGGCGTTCGGCCCCTGGTCGGAGGCGCGAGTGGAATAGGCGCGATACATCTCTTCGCGCAACGCCTGGTTGTCGCAGTAGGTCATGACCGGCAGATAGCTCGGGATATCCAGAGTCAGCAGGTAACCTTCCTGCTCTTTGGCTTCCGCCTGGGCTTTAGCGGCGGCGAGCGCGCTTTCCGGCATTCCCGCCAGCTCGGCTTCGTTGGTGATGAGCTTCGTCCAGCCCATGGTGGCATCGAGCACGTTATTGCTGTACTGGTTGCCCAGCTCAGACAGGCGAGTGGCGATTTCGCCGTAACGCTGCTGTTTCTCTTTCGGCAGACCGATGCCGGACAGTTCAAAATCACGCAGCGCGTTATCAACCGCTTTCTTCTGCGCGGTATTCAGAGTGGCGTAATGATCGCCGTCGCGCAGGTCGCGGTACGCGTTGTACAGTCCTTCATGTTGCCCAACCCAGGTGCTGTATTCAGACAGCAGCGGCAGCGTCTGTTCGTAGGCTTCACGCAGCTCCGGACTATTTTTCACCGAGTTTAAGTGGCTAATTGGCGAGAAAATACGCCCCAGAACATCGTCGGCTTCCGCCAACGGCTGGCAGAGGTTTTCCCAGCTATACGGCGCGCCATGCGCCACAACGCCTTCTACCGCTGCCCGGCAATCGGCCAACGCTTTGGTGACCGCAGGCACCACATGCTCCGGTTTAATTGCAGAAAAAGGCGGCAGTGAAAAAGACGTTAGTAATGGATTGGTCATATGCGCAGTCCTGGTCTAAAAAAGAAATGAAGCGCTCTATCGCGCTTTCGCTATGGATCTAGAATGGGGGATAGTTGGGGGAATTTCAATGATGGTGGGCGCTCATTTCACCCGTGCAGCAACGCCAGCATCCGAACGTAGGCATTGCTGCTGAATCCAATTTTAACGACTGAAGATCAGTAGCTGTAGCGGCATAGTGACAATATCCAGCGCCAAAGTTACCGGCAGCAACACTCTGCCAAATTTTGCCCCGGACATACTGCGCTGATACTGATAGAACTCAACGGTGAAAGGATGATAAAACGCTAGCTGCTGAGTAACGCTCTGATCTTTATTTTTCTGATGGATAGTCCCCTTCAGGTCCATGACGGATAGCGTGCAATTTACCGCGCCGTCTGCACAAATAAACCCATAGCCTACCGCTGCCAGTTTATCTTTCTCGTCCACCCAGGCATAAGTCACATTGACTTCACCCGTAAACTCCTTCTTATCTGTATCAATCAGGAATTTAACACCATCCTTTACTCGCATTTTATCCCGGCGAATAGTCGCATCTTTTAACAGCGCCACCACATTATCGCCGCCCTGGGTCAACAGGTAGTCAAAATGTTCGCCAACAAACACCCAGCCCGTTTTCCCGTTGCTATCTTTACCTAAGGAAAGCGCGGTAACGGTATCCGATTTCCAGGTAGACTGATGACGATTGCCCTCTTTATCGGTGGCAAGTATCAGCCCAAATGAAAGACAGCCCGACAGCGAACAGCAAACCAGTAATAAAAACAGCGTGCGAACGACACATTTTCCATAATGGAACATCAATGAATCCTTTCTTTTCTATTATTAGCGCTATCGTTTTAATCAAATAAACAAGGTAAAACCAGCACTATCATCATAATAAAAACGATTTCAGAATAAGACCCGACAGGGGTAAGTCGGTGGACGCGTCGCGGCATGATTAGCGTTAAATTCAGATAGGTTTTTCATGGGCGTTTTTCTGAAAACAGGGCCGTGGCATCAATCGCTGTCATTTTTGCGCAAACTGCCCATGTATAATATTCTCAACTTTTTCGTTTCTGGAATACAAGGATTGTATATGACCACGTTATTACAGGTTATTGTACTGATATTTATTGTTTTCTTTATTTTCCCTGGGCGAAAAATTTTCCGTCGGAGTAAGCATCTGCAAGATGGCCGTAAATTAATTTCATCTTCTTCGCTGATGCTGCGAAAATTTGGCAGTTCTCGCGGCTATAACGCGGATTACTACTTTGACATGCAGTACCTCTATGAAGTCGCGGACGGTATCACCACCGCGATACCACTCATCAGCATCATTGAGGCGAAACCGGGAACAACGAGAGTCAGTGGTCGTTCAGTCTGGTCAGTCGACTGGATAACAGCGGAAGGGCAAAGAAAACAGACGCGCTTCCTTCATAACTACACCCTATTCAATCGAAATTTTGCCACCTTCCTTAAGACCGTAAAACAGGCCAATCCAGACGCCTGCATCACTTCGTTGACGTTATTTACGCTCTGACGCCACAGCCTACTTGTTTTTCCTCCTGGCCAACGGCGATAAAAGCGCAAGAGCGGTAATCTCTACGGATCTGCGGTAAACTATCGGCTAACTTGTTTACTTCCCGGAATATCTGCATCCATGCTCAGTTATCGTCACAGCTTTCACGCTGGCAACCACGCCGACGTCCTTAAACATACCGTTCAGAGCCTGATCATCGAGTCGCTAAAAGAGAAAGAAAAACCGTTTCTCTATCTGGACACGCACGCGGGCGCGGGGCGTTATCAGTTGGGCAGCGAACATGCTGAACGTACCGGAGAGTATCTGGAAGGCATCGCCCGTATCTGGCAGCAGGACGACCTGCCCGCCGAACTGGAACCGTATATTAGCGTCGTAAAACATTTCAACCGCAGCGGGCAGTTACGCTACTATCCGGGCTCCCCGTTAATCGCCCGCCAGTTGCTGCGTGAGCAGGACAGTCTGCAACTCACGGAATTGCATCCCAGCGACTTCCCACTGTTGCGCGCGGAGTTTCAAAAAGACAACCGCGCCCGCGTGGAACGCGCTGACGGCTATCAGCAACTGAAAGCCAAATTGCCGCCGGTTTCCCGCCGCGGTCTGATCCTCATTGACCCGCCTTATGAAATGAAAACCGACTACCAGGCGGTAGTCAGCGGCATCAGCGAGGGTTATAAACGTTTCGCCACCGGGACATACGCGCTATGGTATCCGGTGGTGCTCCGCCAGCAAATTAAGCGCATGATTCATGATCTGGAGGCCACCGGCATCCGTAAAATCCTGCAAATTGAGCTGGCGATCCGCCCGGACAGCGATCAGCGCGGGATGACGGCCTCCGGTATGATCGTGGTTAACCCGCCGTGGAAACTGGAGCAGCAGATGAACAACGTGCTACCGTGGCTGCACAGCAGGTTGGCGCCAAACGGTCACGGACACACTTCGGTAAGCTGGATCGTGCCGGAGTAATCACAGCCATCGGTGGAACCTTTCACCTTCAGGTATACAATCGCGAATATTTTGGCGGGTAGCGCAGAATCTATCCGTCCGACAACGAACATAAAGGAGCGGTCATGACCAAACACTATGATTACATCGCTATCGGCGGCGGCAGCGGCGGTATCGCCTCGATTAACCGCGCCGCTATGTACGGCCAGAAATGCGCGCTCATCGAAGCCAAAGAGCTGGGCGGCACCTGTGTTAACGTGGGCTGCGTGCCTAAGAAAGTGATGTGGCATGCCGCGCAGATTCGTGAAGCGATTCATCTGTATGGCCCGGACTACGGTTTTGACACCACGATTAATCAGTTCGACTGGAGCAAGCTGATTGCCAGCCGTACCGCGTATATTGACCGCATCCATACTTCATACGACAACGTGCTGGGCAAAAATAACGTGGATGTGATTAAAGGCTTTGCCCGCTTTGTCGATGCCAAAACCATTGAAGTGAACGGCGAAACCATCACCGCCGACCATATTTTGATCGCTACCGGCGGCCGTCCGAGCCATCCGAGCATTCCAGGCGTGGAATACGGCATTGATTCCGACGGTTTCTTTGCGCTGTCTGCCTTGCCGGAGCGCGTCGCAGTGGTAGGCGCAGGTTATATCGCCGTTGAACTGGCTGGCGTTATCAACGCGCTGGGGGCGAAAACGCATCTGTTTGTCCGTAAACATGCGCCGCTGCGCAGTTTTGACCCGATGATTAGCGAAACGCTGGTTGAGGTGATGAACGCCGAAGGCCCGCAACTGCATACTCACGCCGTGCCGAAAGCGGTGGTGAAAAACGCCGACGGCAGTCTGACTCTGGAACTGGAAGATGGCCGCAGTGAAACCGTTGATTGCCTGATCTGGGCCATTGGTCGCGAACCGTCGACCGACAATATTAATCTGGCGGCAGCGGGCGTGAAAACCAATGAAAAAGGTTACATCATTGTCGATAAATTCCAGAATACCAACATTGAAGGCATTTACGCCGTTGGCGACAACACTGGCGCGGTAGAGCTAACGCCAGTCGCCGTCGCCGCCGGTCGCCGTCTCTCCGAGCGCCTGTTTAACAACAAGCCGGACGAGCATCTGGACTACAGCAACATCCCGACCGTGGTCTTTAGCCATCCGCCTATCGGCACCGTCGGGTTAAGCGAGCCGCAGGCGCGCGAGCAGTACGGCGACGAGCAGGTGAAAGTCTATAAATCATCGTTTACCGCTATGTATACCGCGGTAACGACACACCGCCAGCCGTGCCGTATGAAGCTGGTCTGCGTCGGGCCGGAAGAAAAAATTGTGGGTATCCACGGTATCGGCTTCGGCATGGATGAAATGTTGCAGGGCTTCGCGGTAGCGCTGAAGATGGGCGCTACCAAGAAAGACTTCGATAATACCGTCGCCATCCACCCGACCGCATCGGAAGAGTTTGTGACCATGCGTTAAGATCTTGTGCGCCCATCTTCGAGGGTGGGCGCACAAGCCTGCATGATTAATACGTACTGAAATAACTCTGGATCAGTTCCGGATTACGCGTCTGAGTTAATGCCGTCATCAGCAACACTCGCGCCTTCGCCGGGTTGAGCGAGTCAGACACCAGCCCTGGCTGCCCTTTATCCAACGGTACTACGCCGTTTCCGGTGCGGGAAGCGCGCACCACGATAATCCCGGCTTTCTCCGCTTTTTTAATCCCCGCGTCGCTGCGTACCGAGACCGAACCTGCGCCGGTTCCGGCATAAATAATACCGTCCGCGTGATGGGCGATCGCCGCATCATACATATATTCCGGGTCGTCCTGATAGCCGTAAATAATCACCACATTGGGTAATTTCTTGATATTACGTACGTCAAAAACAGATCGCAGGGTATGAATTTTTTCCACCCGCGTTTCGAACTGTGGCTGACCATTAACGATGACCCCCAGATAGCCCTCTTCCGGCGCTTTAAAGGTATCCAGAGTCGTGGCATTGGTTTTCGTTACAAAGCGCGCCGAACCAATACGATCGTTTAAAACAACCATTACACCGCGTCCCTTCGCATTCGGGTCAGCAGCCACCGTGACCGCTTCCAGCAGGTTCATTGCGCCATCGGCGCTGATTGCCGACGCGGGCCGCATTGCAGCGGTAAACACCACCGGTTTGTCGCTTTTCACGGTCAAATTAAGAAAGTAGGCGGTTTCATCGAGCGTGTCAGTGCCATGAGTAATGACCACACCGTCAACATCATCCCGCGCCAATAACGCATTCACCTTCTGTGAAAGTTTCAGGATAATATCGCTGGTCATATTTTCGCTACCAATATTCGCCACCTGCTCGCCGTCAACGCGAGCGATATTATTCATTTCCGGCACGGCATTTATTAATGTTTGCACGCCAAGTTCACCGGATTTATATCCGGCGGTTTGCGTATTATTGGCTGCCGTCCCGGCGATAGTACCGCCTGTCGCGAGAATAACAATATGCGGTAGTGACGTTGTGCTAAATACACAGTGGCTGATGAGCAGCAACACGGTGGCCATGAAAATTCTGATTTTCATTTTCTTCCTCTGAATTAAAAATAATAAGTGACGTGTGCTATAAAAAATTTAATAACAATCAGGCCAGAACCATTTTTCCTATTAACAGCCCGACAATGACCGAGACAATCACGTTAACTAATCCCGGACGCATAAAACTATGGTTAAGCACATATTTGCCGATACGCGTCGTACCGGTATCGTCAAACGCCAGCGCCGCCAGACACTGCCCCGCCACCGGAATAAAGAAATAGCCGTTAACGGCAGGCCAGGAGCCAATTAATGCATAAGCAGGCAACCCTAACGCCAGTCCCAGCGGCAACAGAATTAACGTCGTTGCCGCCTGGCTGCTGACCATAGCGGACACGAAAAACATCATAATGGCGATAAGCCAGGTATGCTGTTGCAATAGAGTTTGCACTTCTGCCTTAATCAACGCGATATGACCATTCACGAACGTCTCACTCATCCAGGCCAGGCCGAAGGCGCAGACAATCGCCAGCGCGCCCGCCCGAAATACCGTACCGCTGATAATCTGATCGACCTGCGGCCGACATAACAACACAATCAGGCAGGCAAAAGAGAGCATCGTAATCTGGATAGCGGCGGACATCGAAAGCGGTTGTAGCCCTTTCGCTGTTTCCACCATGGGCCGCAGCGCCGGAATCAGTCCTAACAGAACGATAACGATCGCGCTGGTCAGAAATAACGCCACCGACAATTTGGCGCGCGAAGTGACCACCGTATTTTTACTTTCTTTCTGCGCAGGTTTAATTAACCCTTCAGCAAGCCGACGTTGATATTCCGGATCGTCTTTTAACTCTTTTCCTTTATTAAAGGTCGCTATTGCCCCCATCGCTACGCCGATTAACGTGGCAGGCACGCAAATCATCATTATGGTTGAAATAGAGACGCCCAACGGCGCCATTAAACCAATCATCGCCGCCATGGCGGCAGATATAGGACTGGCGGTGATCGCCTGTTGCGATGCAATAACGGAAATAGATAAAGGACGTTCCGGTCGAATACCTGAATCCCGTGCGACTTCAGAAATAACCGGTAGCAAACTATAAACGACATGCCCCGTTCCTGACATAAAAGTGAATATATAACAGATAAACGGCGCTAATAGCGTAATGTAACGAGGGTGGCGACGCAGAATTTTTTCCGCCAGTTTAACCAGTAAATCCAGCCCGCCGGAGGCCTGTAAAGAAGCGGCCGCCAGGACAACAGAAAGAATAATCAGAATAACATCAATCGGTGGCGTAGAAGGCGTCAGGCCAAAAATAAAAACCATCACGCCGACGCCTAACCCGCCGACCATCCCTAAAAATACGCCGCCGATCCTGGCGCCTATCATCAGGGCCACAAGGATAAAACATAATTCCGTCCAAAACATACTTCCTCCTGGGTTATCTGGAGTGAGTGTCGCTTTACATTGAGGGACGTAACCTATTGTGCAAACGGTTTACCAAAACCAAATGCGCCGTAATGAGATAACACCTGCGCCGCCGATTTCCCGCCCTGCCGCATGGCGCGTAACACGCTTTCTTTATCGGGTTCCGCCATACCCGATTGCAAAATGGAAAGCAAAAAACCGGTTAAGAAGGCGTCGCCTGCGCCCAGCGTATCGACAGGTTCGATATAAGCAGGTTGCCACTCCAGATAATCCGCGCCGGAAAAATAATAAACTTTTTCATGCCCGCAGGTGGCAATAATATGCCGACAGCCATAACGATAAAGTTTATTGAGTTTTATTTTGATTTCATCTGGCGATAACCCGCTACAGGAGACAAATCCATAATCTACCCACGGGCATACCTTTTCAAAATAGTCGTCTGTACCGCGCCCGGAAAAATCAAAAGAGAGTAAGACAGTTTGTTGTTTAATTTTCTCCAGTTCCGATTCCAGGTGGCCGTTAATACTGGAATGGACTAAGGTAAATTGTGATATATAGCGAAGATCGTCGTCAGACAGACTAAAAGGATGTTCCCGCAATACGCCGTTTTTGTTGCTGGCGACAAATTGCCGATCGCCATGCGAGAGACGGATACAGGCATACCCATTTTCGCCGGTATAATGGCGGCTGTGAGAGATGTCTATCTGTAGCTGGTGTAATACATCCTGTACGTGCTGCGCGGCGTCGTCATTGCCAAACGCCCCCATAAACGCGCTGGGGATGTCTGCTAATTTCGCATAGACAGCAAAATTTAATGCATTACCGCCGGGGTACATGATGCCGGAATGCAGGTATTTATCGACAACGTTGTCGCCAATACCCAATACGCTGATGCTCATCATTATTCCTTGTTTGTCTTTACAATAAAAAGCGTCCCTGCTTTTTTATCCATCCTGATGTAATTAATATTCCACTTTCCACATATAGCGGCGCGTCGTTAACGGATGCTGACGCGCCTCAGCTAACGCCCGATTGTAAACGGGATAAACGTTATTAAAGAGAGAGTGGTTAAAGTAATCAATAACCGTGGTTTTAATGGTCGATAGCCCCAGCTCTTTCGCATCGACAACTTCAATCCGGCGGCCATATTTTTTCAGGAAGTTTAACGCGCGTTCATCCACCGCCCGCGTATTGCCCTCGGAAAACTGGAAGAAGAAAGGCGTATTCGCATCGGTAATTTCAAACGGCCCGTGGAAAAACTCACCGCTATGAATACAGGCGGAATGTATCCATTGCATTTCCATAAAGATGCAGATGCTCTGTAGGTAGGCTGCGCCATAGCCCGCGCCGCTGGCGACGGTGTAAATGACTTTATCGTCTTTATATTCCTGCGCGAACGCCTGCGCGCGTTCCGCAACCTGCTCGCAAGCGCGCCAGACGATACGGTTGATTTTGCTGACGCCATCCTGAAAATCGTCATAGTGCGCATACCCTTCCGTCTGCTGGAGCAGTTCGACCGCACTCAGCAGGCCTTTCATCGTTTTCTCTCCGGCAATATCTTTACCGTCGCCAAACGTGTACGTTTCCACATAGTCGCAATGCGCCACCAACGGTGAATCCATTATCCAGGTTAAACCAATGACCGGCGCGCCGTGCTGACGGGCGATTTCAGCCGCTTTAATTGTCTCTGGCGTATTACCTTTGTGGGAGGCGACAACCACAACGGCATTTTCTCCCAGCGCTACCGGCGGGTTGTTAATAAATTCTCCGCTGTTATACAGACCGACAGTCAACGCTTTCGCTTCTTTTTCTAAAAATGCTTTCGCCGGATAGAACGCCGCATAAGAACCGCCGCACGCCACATAATAGACGTGTTTAACGCCTCCTTTCTCTGCCTGGCTGGTCACAATATTGCTAACTGTCTCTTTCATACCCATCATGCTTTCCTCTGGTTCCATCAATGATACAGGCGAGGATTCGCCATAAATGACTCATAATGTATTGTTATTTTTATATGACATTTAAAGACATTTGATCAAGATGGAAACCAAAAAAAATCGGGATCCGCGATCTGGATCCCGATTCAGCCTGCTCTTCGTTAGCGTAATGCTGACATCATACGGTAAACCGTATTTTATCGCCGACAATCAACTGTTGCGAAACGCAGGAGAGTTCTCCTTTGTTATCAATCATTTCACTTTTTATCAGGATCAGCGGATAACCCTCGTTGACGCCAAGATAATGGGCGACTTCAAAGCTGGCATAAACCAGTTCGATCATCTTACGGGAGTGGGTAAACCATAAGTGGTGTTTCTCGCGTAAGCATTCATACAAAGAGTGATTATTAAGATCTTCGTCCAGCAAAAACGCAAAACGTGGGGGAAGATGTACGGTTTCCAGCGATACCGCCACATCGTCGGCATAGCGGATACGTTCAATGACGACCGCTTTTTCGCCATCGTTCATATTCAGTAACGCTTTTGTCTCATCGTCTACCGATTCAAAAACGGATTTGATAGTGCGTGACCCCGGGCGACGTCCCTGGGACTGGCATAACTCGCTGAAACTCATGATGCCGGTCATGCTACGCTGAAATTTCTCACCAGAGACAAAGGTGCCTTTGCCGGAGACACGGGTCAGCAAATTTTCACGCGTCAGCGCATCCAACGCCTTACGGACCGTGACCCTGCTCACCTGCCAGCGCGCGCTCAGTTCATTTTCCGTCGGGATCTGCTGGCCTGGTTTATACTCTCCACGCGCAATGGCCTCTTTTAAGGCGGCTTCAAGCTGCTTATAAAGCGGTTTGGCGCTTTTACTGTCGGGTTGCTCGATCATTTGTATCCATTTGTATTATCATGGTGCCATAGCTTGTATTATAACTATTTACGTTACCTTTGCTTGTGAATCCACGCCATGCGGTGACGTAGTGATACCGCTATGAAACGAATGTTCTGATTTTAGGTCTGGGGTGGGCGTCATGAAAATAGGATTTTCGCAATACTATTCAGTAAGTTATGAAGTGTTTTTCTTGAGAGACAAATTGCAAAATGTGATCTATCGCACACTTTGCCACTCAGGTATCGAAGCGAATGTCTACGCTTAATAGACAGCCGGGCAACACCCGTATCTTTTACGACGCAAGCCGGAGGTCCTTGTCATTATGCTCAACCAGAAATTAAACCCCACGCCTTCTGAAGATCTGACTATTGATGTCGATCTGCTTTATGAAACAGACCCGTGCGAGTTAAAGCTGGATGAAATGATCGAGGCGGAACCGGAGCCGGAGATGATCGAGGGGCTTCCCGCCTCTGACGCCCTGACCCCTGCCGATCGGTATCTCGAACTGTTCGAGCATGTACAGTCAACAAAACTGTTTCCAGACAGTAAAACGTTCCCGGACTGCGCGCCGAAGATGGACCCGCTTGATATCCTGATCCGCTACCGTAAGGTCAGACGCCACCGTGATTTTGACTTACGCCGCTTCGTCGAGAACCATTTCTGGCTACCGGAAACCTTATCCAGCGAGTATGTCTCTAACCCCGAAAACTCGCTCAAAGAACATATTGACCAGCTTTGGCCGATACTGACGCGCGAACCGCAGGATCATATTCCGTGGTCTTCGCTGCTGGCGCTGCCGCAATCCTATATCGTGCCGGGAGGCCGTTTTAGCGAAACCTATTATTGGGACTCTTATTTTACCATGCTGGGTCTGGCGGAAAGCGGGCGCGAAGACTTACTTAAATGTATGGCGGATAATTTCGCCTGGATGATTGAAAACTATGGCCATATTCCCAACGGCAACCGGACCTATTATCTGAGCCGCTCGCAGCCGCCGGTTTTCGCCCTGATGGTTGAACTATTCGAAGAAGATGGCGTACGCGGCGCGCGGCGTTATCTCGACCATCTCAAAATGGAATACGCCTTCTGGATGGACGGCGCCGAATCGCTGGCGCTCAACCAGGCTTATCGCCACGTTGTGCGGATGCCGGACGGTTCCCTGCTGAACCGCTACTGGGACGATCGCGACACGCCGCGCGACGAGTCCTGGCTGGAAGATGTCGAAACCGCAAAACACTCCGGTCGTCCGCCCAATGAAGTCTACCGGGATTTGCGCGCCGGGGCGGCGTCCGGTTGGGACTATTCTTCACGCTGGCTACGCGATGCGGGCCGGCTTGCCAGCATACGCACTACCCAGTTTATCCCTATCGATTTGAACGCTTTTCTGTATAAACTGGAGAGCGCTATCGCCAATATTTCAGCACTGAAAGGCGAACGTGACACCGAGGCGCTATTTCGCCAGAAAGCCAGCGACCGACGCGCCGCCGTAAACCATTATCTGTGGGATGATGAAAACGGCTGTTATCGGGACTATGACTGGCGACGCGAAGAAATGGCGCTCTTTTCCGCCGCCAGTATCGTGCCGCTGTATGTCGGTATGGCGAACCACGAGCAGGCCGACCGTCTGGCAAACGTGGTACGCAGCCGTCTGTTAACGCCCGGCGGGATTATGGCGACCGAATACGAAACCGGCGAACAGTGGGATAAACCGAACGGCTGGGCACCGCTGCAATGGATGGCGATTCAGGGCTTCAAACTGTATGGCGACGATATGCTGGGCGATGAAATCGCCCATAACTGGTTAAAAACAGTGAACCATTTTTATCAGGAGCACCATAAACTGATCGAGAAATACCATATTTCCGGCGGTACGCCCCGCGAAGGCGGCGGGGGCGAGTATCCGCTACAGGATGGGTTCGGCTGGACCAATGGCGTGGTGCGCCGCCTGATTGGCCTTTACGGAGAGCCTTAACCTGCTCCGACCTCAGTGAATCGCATCATAAATGGCTGACTGAATTTTCAGCCATTTTTTATTGTCTGCGCTGGGCCGGGCCTCAGCGCGCAATCGGGCCTGCTCCGTATCGTGCTGCTGGCGCGTCACAACAGCCGGAACGGTGCAAAACGTTTGCAAATAGGTTTTATGCATCGCGGTCAGCGGCGCGCCGCTCGACATGTCATGACTTAACGTTGTGATAAATCGTCGGCAGGGTTTGACCTCATCCATCAGCGCGGGATAACGCAACAACAGTTGCAGCACCTCGGTATGTCCTGCCGCAAACGCCTGCTCCGTCCACGCGAGCTGCCAGTTCATTCCGCCCTGGAGGAACAGCGCCGTCACCCGCGTATCATTGCGCTCTATCGCCGCCCGCATGGTAAACGCATCCCAGGTAATCCCCATATGATTGAGCGTTTCCCGCGCGGAAGGCGCCTCGCGCGGCGGTTCATCCTGCGCCATTGCGGGCGCTTGCCCGTTATCGGAGCCTGGCGACGACGAACTAAATAGCCAGAACGCGCCCGCCAGTATCGCCAGCGTCATGACGCCAACCCCGGCCCACAAAGTGCCGGAAATAAGTTGCTCACGCTCTTCAGGCGTACGCGGAGGCCGCTTACGCGGTGGTTCTATGCTCTCGCTAATCTCATGCTTATCTCCCCCGGCCTGCCGATCTTTAAGCCGCGCGGTTTCCCAGAACTGGCGCAATTCACGTTCATCCGCCAGCAGAAACGAAGCGGGATTCACGCGAGTACGTTTTTCGGCATAGGCGCGCTGGATGGGCCGAACGATTTGCTGATACTGAACGTTTAGCAGCATAAGCTGCGCTGAGGTGAGCGGCTGCCTGGCGATAACCTCGTTTCGCGCGAGGCGGCAATCATCCAGAAACATACGCAGGGTAGTGCGCGACTCGGCGAACAGCGTTAACGCTGAGGCGTCATTAAAAATTCTGACGTAATGACGGGCAAACAATTTTTTATCGACCACCATAAGCGCCAGTTCGCTGAACAACATGCCTTCCAGCGCATGTTGATCTTCTCCCTGTTTTAACCACTGGCGCAAACGGTCCGGGCCAAAATGTTGCTTGAGGTAGTGATTCAGCGACGCCCGATCCGGCCATGCGCGCGCAATAAGCGCTTTTAACGTCAGTTCTATCGCCCGAAGCTGACGCTGCGCCTCAAGATGCGCCTCCTGGTCGGGGTCTTCCAGCTCAGTTTGATACGTCAGTAGCGGCTGCTGCTGACGTAGATGTTCCAGCGAGGTGACAAAACGCAACGCGGCAAGGAGTTGATTTTCGCTCACCTCTTGCCCGCTGTCATACTGGGGAACATGCTGCTGAAGGTGACGCAGTTGCAGCATAAACTGGCTCAACTGCGCGTCATTTATCCGCAATTTTTTCGCCACCGCGCCCCAACCGCCCAGGTTAAGACGCGCCTGCTCAAGTTGTTCCATGAACCACCGGGGCTCTTTTCCCTCTGTGGTATGAATACCCAGCAGCAGCAGGATTTCTATTGATGCCTGGCGGATAATCCCCAGGCTATGTTCAAAAGGCGCGCGTGTCGCCTGCGAAGCGCTATTCGTCATTATCTTCCCTAAAAAGACGATCCCGCGACGAGATCTTCGTTTTCTTTTAATTATGTTTTTTCATAGATATAACAGATTTAGCCACATTTCAGTGACTTAATCTTAATGATTGCAAATTTATAAGAAGATCGGTTACTAACCAAAAACATCAGTTTTTCATTCTGTCAACGCGGCGTGACGCTGAACGGCATAGACCTTTTCCCTGCCTGCGTTTGGCCGTCTGACCGCTAGCCACGCGTGCAGCACACTTTATAATCGCGCTTTTTATGAGAAAGATGCCATGCCGCACATTTCATCTCGCTTTAGCTCCGCCTGCATCGCGTTTATTAAACAGTGGCAGGGTCTGTCGCTGGAAAAGTATCGCGATCGGCAGGGTAACTGGGTGATTGGTTACGGGCATATGTTGACGCCGGATGAGACGCTGACGTTCATTACGCCCGAACAGGCGGAGGCATTCTTGCTGGATGACCTCAATAGCTGCGATATGCTGCTACAGAATTGTTTGCCGGAACTTAACGATCGGTTTCAACGCGAAACGCTTATTGCGCTGATGTTCAGCATCGGACATCAGCGTTTTTTATCATTAATCAATACGGGTGATATTTCACAGCCAGAAATAAGCGGACTGCGAATTTAACGTCGCTAATTCGATTCATTTAACATCATGGCGGCCTGGGTACGATTTTTTACATCCAGCCGCCGGTAAAGCGACTCCAGATGCGCTTTAACCGTCCCGGTACTAATATTTAACGCCCGCCCAATTTGTTTATTTGATTCTCCTGCGGCAAGCATCTGTAAAATTTCCCGCTGGCGGGCGCTTAACGCTTTTATATCACGGGACTCCAGCTCCGTTGAATTTAACCAATCCCCCGGTAAAAACATCATCCCGCGAGCGACAGCATTGAGCGCAAGGACAAAGGTTTCGGCATCAGAATCGCGTGGCACCACGGCCTGAACGTTAAATTGCATGACTTCATGCAGCCACTTTTGACTGCCATCCATCGCCGTGATAATAATCTTCACCTCCGGAAATTGCTGCGCGATTCTTTGTAGCACCTCGCGGCAAAATTCAGCATCCAGGCCGCTATCCAGCATGACCAGCGCATCCGGCGCGCTTTCTATTTTTTGCCAGAGTTCTTCTGCCTGACCGACACTCTGGATACTTATTCCTGGAATGTGCTGCTGCAAACTGATTTTCATTCCATGAATAAATATTGACTGCCTGTCAAACATGATTACCTGCATTACTTTTCTCCACCTGGGTAAGATAATAGTCTCAAGATGAGGAAGGGTATTACCCGTAGGGTAAAATAAGAAGTCGCCATTTGGTATAGGCCATTTTACCGATAGTCATTGGTTGAGGAAGGGAAAGGTTATGAATATTTACAGCTTCAACATCGGGATTACAGAATTCGCTAAAATTAGCCTTTTAAAGTAAGGAATATCTTATTAGCGCGAACAGCCAAGGCTAATTTGAATATTAATTTAATGAAGAGTACGCCTGGCGCGTCACAAAGGAAATATCTGCTTTTCGCCTGATGTGTTACAAAAAATAAAGTAGCACATTTTGTTAAAAAATAGCCAATCCGCCTGAAAACCGCGACGATGGGTCAATGACAATACCGTGTATGTACATGCATTTCTCTCTCCCACTACACCCGCGGCTATCAGCGTGTTTTACCGCTCTCGTCCCGTTTATCGGCTTTTTGGCGCTAAAAAGCCTGGCCAGAAGGCGATAAATCCGCCGCACAACGCGATCAGACGTATTCGTCACGCGAGCAATGATTGCGAAAGGGCTTATTAGATGCTAGAAAATCAATAAAACCAGCCGCTTCAGCGTCACTGTTTCAATAAAAACAATAATAGAGCCTGATGATGGATAAAATATATGCAATGAAATTGTTTGTACGCGTGGCGGAACGGGAAAGTTTTTCCCGTGCAGCAGAGGATATCGGCCTTCCCAAAGGCAGCGTCTCACGGCAAATACAAGCGTTAGAACATCAACTGGGCATCCGCCTGCTCCACCGCACCACCCGGCGGGTACAGCTTACTCAGGACGGAATGGTTTACTACGAACGGGCAAAAGATCTGTTGAGTAACCTGGATGAACTGGAGGGTCTTTTCCAGCCTGATCCCGCCAGTATCAGCGGCAAAATACGGGTAGATATACCGCCATGTCTCGCAAACAGCCTTATCATGCCGCGCCTGCCCACTTTTTTGCATCAGTATCCCGGCATTGCGCTGGAACTTTGTAGTAGCGATCGACAGGTCGATTTACTACGGGAAGATTTCGACTGCGTGGTGCGTACAGAGCCGCTACATGCGCCAGGGATACTGACGCGCCCGCTTGGCAAACTGAGAAGAGTGAACTGCGCCAGCCCACAATACCTGGCGCGCTTTGGGTATCCAGAAAACCTTGACGATCTCGCCTCACATGCGGTGGTGCATTATTCATTGACCCCGGGAGTTTCTTCACCGGGTTTTGCCTTTGAAACTCCCCACGATATGCAGTGGGTAAAAACCGGCGGAATGCTAACGGTAAACAGTACGGAGACCTGGCATACGGCCTGTCTGGCAGGATTAGGAATCATTCAGACGCCGCGCATTGCTGTACGGGAGGCGTTACGCGCCGGAACGCTCATTGAAATTTTACCGCAATATCGCGCCGCTCCACTGCCGGTGACGCTGCATTATCCCCATCGCCGTAATCTTTCCCGCCGGGTACACCTGTTTATGGTATGGCTGACGGAAACCATTAAAGAGGCCGCAGAGTAGCCGCATTTTCAGCATCCACCGGGGAGAAGCTATACTGACATATTCTATTAATGATGAAGGACTACCGACCTGATGACGCAGGAAAATGACGTAAAACGCCCTATTCAGGAACTGGAGCACGACCCGATACAAAAAATAAAAACGCAGCCGCATGACGCCCCGGAAAAAAACGAAAAGGCAAATCAGGCGTTGCATTCCGTCACCACCCTGATGCAAAAAATTCAGCGTCAACCAATGGTGGCCCACCTCATTCGCGCGACCGAACGTTTTAACGATCGACTGGGTAATCAGTTTGGCGCGGCTATCACCTACTTTTCGTTTCTGTCGATGATCCCGATAATGATGGTGTCCTTTGCCGCGGCAGGTTTTATCCTCGCCTCGCACCCTAATCTACTGGAAGATATTTTCAGCAAGATATTGATGAATGTGAGCGATCCTACGCTGGCGTCCACGCTTAAAAATACGATTAATACGGCGGTTCAACAGCGTACCACGGTAGGGCTGGTCGGACTGGGTATCGCGCTCTATTCCGGCGTTAACTGGATGGGCAACCTGCGGGAAGCGATTCGCGCCCAGTCACGGGACGTCTGGGAGCGCAAGCCACAGGATCAGGAGAAAATCTGGCTCAAATATCTGCGCGATTTTATCTCGCTGATTGGATTATTAATCGCTTTAATCATTACGCTGTCCATTACTTCCATCGCCGGTTCCGCCCAGCAGATGATCATCTCCGCCTTGTATCTCGACAGCATCGAATGGTTAAAACCGGCCTGGCATTTGATCGGTCTGGCCATCTCTATTTTTGCCAACTATCTGCTTTTCTTCTGGATTTTCTGGCGACTGCCTCGCCATCGTCCCCGTAAAAAAGCGTTGATTCGCGGGACATTTATTGCCGCTATCGGTTTTGAGGTGATTAAAATCATTATGACCTATACGCTGCCGTCACTGGTGAAATCGCCTTCCGGCGCGGCGTTTGGCTCCGTACTCGGTCTGATGGCATTCTTCTACTTTTTTGCCCGCCTGACGTTATTCTGCGCGGCCTGGATAGCCACCGCCGAATATAAGGACGACCCGCGAATGCCGGGTAAAACGCAACGCTAGTCTGCGGCTTGCTGCCGGATGGCACGCACGGCGTCGTCATTCGGCCTACTGGCGTGTGGTCCCAGGCCGGGCAAGCAAAGCGTACCCGGCGGTACAATCAGGCACGTCCTTCCGCCTCATCTCATTGTTTCAGCATATAAATCCAGTAATTAACTTTTATTTAACCTTAAACCAGTTTTATCCACCAATTCTAAAATTATGTGAAGCATTTCATAGACGCAAAATGGCTGGCTTAAACATTATCCCCTTTTTGCGCTTTTTTTGACCATTTTTGGCTTTTGTTACACATTGAAATATAACTTTTGCTGTGCGTAATATGGCTATTCGTTCGCTAAAAATAAGAAAATAGTATGCAAGCAACCGCCACAACACTCGACCATGAGCAGGAACATGTTCCGGTAAACTCACGCAATAAAGTCGTTATTGCCTCGCTTATCGGCACCGCAATTGAGTTCTTCGACTTCTATATTTACGCCACCGCTGCGGTGATCGTGTTCCCCCTTATCTTCTTCCCCCAGGGCGATCCCACTGCGGCAACGCTACAATCGCTCGCCACCTTCGCTATCGCGTTTGTGGCGCGTCCGATCGGCTCTGCGCTATTCGGCCACTTCGGCGACCGGGTAGGCCGCAAAGTCACGCTGGTGGCTTCGCTGCTGACGATGGGGATCTCCACGGTCATTATCGGTCTGTTACCGGGCTACGCGACGATAGGTATTTTCGCGCCGCTGCTGCTGGCGCTGGCGCGTTTCGGTCAGGGACTGGGGCTGGGCGGCGAATGGGGCGGCGCGGCGTTATTAGCGACGGAGAATGCGCCGCCGCGCAAACGCGCGCTATATGGCTCCTTCCCGCAGTTGGGCGCGCCGATCGGCTTCTTTTTTGCCAATGGCACCTTCCTGTTGCTCTCCTGGCTGCTGACCGACGAGCAGTTTATGAGCTGGGGCTGGCGCGTGCCGTTTATCTTCTCGGCGGTGCTGGTGATTATCGGCCTGTATGTGCGCGTGTCGCTGCATGAAACGCCGGTGTTTGCGAAAGTCGCCGCAGCGAAAAAGCAGGTAAAAATACCGCTGGGCACGTTGCTGACGAAGCATGTCCGCGTAACCATTCTCGGCACGTTTATCATGCTGGCGACCTACACGCTGTTCTATATCATGACCGTCTATTCCATGACTTACAGCACTGCCGCCGCGCCGGTGGGGCTTGGCTTGCCGCGCAATGAAATACTGTGGATGCTGATGATGGCGGTGATTGGTTTTGGCGTGATGGTGCCCGTCGCCGGCCTGCTGGCGGACGCATTTGGCCGTCGGAAAAGCATGGTCATCATTACCACGCTCATCATTCTCTTCGCGTTGTTCGCCTTTACCCCGCTGCTGGGTTCAGGCAATCCAGCGCTGGTATTCGTGTTCCTGTTGTTAGGCCTGAGCCTGATGGGGCTGACCTTCGGCCCAATGGGAGCGCTGCTGCCGGAGCTATTTCCGACGGAAGTGCGCTATACCGGCGCATCGTTTTCCTACAATGTGTCATCGATTCTGGGCGCTTCCGTCGCGCCGTATATTGCCGCATGGCTGCAAAGCCACTACGGGCTGGCGGCGGTAGGGGTTTACCTGGCGTCAATGGCGGCGCTGACGCTGATTGCACTGCTATTAACCCATGAGACGCGTCATCAGGCGTTGTAATAGGGCGCCGGATGGCATCATCCGGCGCTACGTTTCACGTTACTGCTTCATCTGCGTTAAAATCGTCCGGCACTGATTGGCTTCGCCTTCAGAGGGCGAAATGAGCGCCAATAGCGCGGCGGCGGGCGTTACCAACGTCGCCAGCGCTGCCGCAACCGCGCCGCGCGCAATCAGCGGGCCGGGCTTGACGCCCGCCTGCGGATTTTTAAATGTCCCGCGCACGTACAGCGGCGATCGCAGCGTAATAATACGAATCCCCTTACTTTCCGGATCAATGGTTAAATCGAGCTGTTCAGAGGCGAAGCTCGCCGTACCGGTCACGTTAATCAACGCATTTTCTGTATCAAAAGCAAAAATTTGCGGTCGCGCCACGCCGTTCGCAATATTGAGATTCGCCGCCGCGCAGTTAACCCGCACTTCGTCATCGCCAAAAATCTGCCCGACAATATAGTTGCCGACGTTCAGCCCCACGATTTCCATCAGGTTGCGGCTAATCAATCCATCATTCATCAATAATTTCAGATTGCCGTTACTGTTGCCAAGCAGCGCGGCGACCGAGTTGCCCGTCCCGCGAATATCCGCATCGCCGTTCAGCTCGCCCAGCGTTTTCTGCATCAGCTCCACATCCGGCATCAGTTCTTTAAGCTTCAGCCGACGCGCCTGTATATCCGCCCGCCCCTGCATTGGCTTTTTATCCCCTTCCAGATGGATGTTGGAGACAATACTGCCGCCTGCCAGACCAAACTTCAGCGGCTGTAGACGTAAGTCGGCGTTTTTCAGGATGATATGGGTCGAAAGATCGCTAATCGGTAGACTGCCGCCATGCTCAATACGCCGGCCTTTAAACCGGACATCGGCGTCCATAACGTCCCATTTGTCGGTTTCAAAGCGATCGTAAGGCAACACTTTATCCGCCGGCTGAACATTCTTCTCGCCTTTGCGCTGTTCAGACCGTTTCGACTGCTCAGCGTCTTTCCCGGAATCCACGCCAATCAGCGGCCCAAGATCGGCCAGTCGTAACTGGCGCGATTCGACATCGCCTTCCAGTTTAGGGCGCGGTTTACCGGTGGTATAAGTGAGGGAGCCGTGGATATCACTGTCGCCAATGCGCCCATTAAAACCGCGATAATCAAATACCGATGACTTTTCGGCGTCAATTTTCGCCACCAATCGCCCATCGGTCTCAAACGGCGGCGTATCCGGCAGCAGCACGCCGGTTAAATCATATAAATCGCCCAGTGAATCGCCAGAGAATTTAAGCCGCAGATCGACGCCGCCCATTTTCATCGGCTCGTTCACCACGCCGCTAAAAGCCACCCGCGTGTTGCCAGAGCGGAAATCGGCCTGCACAGGAAAAGGCGTACTTTCGCTGCGTAGCGCCAGCATACCGCCTATTTTGCCCGTACCGGTCAACGGTTCCCCGTTATAACGCCCCTGCGCCTTCAGGCCGAAGACATAGTCGCCCACGGTGGATTTGTCTGCTTTGCCTTTCGTTCCCGTCACTTCGCTGAACGGCAACGGTTTGCCTAACGGATCGACCAGAATAGTGATATCCGCTTTACTGACCTTATCATCGATCGCGATTCGCCCCTGGTCGAAGAGAATATTATCCAGCCGGAAGGACCAGGCGGAAGGTTTAGCATTGGGGTCCGTATTCTTGTCTTGCGCGAGGTTAAAGGACCAGTTATTGGTTTTCTCGGACAGACGAATAAGACGCGCGTCGGGTTTCACCAGTTTGATCCACGGCAGCCAGACGGTTTTGGTCAGGAGCGCCAGCGGGGCAAGCGTCGCCTCAACGCGTGGCAGATGTACCATCGTAACTTCCGGAATATCCGGCGGATTGCCGAGAATGACGTCTTCCGCGTGAACATGCGGCCACGGTACCCAGCTTCGCCAGCCGGTCTCCTGTTTTTGGCGTTCCCACACCACGCCTAAATCGCCGCGAATAGCGAAAGGCCGGTTCAATTCGGTAGAGACTTTCTGGTTGATGGTCGGTTTGAGGCGGTTCCAGTCAAATGTTGCGATCAACAAAATCACTATGGCGATCAACAACAAGAAAGTCCCTGTGATGGCGGCGGTTATTTTGCCTGCTTTAGTCATGTGTTATTTCCTCACTTCTTCCCTTGCCTGTCCTAAAGATAGTTCAGCCAGACGAAAAAGGAGGATGACCGCGCCTCGTAATACCACGTATTACGGGAACAGTCTGGCGTTACAGGGTCAGAATCACCTCTTCGAGCGATATCAGCGGCACGGGTCGAGAAAGAAAATAGCCTTGGGCGGCAAAGGCGGGCGAACGCTGCACATCACGCCACTCTTCCAGCGTCTCCACGCCCTCGACAATAACGCCGCGGCAGTAGCGGTTCATCAGTTGCAGCAGCAGAGTGAACAGGTTGCGTCCCTCCGGAGACTGACGCAGCATGACGAACAGCTCGCGCGCCACTTTAATGTAGTCATAACGCACTTCGCTCAGCGCTGAAAAATTGGCCATACCGGTACCAAAATCATCCAGCCACAGCGGGCCGAACTCACACATCGAGGCGAAAGAGGAGTCTTTCGGCAAACGAATATGTTCCACCAATTCGAAACGCAGCCAGGGTAAGCGCTCCATCGCTGCCAGAATGTCCGGCTGTCGTCGCATGGCAATCAGCGTAGGGCCGTCGACATTGACTGATGCCAATAAGTGATGGCGAGTGAAAAAATCCGCTTTTTGTTCAAGCTGATGAAGTTGTTCTTTCACTACGTCAATGCGGTGTCGAACCGCTAACTCCGCGAAATAACGATCCGGGGCAATACGTCTGGAAGGGTTATCAGGATGGGTGACGACAGTGAGAAGTTCAACCGCCATCAAACGGCCATCCGTCTGGTATATCGGCTGGTAAGTATAGGCACGCTCGCATTGCAGCCAATAGCGCCGTTCCTGCAAATTCTCTATACCTGCATCAGGAACGCGTAGCTGCTGGATAACCTGCTTTATCATCTCAGTTGTCCTGTTAATGGGAGTGTGACTGTCCGGACTCGTCAAAGGTTATCGGCGTTCAGGCAGAGAACTTTACCCTCGGTCCCTGGCAAAATAAAAACAGACCCCGAAACTTGTCAAAAATACGCACTTGCTCAAAAAAATAATGGACCGATGTTTTAATATTATTGACCACTAAACATCCACAGCGCACACTAACGCTAATTTTTACAGATCAGGTTCACGACTATGTCTAAAAAGATTGCCGTGATTGGCGAATGCA
Organism: Salmonella sp. 2020_1395; assembly: GCF_043848115.1. Classification (NCBI taxonomy): domain Bacteria; kingdom Pseudomonadati; phylum Pseudomonadota; class Gammaproteobacteria; order Enterobacterales; family Enterobacteriaceae; genus Salmonella; species Salmonella sp. 2020_1395. Next base: position 232,812 of record NZ_JBCMFH010000006.1, on the reverse strand, counting down.
TGATTGAGCTGTCGCAGAAAGGCGCTGATGTTCAGCGCGGCTTCGGCGGCGACACGCTGAATACCTCCGTTTATATTGCCCGTCAGGTCGATTCTGCCGCTCTGGCCGTTCACTATGTGACGGCGCTGGGTACCGACAGTTTCAGCCAACAGATGCTGGAGGCGTGGCAGCATGAAAATGTGGATACCTCGCTAACGCAGCGGATGGAAAATCGCCTGCCAGGCCTCTATTACATCGAAACCGATGACACTGGCGAGCGTACCTTCTACTACTGGCGTAACGAAGCGGCAGCGAAATTCTGGCTGGAGAGCGAGCAGTCAGCGGCTATCTGCAAGGCGCTGGCGACCTTCGATTATCTCTACCTGAGCGGCATTAGCCTCGCGATTTTAAGCCCGACCAGCCGTGATAAGCTGCTGTCTTTATTGCGTGAATGCCGGGCCAACGGCGGGAAAGTCATTTTTGATAATAACTATCGCCCGCGTTTATGGACAAGTCGCGAAGAAACGCAGCAGGTCTATCAAAAGATGCTGGACTGTACTGATATCGCCTTCCTGACACTGGACGATGAAGACGCGCTATGGGGTCAGCAACCCGTGGAAGAGGTCATTGCCCGCACCCATGCGGCAGGCGTGCAGGAAGTGGTGGTAAAACGCGGGGCGGACTCTTGCCTGGTCTCGATTCAGGGCGAGGCGCTCATTGACGTTCCGGCAGTGAAACTGCCGAAAGAGAAAGTGATAGACACCACTGCCGCAGGCGACTCCTTCAGCGCCGGTTATCTGGCCGTTCGTTTGACGGGCGGCAGCGCGACGGATGCCGCGAAGCGCGGACACCTGACGGCCAGCACGGTGATTCAGTACCGTGGGGCCATTATTCCGCACGACGCGATGCCGCAGTAAGTCATTCGCTCTTGCCCGGTGGCGCTGCGCTTACCGGGCCGACAGGCGGCAGCTTACTGTGCCGCCGGTGTTTCCGTCACTTCCGGATGCGCCTCATCTGCTTCAACAGCGGCGGCAGTTGTCGGGACCATGATTTCATCCCACGTCGCCTTTAACGCCTTCATATTAAATTCCGGCTCGCCTTGCGGTTGCAGCAAAATTAATGCCATCTCCTGCGATAGCTGCTGACGTAGATTCTGATTGAGCATATCGACGGTCAGACTGTTGAGGAAATTCTGGCGCAGCTTCTGATACTGCTCCGGCGCGATATCCACCACCTGATTTTGCAGCGAGCGCATACGCTGTCCAGTCAAAATGTCAGTATCGGTACGCGCGTAGGTCGCGAACAGCTTTTGCAATTCGAGATTTTTCTGCGCCACCAGAGCAGTAAACTCCTCTTCCGACAAACCTTTATCGCGTACTTTCGCCAGTTCATTCGCCACCAGGCTCAAATTGGTATTGAGCTTATCATTAGGTGATTCAATGTTGATGGCGCACTGCGCGCGCAGAAACAGAACCCGGCAGTCAAACCCCAGACCAATATCTTTCGCGTTATTTTTAGTAAGCTCTTGCTGGATATGCCAGAACAGCGCTTCGCGCGCCAGATCCGCCTGCCAGTAGCGCAACAGCGCCGCCGATTCGCGAATCGGTTGCCACGGCGTATCCCACATAATGGAGAGACGATCCTGGCGCACCGCATCGGTCATAATGCTCACTGATTCCGCCCGCAGCGGCGAAAGCGTCGGCACCGGGGCGGGCGTTTCGCGTTTACCTTTCAGCGTACCGAACGTTTTATTGATCTGCTCGGCGACGGAGCGCGCATCAATGTTGCCGACAACAATCAGCGTCATGGCATCCGGGGTGTACCATTTTTCATAGAAAGCCTGAATTTTGGCTGCGTCTACCGGCTGCTTTAACGGTTCCGCGGGATCGTGCCCCAATAACGCCGATCCTTTCAGCCGATAACGCCACCAGCCCTCTTTAGTATCTGCTGGCCACGTCGCAACCATATCTTCGCTGCTTAACGCATGATTCACCGTCTCTGGCGTAATGGTTAATTTACCGGAGACGTTAGCCAGATAGGTCAGCGCTTCTTTCAGCAGATCGTTACGGTTATTGGGTAAACTGAGGTTATAGAGCGTGGAATCATAAGAAACAATAACGGGCGGCATGGGACGTTTCGGATCAAACCCTTGCTGCCATAAAGAACGTGCCTGTGCGGCATCCAGACCACCGCTTTGCGTCAGCGCGATACGGGGAATCGCATGGCTGAACCCGCTCTGTTGCGTACTTTCGGTGAGCGAACCGGTATTAACCTGGAGACGAACTTCAATACGATCGCTGGGGCGCTGAGGCGTAGCCAACACTTGCCACTGTAACCCATTAGCCAGCGTCCCCTGTTGCCATGCCGGATCGGGCTGGAGCGCATCTGCCTGCACATAGCCGGCAGAGGCCAACATCAACAGACTGCCCGCTAAGAGTCGAATTTTTGTGCCCTGCATGTGAACCCCTGATCAACAATCCTGGTAATAAAAAGACAGCCCCGGCAGGGATGCCTGAATATGACGTAAAAACACTTCGTGTTAGACCGCGAGAACCTAAAAATGTCACGGAAGAAGTGAAATAATCCCTAAGCATCATGCTGTATGCTTTGGGCGCAGGGGTCAATTATGCGCAAACACCCGCAGTCCTGGAAGGGACTACGGGCATAAGTGGCGAGATTAGGAGGAAATTTCGTGCGTTTTGCCATCCGGCGCACGATTATTAAGCACATCGTCCAGCTTTTGGTGATCTAACTCTTTCACCCATTTAGCAACCACCACCGTCGCCACGCCGTTACCCACCAGGTTAGTCAGCGCGCGCGCTTCGGACATAAAGCGGTCGATACCGAGGATTAACGCCAGTCCCGCAACCGGTAAATGGCCTACGGCGGAGATAGTGGCCGCCAGCACGATAAAGCCGCTTCCGGTCACGCCCGCGGCGCCTTTTGACGAGAGCAGCAGCACGACCAGCAGCGTGATCTGGTGGAAGATATCCATATGGCTGTTGGTCGCCTGGGCGATAAACACCGCCGCCATCGTCAGGTAGATAGAGGTGCCATCGAGGTTGAACGAATACCCCGTCGGGATCACCAGCCCTACCACCGACTTACGGCACCCCAGTTTTTCCATCTTATCGAGCATACGCGGCAACGCTGACTCGGAAGAGGAGGTGCCGAGCACAATGAGTAATTCTTCCCGGATATAGCGAATAAATTTAAAAATGCTAAAGCCCGTTACCCGTGCAATCGTCCCCAGCACCACCACCACGAAGAGAATACAGGTGATATAGAAGCAGATAATGAGCTGCCCCAGTTGCACCAGAGAACCGACGCCGTATTTACCGATGGTGAAGGCCATCGCGCCGAATGCGCCAATCGGCGCCAGGCGCATGATCATATTGATGATGCCGAAAATGACCTGCGAAAAACTCTCAATCACATTGAAAATGAGCTGGCCTTTGCTGCCCAAACGGTGCAGCGCAAAACCAAACAACACCGCAAACAGTAAGACCTGCAGAATGTTGCCGCTGGCAAACGCGCCGATCACGCTGCCCGGTATGACATCCATCAGGAAGGCAATAATGCCCTGCTCCTTGGCTTGTGCGGCATAAACGGCCACCGCCTGCGCATCCAGCGTTGCCGGATCGACGTTCATCCCGGCGCCAGGTTGCACAACGTTGACGATAATAAGACCGATAATCAGCGCAATCGTACTGACAATTTCAAAGTAAAGCAGCGCGACCGCGCCGGTACGCCCCACCGCCTTCATGCTTTCCATGCCTGCGATGCCCGTCACGACAGTACAGAAAATGACAGGAGCGATGATCATCTTAATGAGCTTAACGAACGCGTCGCCAAGCGGTTTCATTTGTGCGCCCAGTTCAGGATAGTAATGGCCAAGGAGAATACCAATGGCGATTGCTGTCAGGACCTGAAAATAAAGACTTTTGAACAGAGAGGTTTTCATAGGGTGTCCTTGAAGTAAAAACCACAGGTCTTGTAAGGTTATGAGTAACCTGCGGCCTTAAAATAACACCCACACAACATGACAGAAATGCGCCAGGATCATAATTGAAACAAAAATGTTAAAAAGTTTGAGCTGGCTCGCACAAGCGCGACCTTTTTTAACTTTTGTAATCAGGATTTTCGTGCGACAGATACCGTTCTTCAAAGATATCCGCGGGAACGGGCCGAGCAAACAGGAAGCCTTGCGCGACGTTGACTCCCGCCTGTTCCAGCCACGCGCGTTGCGCCTCGTTCTCCACGCCCTCGGCAATCAATTGTAAATTAAGACTGCGGGCCATCAGAATAATCGCCGTCACCATACTGTGATCATCTGGTAACCCATCGACAAACATTTTATCAATTTTAAGGATATCGACCGGTAGCGACTTCATATGCTGTAACTGGCGCAGCCCCGCGTAACCCATGCCAAAATCATCCAGTGCGATACGCACGCCAGCATTACGTAACGGACGTAAGATAGCGACGGCAGCGTGCGGATCGTCGATACGGCGGCTTTCAGTGACCTCAAGAATCAGCGTACCTGGTTGAATACGATAGCGGTTTAACAATTCCAGCAGCTCCGACACCATGCCAGGGTGCATGAGCTGTAACGCGGAAAGATTGACGGAGAGCGGCAATGTCACGCCGCGCTCCTGCCAGGCAGCAAGCTGGCGACAGGACTCTTCCAGCACCCAATGGCCCACCGTGACCATCAGGCCGCAGGATTCAATGCGCTCAATCAGCCCATCTGGTAATTCCCAGCTACCGTCCGGCTGTTGCATACGTAACAAGGCTTCGGCGCTTAATACGTTGCCGCTGCGCATCTCGACCTGCGGCTGCAGCCAAATGGCAAACTGATGGTTATCCAGCGCGGTAAGGATATCGCTCTCTTCGGTAAGGCGCTGTTGAGCGGCCTCCATCTGCGTCGGGTCAAAGAACTGGATCTGATTTTTACCTTTTCGGCGCGCGGTAAACGCGGCGGAGACGGCGCGGCTATAGAGCTCTTCGGCGGTCAGATCGCCATAATACATCGCAATGCCAATACTGCAGCTTGGGCGCAGTTGAATACCCTGAATGGGCAGTCGTTCATTAATGATAGTGAGTATTTGCTGACCTAATGTAATGGCGTGCCACGGCTCTTTAACGCCGTGGGCGATAATGGCGAAGTCATACCCGCTGACCTGCGTAAGCACCATGCGCGGCGCCAGCACCGACTTCAGCTTCTCAACCAGCGTCAGTAATAGAATCTCCCGCTGCGTTTCTTGCAGCACGCCTGCCGTGTCACGCAACGTTTCGCACGTCACGATGATAAGCGCGGTGGTCTGTTGGCGGGTGATAACCTGTTCCAGCAGCGCCATTAAAAAGGCTTTATTGGGCAGCTCGGAAACCGGAAAACGCATCGCGTTGTCCGTTTGCTCCTCGCGTTGACGCTGCATAAGCTGCTGGTTGAGGTTATAGCTGCGCACCAGCATCCCAATTTCATCATCCTGATGCAGACGCGGCAACGCCAGCTGATGTCCGATCAGCTCCTGCTGCGGAATGTCGTTCAGCTCGCGGGCGATTTTGCGCAGCGGATGCACAATCAGGCGGTTTACGCACCAGGCGATGGCCACCGTCAGGATCAGCGATAAAAGTAAGTAAATGGTCACTAACGTAGAGAGCGCGCTCATGACGAACTTGTACATACGGTACGAATCCGCCTGCAATACAAGGTAGGCCAGCGGTTGCGGATTGGCGGGACGCTCCAGCGAATAAACCGGCAAAGAAATTTGTACCGGCAGTTCGAAGAGACGCGTCACCATAACCGGGACGGGGCGTTCAGGAATGAAGCGCTTACGCAACGCCTGGAACTGATTCGGCAATACCACATCGGCGCGACTCACCACGCCCGCAGGTTTAATACTTTCCAGAATGGTTTCCGCGCCGGGGAGATCCGCTTTTAGAATCGCGGAAGAAAGAGGTTCCCGAACAGATCGCGCGATACTTTCCAGTTGCGTAGCCGTGTTGTAGCGGTTCTGCTGTACCAGATGGAACAACAAAACGGTGCAAAAGACAAAAACAAACACCATGACAACGGCCGCAACCATTGCCATCTGTTTAATTGTTAACGAGCGGCTGACGCGCAAATTGACTCTCCCTGGATATCCCGGACTGCCGCCTGAGTATACCCGATTGCAGCGGCATTAAGAGAGGCTGTATCTGAAAAGGACTTTTCTGAATAACGGTTAATGATAGCGTCTGATGGCGCTGCGCTTCTCAGGCCTACGACGCCTGTCAATTCGTAGGCCTGACGCAATGATTACCAGTCAGCGTAAGGCACCAGAGGCTGCGGCGGTAAATCCATATCCCCCTGCCAGCCCGCCGCGGAATAACGGACATACAGCAGCAGATGACTGGGGGTATAATCTTTCGCCTGCTGAATATCGACAGCCGTACCCACAAACCAGTTGGCAGTAACACGGCGTTCAATGAGCGCCCGCGCGGTATAGCCAAATCCCTGGCTGCTGCCGCCGCCGTTGGTCTGGTCACGCGCATCCTCCTGATAATCCGCCGGAATCAAATTCATCAGCGGATAACGCGGCATGGTACGGTTGCGGGAGTGCGACCAGGATACCGAGCCGCCTAGCTCCCACGACCAGTTTTCCGTACGCTGCCGCCACATCACCGGCACCGCAAACGACAGGTATTCCTGCGGGCTATAATAACCGCCCTGACCCAGTGAATAACCGCTCAAATCTTTGTCGTAATGCCAGATCATGTTATTCAGCCCGACGGTAACGCGGCGGTTATTCTCGTTAATCACCTTATAGTAATAACCGGTCATCCAGCGCACGCGCCAGTTATCTTCCACATTTTTACCGCTCAACTGGTCGCCGCTGAGCGACGCCCAGACACCGTTTGCTTCGCCTTTATCATAGCTGAGACTGACGCCGCCGCCGTTGGCCCGCACGCCGCCCCATTTGGTGCCGGTATTGCTGCTGGCGTCCTTTTGCCCGCCAAACGCCAGCAGTGAGCTGGAGATCGGGCGACGATGCGCGTTCAGGGTATAACCCAACGGCCCGATATCGTCGCTATAGCTGACGCCGCCGACCACATCAACGACATTAAAGCCCATCGGCGTCGTGCCGATATCCCAGCGCCAGGTCTCATTCTGCCAGCCGACCGCCACGCTCGCGCCCGTATCGGCCTGGCTACGATGTCCGCTGCATTTCTCCAGCGTACAGGTACCCCAGTTATTATCGTATTTTCCATCCGCATCCGTAGAGAAGCGGCCAACATCCATATTCACCATATCAGTACGAAAGAACGCCCGTCCGTCCGACCAGGGCGCATCCACCTGAAGCATCGTGGTATGCGCCTTCAGATCGGAGTAGCCGCCAGTCCCGCTCGACCCCCAATAATCGTGCGCCAACGTGACATTGAGATCCTGCTGACGGTACAACTCCGCCGCATCGCTACGCACGCCGCGTTTTAGCCAGTCATCTTTTTCATCATTGCGCGTCAGGCGGGTAAAGGTATCGTTATCCTGGGGAAGAACCGGCGTAATCGCCGCGGCGACCATTGCCTCTTTGTAGGTCTCCAGCGCCCGCTGCGGCTCGCCCGTTTGCGCCTGAAAAGCGGCGGCGTCACGCAATACCATTGCGCTTTCCATTGATGGCGGCTGTGCTTTTGCCTGCGGCGTAATGCGGTTAAAGGTCCGCGCCGCCGCCGTGATATCGCCAAGCTGGAGCTGCGCCAGCGCGACGCGGCGCTGCATGTTAATAGAGGTGATTTGCGACGCAGGCAGCGCCGCCAGTTGAGCGCGCGCCGCGGCGTTATCGCCCTGTGCGATGTCGATTTCCAACCGCCCCAGCATGGCATCGACATTACCCGGTTCCCGCGCCAGAACGGCGTCATAAGCGGCGCGGGCCGCCGCATTATCGCCACGCTGCTGCGCCCAGTCCGCCAACGTTAACGCAATGCGCGTAGAGGGCGGCTGCTGACGTAACAACGCTTCCGCTTCGCGTTCTTTGCCGCTATCACGCAAGCGGTTAGCGCTTTCCAGCACCTGGTTACTTTGCAATCGGCCCGCCAGTTCCTGAATATTGCTGTTCCACTGGCTGGTCGGCAGGGTATTGAGATGCGCCAGCGCCGCCCGGTCCCGATCGCTGCCGGAAAGATAAAGCCCATAAGCATAGACCTGTTCCGGATCGTTTGGCTTCTGCTGCGCCAGAGAGCGCATTTGCGCATCGGCCTGGGCGTGCTGCCCGGCCTGCCACAGATCGCGTGACAGTCGGTACGTCACCCACACGCTCCCCGGATCTAATGCCAGCCGGCGACGGTGCAGTTCTGCGGCCTGCGCCCATTTGCCCTCGCTTTCCAGCGTTTCCGCCTGCTGCGCCAGACGGTCATTTTCCAGACTGCGTTCGATATCGTCGATACTGCGCCGCTGGCTGGCGGAAAGAGAAGCGATAAACGCGGCGGCTTTTTGCGGCGACTGCTGGCGATAAAGATTCGCCAGCCCGCGTACAGCATTGGTATTACCGCTATCCATACGCAGCGTCTGCTGATAATAACGTTCGGCGGCGGCATTATCTTTGCGCGCCATCGCCACATCCCCCAGCCCCAGCACCGCGTAGCTGTCGGTGTTATCCACCGCTCGCGCCTGCTGATAGAAACGCTCCGCCTGGGCCAGATTATTCGCTTTTAAGGCCGCGTCGCCCTGCTGAATTAACAACCAGTAGCGATTGACCTTCAGCAGACTCTCCCACTTATCGCGACTGCTGCTGTGCGGCGCCATCGCCAGCGCCTTTTCAAACTGCGCGACGGCGCGGGCGCGATCGCCACGCTGTGAGTATGCCTGCCCCAGCGCGCCGACCGCCTCGCTGTCGTCCTGCCGGGCGCTCACCGCCTGCTGCAATTGCGCAATGGCCTTACCGCCTTCTCCGGCATTAACCGCCGCGATGCCCTGCGAGCGCGCGCGGAACGCCGGATCGGCTAACTGTTTTTGCTGCTCGCTAAGCTGGGCGCGGGCGGCAGACACGCTATCGCCTTCGCTAAACTGCGTCAGATAGTCTTGCAACGCTTTTACGCTGGCGTCGCTAACCGGGAGATCTTTTATCTGCTGGTACCAGATGGCGGAGGCCGCGCTGCGTCCCGTACTGGATTTCGCCATCTGTTTTAGCACCGCAAATCCCTCATCGCGCCGCCCACTGGCGAACAACAGTTGCGCCAGCGCATTTTGCAGAGCGTTATTACCCGGACTGACGGCATTGATTTTCTGTAGCTGGTTAATCGCTTCGTGACGGCGGGCGGGCAATTTCGCCACGGTCGTCCAGTATTCGACCGCCAGTTCGCCCTCCGGCGGATAACCTTTAAACAGCTTGTCGTAGCTGGCGATCGCTTGTTCAGTATGGCCGGTCGTCGCCAGTAAACGCGCCTCCTGCAAAGACTGGCGTCCTTGTGGCGTGGAGAGCAGCATCGCGGTGCGGGAAGATTGATACGCCGTCGACTCCGGCGCCAGTTGCGCCAGCCGGTCAAGTAGCTTCTGTGCCCCGTCGCTATCCCCCTGGCGCAACAGATAGCGGAAACGGGCGGCGATAACCTGTGGATCATTGGGGTCGATCAGCTCCAGGCGATAGAGCGACTGACGGACTAAGTCCTCACGGTGCGTGGCCTCGCCCAGCCGAACCTGCTCCAGCAACTGTTGCTGCGCGGAGGTCGCTGCGCCGGCAAGCGGTGTTAGCGCCATACCAAGCGATAAACCCAACAATGCCCGAGAAACGCCCCTTTTGCCAGGTAAGGCGTTTCGACCGCCAGCCGGCAAAAAAGCGTGCATGAGACTTAACGTGAACTTACGCATTCCTGGCCCCAGTCAGGTAATAATTCACCTTTGACGGTGAAGCGAAAACGGTGCTGATCCCAGCCTTGTCCAAAGAGAGTCAGCACATAGTTGTAATAGGCATCGCTGCCAGGAAAATGGTCTGCGACCCGCTGTCGCTGCACGGCCTGGGCGTCGCGATTTTGCAGGAAAGGCAGTAAAGCGGCGGAAAACCCGACCGGCCCCGTCCCTTGCGCATTCCCGCTGACGACATCCACTTTCTCCGGTGGAACGCCGTTTTTCATCGTTAACGTCGCCATCGGTTTAAATCGCGCCAGTAAACGCGCTTTTTGCGGATCGCCATCATGCATCATTCCCGCCCATAAATAGACGCGAATCGCATCGTAGCTACTGATCAGCGTCTTTTCCGCTTTCAACTGCCAGCCTTGCTTGCTTTCATAACGCACCCAGTCCGGCGAGAAACCTTTCGGCGCGGTTTCCAGCAAAAGCCGCAAATTGGTTTCCCGTAGCGTCGACCACGGCGCGCCAAAACGGCTAAAGTATTGCGCCAACTGCGGCGGCAGATAGCTTGGGTTAAAACGCCAGCTATTCGCCTCGGCAAAGCCGATTTTGCCAGGTAGCAGCATTGAGCCCAGCCCCGGCACATTCACGACCTCTTCGCGAGCGATGCGTTTTAGCAACGCCGTGCCCACCTCGGTATAACGCGTCTCTTTCCACAGACGACCGGCCTCCAGCAGCGACCATGCCATCCAGATATCGCCGTCGGACGCGGAGTTGCTGTCCAGCACCGACCAGGTGTCGGGATCTTTTTGCCCCCACAGCCAGGCGGGCAGATGTTCACGCAGCGATCCCTGCGCCAGATTGTTTTGCGTCCAGTTAAACAGTTGCGCGAACGCCGGTCGATCGTTCGCTGCCAGGGCAAAGAACATGGCGTAGCTTTGCCCTTCGGAGGTGGTAATTTTTCGCGCATCGCCCGGATCGATAACGCGTCCCTGCTGGCTAATGTAATCTTTCTTGAACTGTTCCCACGCAGGCCAGCTACAGGCTGCCTGCGCATTTATTGCCGTCAGCATGACGATCATCGTTATCCATCCGCGCAGCATAGTCATCATGCGTTACTCATGGTCAGGGTCGAGACGACGGCGACTGAGAATACGTAGCAGACGCCACAATACCCACGCCAGTAATACCACACTGAGGGCCGCCAGTACCGCCAGCAGCACCGGGTGATTCGCCAGCGCATACCACAGCCGCTCAAACCACGGCAGATGTCCGACGTAATAGATATCGCCAACGCGCAGACTGTGAACGCCGGACTCGCGGATCACCGCCACGGAACCAAACATCGCGGCGCGTTTACCGCTGTCGTTCACGGCGTCGTTCAGTAACTGGTAGCCGCGCGGGCTGTCAGCCAGCAGAGCAATCACGCTGCGCTGATCATTAAACGGCGACTGGAAGCCCACCACCGCCGCCATCGGGCCGCTGGCGGTGACGGTGGACTGCGCATCCGCCGCGCGATCGGCCTCATCCGGCATAATCGACGGGAAAGCGGTCTGCCGCATCGGGGTTTTTACCCAGCTTTGTGTCGCCTGCACCAACAGATCGATACGCTTATCGTCTTTTAGCTTGCCCGGAATAGCGCCAATAATCAGCAGATCGGCGTCTTTGTCGGCTATCTGAGCGCTATCATCGGTGATGGTCAGATTAATTGCCGGGAAACCGGTCTGCCCGCCAATGGCGCCGACCGTATTCAACAGCGTTTCCATTTGCGCTTCGGTTGGGGTCTTCGGCATCACCGCCAGCGTGTCAGACAGGTCGGCCATCCGGCTGAACGGGAAACCCGCATTGGCGAACGCGCGTAAATCCGGCATCGCGATAAAGTGGTAATATTTCGAAAAATCGATAGTGGAGTCATCCCCTATCACCACATGATTCGGTACCGGCTGGAAGGTAATACAGTTGTCCACCGACCCGCCCGGCATCGGGTTCATGTAGCGGAAGTCAAAACGTAGTTGGTTCATCGCCCCCAGTTTGAGCGCCGGAATAGACACATCCGTTTTACCATCCAGCAGTCCCTGAAGTACCGGCAAGCGCAACAGGAGTCGATTAGTTTCCTGCGTGCTGTTAAGGCTAAAGGCTTGCAGGAACTGGTTATTCAGACTGATGTCCAGCCGTGAACTGTCTTTGGTCGGCGGCGAGGTATAACGGTAGTTGAGATCCATATCAATACCGTTGCTACGCAGCAAATAGAGGTCCGGCGGCAGATTCAAAGAAACGTTGATGGGCGCCGGCTCCAGCCCACTCGACTGGAGCTGCTCTTCATAGGTTTTCAGCTCGCCAAAAGTGACCGGGCGATCGGTACGCACCCAGTTCGGCGCATCATACGGTTTGCGCGCCAGCAGCGGTTTTACATCGTTAACCACCACGCTGGAACCACGAAAGAGAATATTCCCTTGCGCGATACCTTTTGCCGCCTGCAACAGGTCTTTATCATCTCGACCAAACACGACCAGCAACTTCACATACGGATTATCCGGATGGCTCATCATCTCGATAACCGGCGCGTTAACCGCAGGATGATCGCGCAGGAAATCGGGGCGTCGATCGTTGGTGGCGAACACGATCGCATTGCGATCCGGCAGGTGATTATACAACACCGGGAAGCGCTGACCGCGCCAGCCCGCCCGCGAGCCAAACCAGGACGAGACAATAGAAGCCGCCTGCTGCTGCGCCAGATCAGGCATGTCAGCAAACACTATCGGCAACGTCACCGGACGGTTATCCCGCGGATCAAAAAACGGCACCGGGAAGTGGGACAGATCGTTATTCACCGCCAGCATGTTATAGGTCAGATCCAGGGCGCTATTTCGCCCGATGTCTAACCACAGAGTACTGCTGGCCGGGTTTTCACACACGTCGCGATAGTGGCCGACAAACTCCAGCCGCACCCGGTTAAAATCGGTGATAAATAGCGGATTGATAGGTACCTGCGCCAGCGTCTTTTTCCCCAACTGCTCTTTTGTCACCGGCAGTACGCCCATCAGTTCATCATTGAGATAAACCTTAAGCTGCGACTGAACCGGCAGGAGCGACGGCGAGGGCGTATATTCCAGATTCAGCACCGCTTTCGACGCCACTTCATCGCTGCGCATACCAAATTCAATGCCGCCGTTAGGGTTAACGCCACGCAGCGCCATACTACCCGGCGGCGGCGCGATTTGCGCAAAGGTCAGCTTGACCTCGCGCGAAGGCGCGGTCTGCGCCACGACGGGCGCCTCAGTTGCGGGCGACGGCGCAGGCTCGGTGGGTTCAGCATTTATCAATGGCGGCGTAGCAGGCGCCGCCGCCGTCATGAAAGCAGGAAACGCGCTTAATCCTATTACCGCCGCACACATCCAGGACAATTTTCTTTTCATCGCATTATCATCATTGTTGAGCCTGAGCCATAACCCGATCCGACGGCTGTATCGCCGCTTGCCGCTCCGGGCGACGCGGAATAAACGATACAATCCAGGCAATTAACGCCGTCAACGATCGGAAAATTACTTTTACTGAAGGCGGCGCGAATTCCGCGAGGTGGCGATATCCGCGGAAGCCCAGCTTCAGAATATCCAGCAAGCTTTCCAGCGGTTTATCTTCCGGGAAGCTATCTTGCCAAAGCGCCCACGTATCGGCGCGCGCGAAGGTACACTGCACAAAATCAATATGTTGTTTGGTGGTGAGCGGCATCAGTTGTAGCCCGACCTCATTGCCCGTTACGCGCACCACCTGCGTTGGAAAGACATATTCCTGCTGCCCGCGTTTAAGCAACAGATTCACTTTCTGCCCTTCCAGCACCTGCGCCTGACCGTTGATCTTGATGCCTAACCCGCCGTCGGAGAAGTCATGTACGGTACAGGAGAACAAATGTCCATCTTCGCGGGCGATGGCCCCCGGCATGGCAATCTCGACCCGATGCGCGCGCCTGACCTGTTTACTCTCTACCGAAACCGCAACCGCAACCGCGCCGCCGAGAATGACCAGGTTATAGAAGACCCACACCAGGCTAACGATGACGGTCAGCGTTTCATTTTCCGGCCCGTAATAGTATCGCCATACGCCCGCCGCCACGCCGAGCAGGTTAAGCAAGACAAGGAAGATATACGGACGCGAGATTACCCAGTCGACGTACTTCTCTTCCACCAGCCCGCCTTTCGCCGTGACGTTAAATTTCCCTTTGTGCGGATTGATCAACGCGACCAGAGTCGGCGGTGCGATATACCATGCCAGTACCGTTTCATAGATTTCACTCCAGAAAGAGTGACGATACTTGCCCTGAATCTTCGAGTTAGTCAGGCTGGCGTGGACCATGTGCGGTATCACAAATAGCGCAATCATCAACGCAGGCGCATAAATGATATAGGCGTGCAGCAGCAGAAAAGCCAGCGGCGCGGTCAGAAAGATCAGGCGCGGAATGCCGGACAAGAAATGGAACATCGCGTTGAGGTAGCACAGCCGCTGCGCCAGTTTTAAGCCTTTACCAAACAGAGGGTTATCGAGGCGGAAAATTTGCACCATGCCCCGCGCCCAACGAATACGCTGCCCGATATGCGCCGACAGGCTTTCCGTCGCCAGCCCCGCCGCCTGCGGAATGCGCATATACGCTGAGGTATAACCTCGCCGGTGCAGCCGGAGCGAAGTATGCGCATCTTCCGTCACCGTCTCAACGGCGATACCGCCAATCTCATCCAGCGGCTTACGGCGAATCACCGCGCACGATCCGCAAAAGAAAGTGGCGTCCCACATATCGTTACCGTCCTGCACCAGTCCGTAAAACAGCGTGCCTTCGTTAGGCGTTTTACGAAAACGTCCCAGGTTGCGCTCAAACGGGTCCGGGGAGAAGAAATGATGCGGCGTCTGCATCATCGCCAGCTGTTTTTCTTTCAGGAACCAGCCCATTGTCATTTGCAGAAACGAGCGTGTCGGCACATGGTCGCAATCGAAGATCGCCACAAACTCGCCTTTCGCGTGTTTTAGCGCATTGTTGATGTTGCCGGCTTTGGCATGTTCGTGCGTGGCGCGGGCAATGTAATGCACGCCAACATGTCGGGCAAACTGACGAAATGATTCGCGCCCGCCGTCATCAAGGATCCAGATATTCAGCTTGTCCTTCGGCCAGTCAATGCCAAGCGAAGCGTAAATGGTATTTTTGACCACATTAAGGTCTTCGTTATAGGTCGGTACAAAAATATCCACCGTCGGCCACTGCGACATTTCTTTCGGCAACGGCACCGGTTGACGATTTAACGGCCACACCACCTGGAAGTACCCCAGCACCAGCACAATCCAGGCGTAGGTTTCCGCAAACAGCAGAATCAGCCCGCACACCAGACTGACCGGGTCGTCCCAATTTAGCGTCGAGGTATAGCGCCACCAGATATAACGACAGGAGACCGTTAGCGACAGCACGATGAGCATCAGCGCGGAAAAGCGTCCCGGCATACGTCGTACCAACAGCGCAACGCCCCACAGCAACAGCAGAAAGATAAATTGCGATAGCGGGTTAAATGGCTGCGTAATACAGATCAGCGCCAGTATCAGTGAAAAGGTCACGATAACGCCCAGAATAAAACGCCGGGCGCCGTTGCTAAGATGTCCCAGCTCTTTTTCCTTTTCCAGATGCGTTGTCTTTTGGCGCACCCGTTCCGGTAAGGTATCCATCCATTGATGGTAACGTCCACGAACGTCCTTCAGGCGCGCAAATGACCGCCAGCGCGGTTCATGACGTTCTTTAGTCGACGAGATCATCACCAGCCAGAGGGTCTGAATGAGGTAGCGGGCCGGGTCCAGCGGGCGCGGGCGGGCGGCGTTAATATGCGGATAAAGCGCTTTATGCCCGTCGCGAATACGCTGCCAGCGCGGATGCTCAAGCGGAAACACTATCCACGCCAGAATCGTCCACAGGCAGCCGAGCGCTGCGCTAAACGGCGACGCGCCGTGGCGGCGGTAACCCTGATAGCGCTCGCTCAAACGCGCGCTAACCGGCGGGATAAGCAGCCACCGGGAAAGGGCGCTCATCGCAGGCTCCCGGCGGACGTTTTGTCGCCCGCATCATGCAGCAGGCACCAGTTCGCCAGCGTTAACACCTCTTCGGCGGCTAACGAATCGCTGCGATATTCGCCTAACGGCTGTTTCGACGCCATGCACTCCGCCATCGCCTCATCGCGATGGATCACAATGGGCAGCAACCGGCGCTGGCTTTGCAGCCAGACCTGGTACAGATCGTCCTGTAACTGACTGCCAATGCGTAAGTCATTGATCAGAATATGCGCTCCGGCAGGCAATGCCTGCTGATGAAGGCGAATATGGCAGTTAGCGTCAACCTGGGCTATCGCCAGCGTATGGTCGCAGAGGCTCACCAGCTGCCCTGTCAGCGGTGACGCGCCGTAGGGCAAGTCCAGTAAAATCCAGCTATAACGCCCGCTCGCTTTCAGCGCCTGGATAGCCGATCCGATCTCTCCCAGCGTCTCCTGCCAGGCCTGCGGATTTTCCCGCTCTTGCGCGGTGAGCTGTCCAAACGGCAGTAGATCAAGCTGTGAGGTATAACGTAATCCGGCATCGCGCCAGTCCTGGCCGTCCAGCAACGATCGCGCCCAACCGCCCTGATGGACGAAGTCGACGTTAAACGACATGCGCAGCAGGTTATCGGGGCTGGCGTCAATCACCAGGACATTTTCCCCTAAGATTTGTAACGCCCAGGCGAGTGCTGCGGTGAGAGATGTGGTTCCCACCCCGCCGCGCACGCCCTGCAGTCCCAGAATCGCCATTCATGGCTTCCTTAATGAATGTGGTTGCGCAAATTCAGCCAGGAGTGGCCATCTTTTAATCGCCGCCGCCAACTGTTCACGTTGGGAAATATCGGTGTAATCTATTTCGGGTAGTGAAAACGCCTGGCTTAATGCCAGAAAATCATTTTGAAAAGTGTAGCCCAACGTTGGATCGGACTGAGCGCCAGGTTCATTGTTATACATTCTGGTTGCTCCTTTTTAAATATTTCTCACTGGCAGCATTACGCCCCGTCGTCAATACGGGAGAACGCGCATTTTTCATCTTTCCGTGACATCATTTATAATGTGTAAAAATGCAAAGCGCAGAGTTACAGGGCATCCTGCCGGGCAAATTGATTCACATGCTAAATCTGATGCGTTTTAATTTCAATGTTAGGTTTATTTCTGTGCTTTCGCTAGTAAACTGATAAACAGTTAAAATAGTGACATGAGGGACACTGTGGACCCCGTATTTTCTCTCGGCATCTCATCATTATGGGATGAACTGCGCCATATGCCAACCGGCGGCGTCTGGTGGGTTAACGCCGATCGCCAGCAAGATGCCATCAGCCTGGTGAATCAAACGATTGCGTCACAAACGGAGAATGCAAATGTCGCCGTCATCGGCATGGAAGGCGATCCTGGCAAAGTAATCAAATTAGATGAATCTCACGGTCCGGAGAAAATCCGCTTATTTACCATGCCGGATTCAGAAAAAGGGCTATACTCTTTGCCCCACGATTTGCTTTGTTCTGTTAACCCGACGCATTACTTTTTCATTCTTATTTGTGCAAATAACACGTGGCGGAATATAACGTCAGAAAGCCTGCATAAATGGCTGGAAAAAATGAATAAATGGACTCGTTTTCATCACTGTTCATTGTTGGTTATTAACCCTTGTAATAATAGCGATAAACAGTCCTCGTTGTTGATGGGCGAGTATCGCTCACTTTTCGGCCTCGCCAGTTTACGTTTTCAGGGCGACCAACATTTGTTCGATATTGCCTTCTGGTGTAACGAAAAAGGCGTCAGCGCCCGACAGCAGTTATTGCTGTGTCAGCAGGACGAACGCTGGACGCTATCCCATCAGGAGGAGACGGCAATTCAGCCGCGTAGCGACGAAAAACGCATTCTTAGCCACGTCGCCGTCCTTGAAGGCGCGCCGCCGCTCTCGGAACACTGGACGCTTTTCGACAATAACGAAGCGCTATTCAACGACGCGCGCACGGCGCAGGCCGCGACAATTATTTTTTCGCTTACACAGAACAACCAAATCGAGCCGCTTGCTCGTCGCATTCATACTTTGCGGCGCCAGCGGGGAAGCGCGCTGAAAATTGTCGTGCGCGAAAATATCGCCAGTTTGCGCGCCACCGATGAGCGCCTGCTGCTGGGCTGCGGCGCGAATATGATCATTCCCTGGAACGCCCCGCTTTCACGCTGCCTGACGCTTATTGAAAGCGTGCAGGGGCAGCAGTTCAGCCGTTACGTACCGGAAGACATCACCACGCTACTGTCGATGACGCAGCCGTTGAAACTGCGCGGTTTTCAGCCGTGGGATACCTTTTGCGATGCCATCCATACGATGATGAGCAACACCCTGCTCCCCGCCGATGGGAAAGGCGTTCTGGTCGCGCTGCGCCCGGTACCGGGCATTCGGGTTGAGCAGGCGTTAACATTATGTCGGCCAAACCGAACCGGCGATATTATGACCATCGGCGGCAACCGTCTGGTGCTGTTTTTATCATTCTGCCGGGTCAACGATCTGGATACCGCGTTAAACCATATTTTCCCTTTGCCGACGGGCGATATTTTCTCTAATCGTATGGTCTGGTTCGAAGATAAACAAATCAGCGCCGAGCTGGTGCAGATGCGCTTATTGTCGCCGGAACTGTGGGGAACGCCGCTACCGCTGGCAAAACGCGCCGACCCGGTAATAAATGCCGAACACGATGGCCGCATCTGGCGTCGTATTCCTGAACCCCTGCGATTGCTCGACGACACCGCGGAGCGTGCATCATGATGACCATCAGCGATATCGTGCAAATTATTCTTTTTTGCGCGCTGATTTTCTTTCCGCTGGGGTATCTGGCGCGTCATTCGCTACGCCGTATCAGTGATACAACCCGGCTGCTATTTGCCAAACCTCGTTATGTAAAACCAGCCGGAACTCTGCGCCGCGCTACGAAAGTCAAGGCAGACAAAAAATGACTCAGCATACTCAAACTCCTTCAATGCCTTCTCCGCTCTGGCAGTACTGGCGCGGTCTTTCCGGCTGGAACTTCTATTTTCTGGTCAAGTTTGGCCTGCTGTGGGCAGGCTATCTGAATTTTCATCCTTTACTGAATTTGGTATTCATGGCGTTTCTGCTCATGCCAATACCAAAGTATCGCCTTCACCGGTTGCGCCACTGGATTGCCATTCCCGTCGGCTTCGCGCTGTTCTGGCATGATACCTGGCTGCCCGGCCCGCAAAGCATTATGAGTCAGGGGACGCAGGTGGCGGAATTCAGCTCCGGTTATCTGCTCGATCTGATCGCCCGTTTTATTAACTGGCAAATGATCGGCGCCATCTTCGTACTGCTGGTTGCCTGGCTTTTTTTATCACAGTGGATTCGGGTCACGGTGTTTGTGGTCGCCATCATGGTATGGCTGAATGTCCTGACATTAACCGGCCCGGTTTTTACGCTGTGGCCGGCAGGCCAGCCAACCGATACGGTGACGACGACTGGCGGTAATGCGGCCGCTACCGTCGCGACAGCGGGCGATAAGCCGGTCATCGGCGATATGCCTGCGCAAACCGCGCCGCCGACGACCGCGAATCTGAACGCCTGGTTGAACACCTTCTATGCCGCGGAAGAAAAGCGGAAAACGACGTTCCCGGCGCAGCTTCCGCCTGATGCGCAGCCGTTCGACCTATTGGTCATCAATATTTGTTCGCTCTCCTGGTCGGATGTCGAAGCGGCAGGCTTGATGTCACATCCGCTATGGTCGCACTTTGACATTTTGTTTAAACACTTTAATTCCGGCACGTCTTACAGCGGCCCGGCGGCCATTCGTCTGCTGCGCGCCAGCTGTGGTCAACCATCGCATACCCGACTTTATCAACCAGCCGATAACGAATGTTATCTGTTTGATAATCTGGCGAAACTGGGCTTTACTCAGCATCTGATGATGGATCATAACGGTGAATTTGGCGGCTTCCTGAAAGAAGTTCGCGAAAACGGCGGTATGCAGAGCGAACTGATGAACCAGTCCGGCCTGCCAACCGCCCTGCTGTCATTCGACGGCTCGCCGGTATATGACGATTTGGCGGTCCTGAACCGCTGGTTGGCAGGGGAAGAACGTGAAGCCAATTCCCGCTCCGCGACTTTCTTTAACCTGCTGCCGCTGCACGATGGCAACCATTTCCCCGGCGTCAGCAAAACGGCGGATTATAAAATCCGCGCGCAGAAACTGTTCGATGAACTGGACGCCTTCTTTACCGAACTGGAGAAATCCGGGCGTAAGGTGATGGTGGTCGTCGTACCGGAGCACGGCGGCGCGCTGAAGGGCGACAGAATGCAGATATCAGGCCTGCGCGATATTCCCAGCCCCTCCATCACCAACGTCCCGGCGGGCGTGAAATTTTTTGGCATGAAAGCCCCGCATGAGGGCGCGCCGATTGATATTAATCAGCCGAGCAGCTACCTGGCGATTTCCGAACTGGTCGTACGCGCCGTGGACGGTAAGCTCTTTACCGAAGACAGTGTGAACTGGAACAAGCTGACCAGCAATCTGCCGCAAACCGCGCCGGTTTCAGAAAACGCTAATGCGGTGGTGATTCAGTACCAGGGTAAGCCCTACGTTCGTCTGAATGGCGGCGACTGGGTGCCTTACCCGCAGTAAACCGAAAAAGGCCGCAAGGTTTCCCCTGCGGCCTGGTTCGGGCGCATGTTGCCATTACGGCGGACAGACGCTCAAAACGCGTTACTTCCTGTCACGTAGCCAGTTGACGATCACACTGGCGATAATGCCAGCAATGATCGGCGCCGCCAGATCGTGCCAGAAGGCCACGCCCAACTGCGTAAGCGTCATATAGCCGCCTTGTTGCAATGGCAACCGTTCGCGGCTATCCTTGATGTGTTGAGGTTCAAGTTAGCCCCCGTCAGGTTGCCAGGTTTATACCAGTCAACGTGCGGGGGTTTTCTCTATCCAGCAACCTATGCCGCCGGGGATCAAGCCCCCGCAACATTGCGCCTCACCGGGTAAACCCGGCTTGCTGCTGATATTACGGCAAAATCCCCGTCCCGGCACGGCGCTAACGTGCAATCTGCGTGACGCTTCGCAGACGATTACTTTTAACATTCAGCATTTCTGAGGCTGGCAGTCAGCCGCTCAATTCTGTAAATTATGCCTCCTCGCGGCCAGTCCCGGTGATACCGAAACCCTCGTTCAGCATCCTGCGTCTATGACATATTCGCCTGTTGCGCCAGAGGAATGGCTAAAAGCAGGTATTACCGACGAACTTATCCGTCTTTCAGCGGGACCTGAAGATCCCGACGATATTATTCATGACCTTGAACGCGCCAGCAGAAAAGCAGCATTCTGACGATTGCTCGGCGAACCGCTGTCACCGGTTTGCCGCATCGGGTATCAAGGCACTATAGCCTGGTTATAGGCAGCATTCTTTATGAGAGAGCTGCGTATATTTTGGGCAGGGGGCTCTATGCAGGACGACACATTACCATTAAATAACAGTAACGCTACGACCACACCGCTTTCAACGAGATTACCGTTTACAAAATATGATTTTGGCTGGGTGCTCTTGTGTATCGGTATGGCGATCGGCGCCGGTACCGTCTTAATGCCAGTGCAAATCGGTCTCAAGGGGATCTGGGTATTTATTACCGCTTTTATCATCGCCTATCCCGCTACCTATATTGTGCAGGATATTTATCTAAAAACGTTATCTGAAAGCGAAACCTGTGACGATTATACGGATATTATCAGTCACTATCTTGGCAAAAACTGGGGCGTTTTTCTCGGTGTAATCTATTTTCTTATGATTATCCACGGGGTGTTTATTTACTCCCTGTCGGTGGTGTTTGATAGCGCCTCCTATATCAAAACCTTCGGCCTTACTGAGGCCGATCTTTCGCAGTCTATTATCTATAAAGTCGCGATTTTCGCCGTGTTGGTGGTGATTGCCTCCGGCGGGGAAAAGTTATTATTTAAAATTTCCGGCCCGATGGTGGTGGTAAAAGTCGGGATCATTCTGATATTCGGATTTGCGATGATCCCACACTGGAATCTTGATAATATTTCCGCCTTTCCCGCCGCATCGGTTTTCTTTCGCGACGTACTGCTCACTATCCCATTTTGCTTCTTTTCTGCGGTCTTCATTCAGGTGCTAAACCCAATGAACA
The DNA here is from genome assembly GCF_043848115.1 of Salmonella sp. 2020_1395. Taxonomy (NCBI): domain Bacteria; kingdom Pseudomonadati; phylum Pseudomonadota; class Gammaproteobacteria; order Enterobacterales; family Enterobacteriaceae; genus Salmonella; species Salmonella sp. 2020_1395. The sequence goes on along the minus strand of NZ_JBCMFH010000006.1, from coordinate 210,800 downwards.
TCGCCTATCGTAAGCGCGAACCTGACCGTGTGCTGGCCACCCGGATGGCGATTCGCACGCATCGCATTAGCTATATTACGCTGATTGCCATTATTCTCTTTTTCTCGTTCTCGTTTACCTTTTCGATTAGCCATGAAGAGGCGGTATCAGCGTTCGAGCAGAATATTTCCGCCCTTGCGCTGGCAGCTCAGGTAATCCCTGGCCATATCATCCATATTACCTCTACCATCCTCAATATTTTTGCCGTACTTACCGCGTTCTTTGGTATTTATTTAGGTTTTCACGAAGCGCTTAAAGGTATTGTACTGAATGTATTGAGTCGTATTATGGATGTCAAAAACGTCAACCCACTGTTACTGACATCTGGAATCTGTGTCTTTATCGTGGTTACTCTGGTTATTTGGGTTTCGTTTCGCGTCTCAGTATTGGTCTTTTTCCAGTTAGGCAGTCCGCTTTATGGCATTGTCGCGTGTATTATTCCCTTTTTCCTGATTTATAAAGTAGCGCAACTGGAAAAATTACGCGGCCTGAAAACCTGGCTTATTCTGTTATATGGAATATTGTTGTGCCTGTCGCCGTTATTAAAATTGATTGAATAAGTCGTACCGGAGAGCCATGCCCGGTGGCGCTACGCTTACCAGGCCTACAGGTACGGTGTAGGCTTGATAAGGCGCAGCCGCCATCCGGCATAAAACGCAATTAACTCAGCGGCTTCTGCGGGTTTTCATCCTGATCGACGGCAAAGCAGGCCACCAACTGGCCGTCGTACTCTTTAAGCTGCGGCTGTAACTGCGTACAGGGTCCGAAGCGACGGCTGCAGCGGGCGTTGAAGGCGCAGCCCGGCGGCGGGTTCAGCGGGCTCGGCAACTCGCCGGTCAGCTTAATCCGCTCACGGCGATCGTCCGGATTCAGCCGCGGCGTGGCGGAGAGCAACGCCTGGGTATAGGGATGACGTGGATTGTTAAAAATCTGCTCTTTGGTCCCTTTCTCCACGCAGCGGCCTAAGTACATGACCATCACTTCATCGGCGATGTGTTCCACCACCGACAGGTCGTGCGAGATAAAGACATAAGACAGCCCCATATCCTGTTGCAAATCCATCATCAGGTTCAGCACCTGAGCGCGCACCGACACGTCGAGCGCGGAAACCGGTTCGTCGGCAATCACTACGTCCGGATCAAGCATCAGACCGCGGGCGATAGCGATACGCTGACGCTGGCCACCGGAGAACATATGCGGATAGCGGTCGTAGTGCTCGGTTTTCAGCCCCACCTTCGCCATCATCGCCAGCGCTTTTTCACGACGCTGCGCTTTACTCAGGCTGGTATTGATCAGCAACGGCTCTTCCAGAATTTGCCCCACTTTCTTGCGTGGGTTCAGGGAACCGTAGGGGTTCTGAAACACAATCTGAATTTTCTGCCGCCGCAGTTTCTGCGCGTGCGGATCGTGTTTGAGCAGATCCTGCCCCTGGTAATAAAGCTCGCCGCCGGTTGGCGTTTCAATCATCGTCAGCAGGCGACCCAGTGTGGATTTTCCACAACCGGACTCCCCCACTACGGCCAGCGTTTTACCGCGTTCGAGATTAAACGACACGCCGTCCAGCGCTTTTACCAGCCGTTCCGGAGAAAAGATCCCCTTCTTCACCGGATAGTGTTTTTTCAGGTCGATAGCCCGCAACAGCGGCTGTTGCAAGGTGGCCTCATGCGTACTCATAGTGTGGGCCTCCCGGCATCATCGAGTGGGTAATGACATTTTGACTGACGTCCATCGTCCAGTTGGTTGAGAGCAGGTTCTTCCGCACGACATCTGTCCGTGGCGTAGGGGCAGCGAGGGTTAAGCAGACAACCCGTCGGTCGGTCATATTTCCCCGGCACCACGCCCGGCAGCGACGCCAGACGCGCTTTATCTTGCGCAAACTCTGGTAACGCACGTAGCAATGCCTGGGTATACGGATGACGCGGCGCGCGGAAAATATCCTGCGCAGCGCCTGTTTCGACGACCTGCCCGGCGTACATGACGATAATTTTGTGCGCCGCTTCCGCCACCAGCGCCAGGTCATGGGTAATCAGCACCAGCGCCATGTTCTCTTTTTGCTGCAACTCCAGCAGCAGCTCAATGATTTGCGCCTGAATGGTCACATCCAGCGCCGTGGTCGGTTCATCAGCAATTAACAGCTTTGGTCGACAGGCTATTGCCATCGCAATCATCACGCGCTGACTCATGCCGCCAGAAAGCTGGTGCGGATAGACATCCAGACGAGAAGCCGGATCGGGAATACCCACCTGGTTCAACAGGTCAATCGCTCGCTGACGACGGGTTTTCTTGTTCCCGCCCTGATGTACCTTGATGGCTTCCATAATCTGAAAGCCAACGGTATAGCAAGGATTGAGGCTGGTCATCGGGTCCTGGAAAATCATCGCCACTTCAGCGCCCACCAGGTTGCGACGTTCCTTCTCGGAAATGCGCTTCAGATCCTGTCCGTTAAAGAGCAGGTTTTCCGCCATCACGCGGCCTGGGTAATCGATAAGCCCCATAATCGCCAGCGAGCTGACGGATTTGCCGGAACCAGACTCGCCGACAATACCGACCACCTCACCCTGCTTCACGCTGTAGCTAATGCGGTCGACGGCTTTGAACGGTGTCCCTTCATCGCCGAAGTGCACCGATAATTGATCTACATTTAATAACGCCATCTCGAACCTCTTACTGCTTCAGTTTGGGATCGAGCGCGTCACGCAGACCGTCACCCATCAGGTTAAATGCCAGTACCGTCAGCAGAATCGCCAGCCCCGGGAAGGTCACGACCCACCAGGCGCTTTGGGCAAACTGCAGAACGTCAGAGAGCATGGTGCCCCACTCCGGCGTTGGCGGCTGTGCGCCCATGCCAAGAAAGCCGAGGGCGGCCATATCGAGAATGGCGTTAGAGAAACCGAGCGATGCCTGAACGATCAGCGGCGCAAGGCAGTTCGGGAAAATATTGACGAACATCTGACGCATCGCGCCTGCGCCCGCCACGCGGGAGGCAGTCACATAATCGCGGTTCACCTCTACCAGAACCGCCGCGCGGGTTAAGCGGACATAGTGCGGCAGCGCCACAAACGTCAACGCCAGCGCAGCGTTGCCGATGGAGGGGCCGAAGATCGCCACCAGCACCAGCGCCAGCAGCAGGCTCGGCAGGGCCAGCATAATATCGACCACGCGCATGATGATGTTATCGACCAGACCGCCGAAGTAGCCCGCGACCAGGCCGAGAATAATCCCCATTACCAGCGACAGGACGACCACCAGACAGCCGACCAGCAGTGACAAACGCGCGCCATACATCAGGCGCGAGAGGACATCGCGACCAACATCATCCGTTCCCAGAATATGCGCCCAACTGCCGCCTTCCTGCCAGACCGGCGGCGCCAGCAGCGCATCGCGGAACTGCTCTGCCGGGTTGTACGGCGCAATAAAGTTGGCAAACACCGCAATCAGGATCACGATGAGAACATACGCCAGCCCGACGACCGCGCCTTTGTTGCGTTTAAAATAGTGCCAGAACTCCCGCAATGGCGTCATGGGCGCCGGTGCGGCATTAACATTATTTTCAGTAACCTGTGACATGATGGCCCCTTACTTCTTATGCCGAATACGCGGGTTCACCACGCCGTACAGCAGGTCTACCAGCAGGTTGACGAGAATAATCATCGTCGCTACCAGTAACACGCCGCCCTGCACTACCGGATAATCGCGGCGTTGCAGCGCATCGATCAGCCAGCGCCCCAGACCGGGCCACGAGAAGATAGTTTCTGTCAGAATCGCGCCCGCCAACAGCGTACCCACCTGCAGGCCGATCACGGTGACGACTGGCAGCATGGCGTTACGCAGAGCATGGACGATAATGACGCGCATCCTGGTCAACCCTTTGGCGCGTGCGGTACGGATGTAATCCTCCCCCAGCACTTCCAGCATCGACGAACGGGTCATACGCACAATGACGGCCAGCGGGATTGTGCCGAGCACCATCGCAGGCAGGATCATATGCGCCAGCGCATCAATAAAGTTACCCTCTTCGCCCCAGATAGCGGTGTCGATCAGCATAAAGCCCGTCAACGGATTGGTATCATCAAGGAACACCATATCGCTCACGCGCCCGGAAACCGGCGTCAGGTTCCAGTGGACGGAGACCAGCATGATCAGCATCATGCCCCACCAGAAGATAGGCATAGAGTAACCGGTCAGCGCCAGGCCAACGGCAGTGTGATCGAAGATAGAACCGCGCTTCACTGCGGCCAGCACGCCCACCGGAATCCCCACGGCGACGGCAAAAATCATGGCGCAGACGCCAAGTTCCAGCGTCGCTTTAAAGCGAGGCACAAACTCGTCCCACACGGGGATTCGGCTTTTCAGCGAGATGCCTAAATCGCCATGCATCACCCCCCAGATATAATGGAGGTACTGCTGCCACATCGGTTTATCAAGACCGAGTTCAGCCAGCAGTTGAGCATGACGCTCAGGGGAAATACCTCGCTCACCCGCCATGATCATCACCGGATCGCCGGGGATCATGTGGACAAAGGCAAAGGTGAGAAGGGTAATACCGATAAACGTCGGGATAACGAGTCCCAAACGTCGGAGAATGAACTGCAACATAACCCGAATTCTCTCTCATGACGCACGGCCTGGAACCGTGAGTCTGTATTGCTCACAAATCTTATCCCACGCAAACTGCATCGCGGATAAAGCATTACGCCGGATGGCGCTGCGCTTATCCGGCCTACACAACACCGGGGCGCAGCGCTCTTTTAATTATTCGACAGAGACGTTTTCGAAGTGATGTTTGCCTAATGGATCAACCACATAGCCTTTAACTTCTTTACGCACTGGCTCATAAACCGTGGAGTGAGCGATGATCAGCGCTGGCGCCTGGTCATGCATCACAACCTGGGCCTGTTTATAGAGCTCAATACGCTTGTTGTGGTCATCGGTCGCACGCGCAGGCTGAATCAGGTCTTCAAACGGCTTATAACACCATTTTGAATAGTTGGAGCCTTGCTGGGCGGCATCGCAGCTGAACAAAGTGGCGAAGAAGTTATCCGGATCGCCATTATCGCCGGTCCAGCCCATCATCACCGTCTGGTGCTCGCCATCTTTAGCGCGCTTGAGGTATTCGCCCCATTCATAGGTGACAATTTTGGCCTGAACGCCAATCTTCGCCCAGTCCGCCTGGATCATTTCCGCCATACGACGCGCATTCGGGTTATAGGGACGCTGTACCGGCATCGCCCATAGATCGATGGTGAAGCCTTTTTCCAGGCCGGCTTCTTTCAGCAGCGCCTTCGCTTTTTCCGGATCGTAGCCGTAGTCTTTAATATCGTCGTTGTAGCCCCACATTGTCGGCGGGATCAGGTTTTTCGCCGCAACGCCCGCGCCCTGATAAACGGCTTTGATGATGGCCTCTTTATTCACGGCATAGGTCAACGCCTGGCGAACTTTGACATCATCCAGCGGTTTTTTCTGCACGTTATAGGAGAGATAACCCACGTTCAGGCCAGCCTGCTCCATCAGGTTGATGTTTTTATCTTCTTTCATGCGCGCAATATCCGCCGGGTTCGGATACGGCATCACCTGACATTCGTTCTTCTGCAGTTTGGCGTAACGCACAGAGGCGTCAGGCGTGATGGAGAAGACCAGGCGGTCGATCTGCGGCTTCGTGCCCCAGTAGCCGTCAAAAGCTTTGTAGAGAATGCGGGAGTCTTTCTGATATTGCACCAGTTGGAACGGGCCAGTGCCGACCGGGTTCAGATCCACTTTTTCCGGCGTACCGGCTTTCAGCATGTTGTCAGCATATTCTTTGGAAAGAATAGAGGCGAAGTCCATGGCTAAATCGGCAAGGAACGGCGCTTCCGGACGCGTCAGCACAAACTGCACCGTGTGATCGTCGACCTTCTTCACTTCGCTAATCAGATCCGGCAGCCCCATGCCTTCAAAGTATTCATAGCTGCCGCCAGACACTTTATGGTACGGGTTCTGCTCGTTTTTCTGCCGGTCAAAAGAGAACACGACATCATCGGCGTTCAGCTCGCGCGTGGGTTTGAAATCCTTGCTGGATTGCCATTTCACCCCTTTACGTAGGTGGAACGTATAGGTTTTACCGTCTTCGCTGATATCCCACTTCTCAGCAAGACCCGGGATCACTTCCGTGGTGCCGGTTTTGAATTCAACCAGACGGTTATAGATAGGTACGGAGCTGGCATCATAGGTGGTGCCAGACGTAAAGAGCTGTGGGTTAAAGCCTTCCGGCGAGCCTTCTGAACAATAAACCAGGGTTTTGGCCTGCACGCTTGCTGCAACGGTCATGGCCACCAGGCTCAAACCAAGCTTCAGCATCCCTGACTTCTTCAAGGAAATACTCATTCTTCTGCTCCAATTGTGATGTATGTTGTTTTGCCCTTTGCAAAGGCTTTTACCGCCCGGCCTTTTTTGTTTTTTACCTGGTCAGGTCAGTAGTGAGAGGTGGGGATTCCGTTCGCATAATCGACTGAGTTGCAGTGCGGATTCTCCATAAAATGCCCCTCATTCCCTACAATCTGTCAATAGAATGTCAAAACGTCAATACAGGTAACCAGCTTTTACAACAACGGTGAGAATTAACAAACAAAGATTAAAAAAAGTTCAGAAGGGTATTTTCAGCAGGGAAATTTGTGCTATGGGCAGAAAGGCAGAGTTATTCACTTAATATTTTGCAACAGTTAGTGATTAACAATTAGACATTAATTGAAAAATTTCTTTCGATATGTTGATTATCTGAGCGATTAATACCACTAACGCTAAAACGCACAGGCGAAAATGCTGAGGTTATCCATAAGCCGTGTGCAAAAAAGAGTTATACGGACATTGAAAAACACCATCGAATATGTCACAAAATTGTAAATAAGTAGGCCGTCGTGCGGCCTACCGCGATCACAAAAACTAACTTTTGACCCTGGCCTGCGTGCGCTTTTCGCTCCAGTTAAACAACGAGTTCACCAGAATCGCCGTCAACGTCCCCGCCGCCATGCCGTTACCAAACACCATCTGCACGCCTGAAGGGAAATTTTGATAAAGACCCGGCACCAGAATAGGCAGCATGCCCATCGCCAGCCCCATTGCCAGCGCGTAGGTTTTGCCCGGTGTGTGCAACGGTTCACGAGCGATCATATCGATACCAATCACCCCGATAATGCTGAACACAATCACCGCCGTACCGCACACCACCGAACCTGGCAGACAGGTCGCCAGACGTACCAGCGGCGCGAATATGGCAATCAGGATTAACAATCCTCCGGCAGCCGCAGTCACGAAACGCGATTTCACATTAGTGGTGCGTACCACCCCAATATTTTCGCCGGAGGTGATAATTAAGGAGGTGCCAAAAATCCCCCCCAGCAGCGACATTACCGCATCACCACGAATGGTACGTGGAATCGCCTGCTGCACATTTTGCGTGGAATTGACTATTTCCGCGGTCGCAATCGTTTGCCCGGTTGCTTCAGCCATAGAGATGACCGCGTAAATCAGCAACGGCAGCGAGGCAGAGAGATCAAAAATCGGCCAGCCGAACGGCAAAAGCTGTGGGAAACTAAACAGCGGCCCGTGACTAACACCGCTAAAATCGGTGCTGCCCAGCGCCATTCCCAGCAACGTTCCCGCTAAAAGGCCGAACATCACCGCCAGCTGGCGCAAAATACCGCTAAACGCCAGCGCGAAAATCAGCGTTATCAGGATAGTCCCCAGCGATAAAATGATACTGGTTGGATGAGCGAAGTCGGCGCTCCCTGGCTGGCCAATGATCAATCCGCCGTACAGGCGAATAAGGTTAATCGACACCATTAGTAGCATGATGCCAATGATAAAGGGGGGAAAATGGTGCAGGCAGCGGCGGAAAATCGGCAACGCGATAAAGTAGAACAGCGAGGTCAGAATTACGGCGCCAATCGCGGTCTGGATATTGGTCTGTAAAGCGATCGCAACGAAAATCGCAATCGGCGCGCCCCCCGGTACCATAATAAACGGCAAACGCGCGCCCACCCCTTTCACACCCAGGCTTTGCAGAATAGCGCCCAGACCGCACATCAGAAAGGTCGCGCTAAGTACCGAGGCGGTCACCGTATCGGTAAAGTGGAGCGCTTTGGCGATCAGAAAGACGGAGGTAATGGGGGTGGCGGCAACGACCAGCACATGCTGAAGCGCCAAAAGTAAGGTGGTTTGCCAGGGTAATGCATCGTTATCCGGCGTAGTAAGGCCAGGTTGCGGCATGATTAACTCCCATAAAACATCAAAAAAATAACCGCCAGCGCGGGCTGGCGGTCTGTATTATTTCAACCAACTAATGGCATCAGCGGCATAGCGATGCGCACGGAAGGTGCTGTTCTGTTTTCCAGGAATAATGCCTTTACTGAGGTGCTCCGGATATTCATTAAAGAACGGAATGATATATTCCCATACCGTTTCGCCTTCCGGAGTAACTTCAAACAGGCGACCAAACGCCGATTCACAGATAAAGGTGTTGCCGTTCGCCAGCCGCTGCGCGCTCCCCATATACGGCGAGAAAAACGCCGGCGGGAAGATATCGCGATACTGCCAGGTAATCGCTTTGGTCTGCGGATCGAACTCCAGCACCGTGGAATGCGGCGAGGTGACGCCGGGACGCAGGTTGCCGTTATCGAAAACCAGAATCGACCCGTTCTCCATCTCAACCGGCGTGTGCTGCTGCGCTACGACTTCCGGCCCTGCATGCCAGATAACCTTCCCGCTCTCTTTATCCACGGCAATGACGCCGGAAGTGGTACGCAGGCTCATCAGTACCAGGCCATCACGGGTGACGGACAGGCCGTTAATCATCGGCCAGTGGCGGCGGTCGAAAATATCATGAATCGGGAAATCTTCCGGATTCAAATGCTCCCAGGCACGCCATTCCCAGACCACTTCACCGTCGCGATTGACCTCTTTGACGACGTCACTCTGAATCACGCCGTCCGGCGCATCACGTCGCGGGTCGCCGCCGGTAACACGGGCGGCGATATCGGCAGGTAACGGCGACGCGGCGGTATACAACAGATTACCGTTCGCCAACCATTGCGCATCATGGTGATGGTAAATATCTTCGTAATGCCAGACGATTTCGTTATCCGGCGTCACTTCGTAGAAGTCGCCGCCGTGCCAGAGATCCCACGCCGGATAGAGGTTCGCTGAAGTGCGGTGGCTGCCGTTATAACCCAGATTACCGTTCGGCAGCAGCACCGCATCACGCCCGGCGCGAACCGGAAGCTGCCACTGATGCGCGACTTCGCCCTGCTCGTCCACCAGGTAAACCCGCCCTTCGGCGGTTTGCGGCGCAAAAAGCGTATAGCCGCCAAAGCTCTTCGCCTTATCAGCGTAGATAAGGCCCGCCGGACGGCGTCCAAGGGTAAAAGTCGAGTCCTGAGTTAAGTGTGCCACATCGCCTCCTGAGGAATAAATTTGCGCCAAAATACCCCATTAAAACGTTTTAATGAAGAGTTTTTTACGATCCTCACCGAAAAAAAGCAAACGTTACCGTCTGGTAAATATGCTACCCTGTGCGCAAATTTTCGCAGGTCAGGAAGCAGATGGCTGTTCAAAATAAAAAACGCGCAAAGTTGATTGATGTTGCCCGCCATGCAGGCGTATCGCCAGGGACGGTATCCAATGCATTGCACAACACCCGCTTTGTCGAGCCGCAGACGCGACGGCGTATTGAAGAGGCCATTGTTGCGCTCAACTACACGCCGAATATTCGCGCCCGCCAGTTACGAACCGGCAAAACCAATACCATTGCCTTGCTCTCTTCGGTGCCGCTGGCGATTGCCTCCGGCGCGTCACGACTGGGATTTATGATGGAGGTGGCGTTAACGTCCGCGATGATGGCGCTGGAAAAACAGCATGCGCTGATTCTGGTGCCGCCGGGGGCAAATCCACTGGATGCCGTCAGCTTTGACGCAGCGATCCTGATTGAGCCGGCGGAGAACGACCCGCAGCTCCAGGCGCTGGCGCAAGCGGGCATTCCCTGCGTCACCATTGGCCGCACGCCGGGCACCGACACGCCTGTGCCGTGGGTTGAGCTGCACTCGGCGGCAACAGCACAGCTTCTGCTCGCTCATCTGGAGGCCTCCGGCGCCAGCAAATGTGCGTTATTTGTCGGTAACACACGGCGAACATCAGTTCTGGAGAGCGAAGCGGCTTACCAGCGCTGGTGCACGGGGCGCCAGGACCCCGTCGTCTACTCTCTCAATGAAAGCGAGGGTGAAAATGCCGGCTACCAGGCCGCGCAGCAGCTATTACAGGCGCATCCCGACGTTGACGGCGTGCTGGTGCTGATCGACACCTTTGCCAGCGGCGCGGTACGGGCTTTCCAGGAACAAGACATCGCCATACCTGAACAAATGCGGGTGGTTACCCGCTATGACGGTATCCGCGCGCGCGAATCGCTGCCGCCGCTGACGGCTGTGAATATGCATCTTGATGAGGTGGCGCGACAGGCAATCACGCTCCTGTTTGCCGTTTTGTCGGGTGAGAAGATCAGCTACAGCGACGGGATCATGCCTGAACTGGTGGTGCGGGCGTCAACCTGCCGGTGATAGAGGATGGCTCGCCCTGCGGGCCGTTGCTGACGCAACGTTCTCTCGCTTCGCTCGGGTCGAACCTCTTGCCCCCGGAGGTTCTCATCCTCGTCAGGCTTCAGATACAAAAAACCCTGCTCGTTGAGCAGGGTTTCTGAATTTGGTCGGTGATAGAGGATGACTCGCCACTGCGTGGCTCGCCCTGCGGGCCGTTGCTGACGCAACGTTCTCTCGCTTCGCTCGGGTCGAACCTCTTGCCCCCGGAGGTTCTCATCCTCGTCAGGCTTCAGATACAAAAAAACCCTGCTCGTTGAGCAGGGTTTCTGAATTTGGTCGGTGATAGAGGATTCGAACCTCCGACCCCTTCGTCCCGAACGAAGTGCGCTACCAGGCTGCGCCAATCACCGAATGCGGGCGCATCTTACTGCTCAGGCGCACGCCCGTCAATCCCTTAGTCGCAAAATACAATTCAATCGGCGAGAAAGTCGGCAGACAACCTACTTCGCGGCGACTTTCTGCGCATCGGGAATATGGCACCAGTTGTTGTTCTGGTTAATGCCGCCATCCGGCGATGTATACCCCAGGCAGCCCATTATCGTATCGTACAGCTCCACATGACGACGCGGCACTTTGATCTCCGCCTGCTGTTTCAGGTGAGCGAACATCTGCGCATGTTGCGGACTGGCAAGATATTTATCCGACATCCATACCAGCATCGGAACGCGGAATTGCTCCGGCGGCGCCATATTGCGCGGCGTACCGTGCAAATGTTCGCGTTCGTTAATCGACTCGCCATGGTCAGCCGCGTAGAACACAATCGCTTTTTTATCACGCAGCTGATCGAACACACTGGTAATAAAGTGATCCACATAGGTCACGGAGTTATCGTAAGAGTTGATCATCTGCGCTTTCGTGCAGCCGCTATCGACCCCAATACATTCGGGCTTCCACTGAGCGTAGCTGCGCGGATAACGTTGCGTATAGTTAAAATGCGACCCCTTAGTATGCAGGATAATCAGATGCTTACCCTCCGGGTTCTGGGCAAGCGAGTTCTGCATCTCATCAATCAACAGCATGTCATCAACCGTTTTACCACGGTTACGCGGCTCGGCGCCGATCTGCTCGCGGTAGGAGATATTATCCGCCATGGTATTGCTATAGAACCACATCTCGCTCTGCATGGCGTACAGATCGGAACTGAATCCGAGCTGTTTGAGTACGGCAAAAACATTCTGCTCTTTTAAGGTACGCTGCGGGTTATTATCCGCCCCGCCTTCCCGTACAAACATACAGCGTAAAGAAAGCTTCGTCGCGGTATCGCAGGAATAGCCGCGGAACGCCGCCAGATTTTTTTCCTGCGCCAGTTTCGGCGTGGTATTACGCTCGTAGCCGAAAATCCCCATGTGATCCCAACGGGTCGTCTCACCGATAATGAAAACGACGTAGGTGTCATCCCCATCCTTCGGCGCAACATAGGTAAATTTCCTGGCCGGGTTTATTAACGAATTATTGTCCGACGACTCATCTACCTGCGCCCAGGCATACAGCCCTAACGCAGATAACCAGTTTGAAGGCAGATAGGAGTTCGCCACCACGCCGCCATAGCTGGGTAAGTCGATGCCTGTCGCCCGTTCAACCTTTTTTTGCTGTACATCCAGCAGGCGGATAGGCGCCCACACCATTACGCCTGCGAGTACCACTACAGCGGCGCTGCGAAAACGCTGCCCCGGCGTACGTAGCTGGCGCAACAACGTGTAGCGACAGTGGTTACTCCAGATAAAGATGAGCGGAAGCACGCTCACGGCAATCAGCCACAATACGAAGTGCAGCCCCACCACCTCTTTCGAGAGATCGATATCGGTGGTCATAACAGACGCAATAATGCCGTAGCCAATCACCACGTTCAGGAAGGTCATGTAATAACTGGCGCCAGCGGAAAACAGCACCACCAGCGTGGCCAGCACACGCCAGGCACGTCGGCCAAACAGTGAAAGAAGACGAAGTAAGAAGAAAGTGACCAGCACCGTGGCGCCAAGTTCGACAACTGCGGAGAGGCCTTTCCAAATGGTAAATTCTTGCGCATAACTGCCGAAACGGCGGTAAAACACGGCGCAATTCATAAACAGACCGATATAGAGCGCAAGCAAGAAACTAAGTTTCTGTTGCGTCATCGATTTAATGTATCTCATGCAAACAAACCCTGGGAATCGGGATAAAAACGACCTGTACAACGATTCTTTAATCAAACAGGTAAATATGCGGCTAACGCAGATGTAAGAAAGTCTACAAGCACGGTTAAGTAGACCACAAGCAGAGGGGAAAGTGGCAACGGAGAGTGTGATCGGAGAAGATTTTTACAAAAAATCACTAAAAATGGAAAAGGGCCAGCGAACTGGCCCTCAGTGATTATTCGTATGTGACGCTAAAATTCACCGTCGCATTCGCTGTGCCAACGGTGGCATCCGGCTTAACAGGCACATAGCTGGCGATATAGTTCAGCTTGTTCGTACCATCAAACCAGACAGTGTGTTCGACAGGCGTAGAGTCGGTACTGGAGGGGTATTGTTGCTCCCCACCAGATGTTTTAATTTTTAACGCCACGCCCGTCGCGCCGCCGCTATCCAGGGCAAAAAGCGAGGGGTCAGTCGGGTCTGGAGAACCGTCCATCGTAACGCTGGCCTTTGTGGCATACGCGCAATCTTTTAAGCCGATGCTAAAGTTTTTCTGGTTCAGCTCTTTACCCACTTTTACCGGGCGCTGAAGCACCACAGTCTCCATATTGACGTCGATACTGTCGTTTTCCAGTTCACAGGTAGCCGCCTTAATAGTAATGGTAAAGTGGATATCACCAGCAGAACCGATATTCGACGGTGCCGCCATCGCGGAAGTGGTAAGCAGTAAACACGCTGGCATCAAAGCATGAAGGTTTTTCATCCTGCTTACTCCACATCAATACGCATGGTGGCAATTCCCTCGAAATCCCCGGCGGCCGGCAATTTGCCGGTGGTACTGATGGGGTAAGCCGAAATGGTCGTTGAGGCGGTACGGTGCGTGTCGTCAACAAGACCCGATACGCTCAGCTCCTGATTAACACTGGCGTCATTTGGCACCAAAATTTTACCGTTAGCACCCTCAATGATGGCACCGATATCCGGGTTGCCCATGTCGATGGCATTCGAATCATTAGCGTTTGGCATTCCCTCAATACGCAGGAAGATCTTTACGCCATCGGAAATATTGGTGCATTTAAACTGCAGCTCTTTGGTGAATTTCGTGGCGTTCTTTGCAACTTGTCCTTTGCGATCTTTAAAATCAGTGGCCTTAAATTCCCCAAACGGAATTTCCAGCGTGCTGCCGCTGGAGAGCTCACAGCCCTGTGGAACAATGATGCTCCCACTTAAATATACGGATGCCAACGGACTGGCATTATAAACGTCTACTTTGTGGGTTCCAAACAAGTCCAGTATCTTTGTACTCGGTATTTGCAGTTCACCGACAAATGGGTGATTAATATAAAGAGATAATTTTCCTTTGCTTCCTGTTGTAAACCGTACATCACCCACAGTGCAGCCTGCTCTGGCGGCGGACAGATTATCTAAATTAGAAAATGGCGCTGTTTTATAATCCTGATAGTGTCCCTGAACCCAAACATCGACTGAAATCTGGATATTATTATTGATAATAAAATATTGGCGTTCGCCTTCGCTGTGGCCAGGAGCGAGGGGGGAAGTAGCTTTATAATATGTCGATGCCGTAGCAGTCCCCTCTGGACATTCACAAACAGCATCGTAATCCCCCCCTAAATCCCACGACCAAAAATCACGGAAAACAATACCTGAGGCATTCTTGGACGTATCGGTGATGGTTTTGTTCAGCGTGGCCGAAAAAACATGAGTCCCGCCGTCAGGCGTACACGCCCCCCAATCCGCTGCCGCCAGCGCCTGGCCAGAAAACAGCACCGACCCGCCCAGCAGGCCCGCAAACATCATCAACTTTTTCAACATAATCGTTTCCTTCCCTGTTACCGGCAGACGGCATTCGCCATCACCACGCCGGTATTATCCTGTTGTTCCGGCAGCGTAAACGCCACGCGGCATTGCTGTGCCTGGTCTTTACCCCAGTTCACCTGAAGGGCACCTTTCTCCGGCATCCCGCTGATATAAAGCTGACCGTCTTCACCCACGATACTGCTGGACTCTTTTGTGGTATCCAGCAGCGTGGCGGTAGCACCAAACGGCACCGCTTTGCCATTGGCCTGCGTCAGGTTCATCAGCACGCGATAGCCCACTCGGGTATCGAAGCGGGCACGAACAATCGCGCCGCGCGTCGGCACTACGTTGACGGAGGCGGTATCCAGGTCAACCTGGTTGTTCAGGCTGTCGCTTCGCAGTGAGACTTCCGTTTCACGGTACGGAGTGAGATAAGGCACGACCGCATTACCCATCCAGTCCACTTCCACACCACCGTTGTTGATCACGTGCGCGCCGCGCGCGCCCGGCGCGGAGATAATGGCCATAGATTCACCCAGAGGTTGAGAAAGAGTGATGCCTTCGCTATGGGCTATCACACCGCCGCGCAAACCGTAGTTCACCTGCTGGCCGTCACGGTTGTAGTTGTAACCCAGGCTGGCGCTACCCACGCCGCCCTGGTAATCCAGGTTCACGCTGCCGCTGTTACCCACGCCGTTGCTGCCGTAGCCTTCCTGTACGCTATAGTTCAGGTTGTGGTCTTCCAGCGCGGTGCCGCTCACACCCAACTGCTGGTTGGTTCGGCCATGCTGATCGGTCGTGAGGTGGTAGTTACTCCACACGCGTCCCAGTGGAATCGACATGGAGAATGACAGTAAACGATCGCTCTCATCCCACTCGGGGCTTTTCGTCCAGGTGTAAGCAATGCTGTAGTTCACGCGGCCAATACGGCCGTTATAACCGGCATTCAGCGAACGCTGTTTACCTTCATCATTCCAGTAGTCCTGCTGCGTGACGTTAAAATAGACCGAGCCCCAGGCGCCCAGTTGCTGCGTTACGTTGCCCTGAATCTGACTACGTTTGTGATACTGGCTATAAGAGCTGTCCGCATCGCTGCGCACATCCGTCGCTTCCTGGAAGGTGTAATAGCCGCTGGTCGAATACTTGTAACCCAGCAGACGGAAATCGGTACCGCTGTTAAAGCTCTTGGAGTAGAGGAAACGATAAGACTGACCTTCCGAATTCTCCTCATTTGCCAGCTTGCTTTTTGCCTGGGTTACATCGATGGAGATCGCGCCGATATAACCGAAGTTTTTACCTAATCCTCCCGCCAGCGAGTAATAGTCGTCAGAGAAGATCGCACCACCATAAACGGTAAAGCCATACGGCAGGCCGTACATGGCATCAAGCTGCCCGAATTTCGGCTCGGCGCTGTTATAGTTCCCGGCACGGTATTCCCCGGCGGAAAGGCTGTACTTGAGATGGCCTTCACGCTGGAGGAGCGCCACCGAGGAGAACGGCTGAACGAACTTCTGCTCACTGCCGTCCGATTCTTTAATGGTGACCGTCAGGTCGCCGCTGTTTGAGGTTGGATACAGGTCGTTAATTTCAAACGCACCCGGCTGAACAAACGTACGGTAAATAACGTAGTTGTTCTGCTCAACGGTGACTTCGGCGTTACTTTTGGCAATACCCCGGATGACGGGCGCAAACCCGCGCTGGCTGTCAGGCAGCATCTCTTCGTCAGAAGTTAACTGCACCCCGCGCATCTGAACGCTGTCAAAAATATCACCGGCGGTGGAGGTATCCCCCAACGTCAGCTGTGATTTCAGCGGCACAATGGCACGGCTTAGGGATGTGCCAATGTTATCCCATGTGTTGTTACCGTCGTTTCGCGTCCAGGTACTATAGTTACGTAATCGCCATGCCCCCAGGTTCATACCGCTGCGCAGGTTCAGATAGTAGCTGTCGCTGTTGTAGTTGGTCTCACTGTCGTGCGCGTCATAGCTGGCGTTGCTGCCGGAGAAGTTATAATCCACCAGCAGGGCATTCACCCCTTCGTCCCACTGCGATTCTGGCACCGTACCGCGCGCTGTCTGCTTCATCGCAGCCTGCGGGAAGCTCATGATCAGGGTCTGGTCTGCAAAGTCGAAATGGCTGGCGGCCTGGGGAATAATGTCGTCAAAAGCAACACAGGCTTCAGGCGGGGCCATTTTCAGCGCCGGGAAGCTATCAATACGCACGCCCATATCTTCAAGCTGCACGCGGCTTAAGCACGGCACCAGGGATTCACCCATTTTTGCGCGCTGCGCCTCTGTCGCTGCCTTAAACTCCAGGGTGCGAGACTCCATTTTTTTTTCGTTGACCACCACCGAGACGCGGTATTTACCTGGCAGGTGTTCAGCTTTATTGGATTCATACATTGAAAGGTCAACGTGCTGATCAATACCCGGCACATCCTCCAGAAAGCGCGGGTTAAATGTTCCCGCATACGCGGGGAGCGTACTCGCTATCATCAGCGCAAGCGCAGACTGCGTGAAACGCGAGGTCTTATTGCCCAGAGGAAGATGCGTCCATGTCATAGTAATAATCC
Organism: Salmonella sp. 2020_1395; assembly: GCF_043848115.1. Taxonomy (NCBI): domain Bacteria; kingdom Pseudomonadati; phylum Pseudomonadota; class Gammaproteobacteria; order Enterobacterales; family Enterobacteriaceae; genus Salmonella; species Salmonella sp. 2020_1395. The sequence goes on along the minus strand of NZ_JBCMFH010000006.1, from coordinate 193,638 downwards.
TTTAAAACGTGTTAGTTAACGCGCTGTGTCAACATGTCGCCAGCCGTGCCAAAGTCATTAATAATGTTGTATTTAACTTCGCTTACCTTGCCGGTGCCGGCTGGCAGTTCAATATTCAATGAGCCTTTTGCCGGAACCATTCCCGTTTTTTCAATATCACGGCCGTTGGCATAAAATTTATTAAACGTCAGGTTAAAGGCAGATGGGTTTTCCACTTTGATCTGGTTAGCCCCTGCGCTGGTGAACTGCAGTTTGTTCCAGCCGTCCATGCTATTGCCTTTCAGGCCCGCCGGACGATAGAACAGTTTTAAGCGGGTACGTACGGCGATCTGCAGTACGTTTTTAGCTTCCGCGTCTTCACTTTTGGCAGGAATAGCTTTTACGTTAATCCAATAAACGGACTCGCGATCCTGCGGTAACGTGCTCGTCGTATTAACAATACGTAAAACGTTATTTTTAGTCGGGCTTAATTTAAATAACGGCGGAGTGATAATAAAGGGCGTCTTTTTATTACCGTTAGCATCATCAATCCATGACTGAATGAGAAATTCATCCGTGGTGCTTTTATTATTTACCGTAAGAGAAGCTTCCTTTCTACTACCGTCATAAATAACACGTGTGCTGCTTAATGCCACGCCACCGGCAAAACTGTTTTGAGCAATCAGCGCCAGCACCAGTGCTGTGCAAGATATCAAACGTGAGCGGTTCATGATTCTCTTCCTGAGCCTCCGCTGGAAAAAATGGCAACGGGATTTCCGTTGCCATTATGATTGACTGTATTAACGAAAATTCGATTATTCGTAGGACAGGTTGAAGTCCACTTCTGCGTTACCGTAACCAGTGGTTACAGCATCTTTTGTTGCAACGTAGTTAGCGGTGTAGTACAGCACGGTCTGACCAGCAGCCAGCGTAGTGGTGGATTTACCGGTGTTCATTTCAACAAGCTTGTTAGCGTTGTCGTAGATACCGATGCCCACGCCAGTTGCCGCACCTGCTTCAGTGTTAACAGAAACCAGTGTCGCGTCGTCTGCATCTCCAACGCCAGCGAAGCTCACGTTAACTTTGGTTTGAGAGGTGATGTCACAGTCTTCCAGTTTGATTTGGAAAGGCTTGGAAACAGATTTATCGCCAATGGCTTTGAAGATATTTTTCTTAACCTGACCCAGCACAACTTCCTGGTTCTGAGAGTCAGTAGAAACGACGCATGGCGCGTCAACGATTTCACCGGTGAATTTAATGGTGCCGTCACCAGATTCAGCAGCGAAAGCAGAAGTGGAAACTACAGCGAGAGCAGACAGAGCAAAAACAACTTTTTTCATTAAAAACTCCATTTATGACGGTAGATAACAGAACGCATCCTTAGGGTTATCTGCATTCTGTGAGGAAATGGAGTGTATAGAGATGGGTATTAGATACTATAATTAGTATATATAAAAATATTTTTTAGTTAAGCTTAAAAAAAATGTAAATCAATACGTTACAAATGTAACGTACATAAATGTAAATTTTTATTAAGAATAAATTAATATAAATAATATATTATTTCTTCCTATTCATAAATAAGTTAAATGCATTCCTTATTTATTAGACGTTTTTTTAACTCCAATTGATTAGGTATTTGTGCTAAATAAAAATAAAGAGCACCAAATGGGTGCGCTGTACGCCTGGTGTTGCATGTGTTACGCAGACGCTTCGCTAACCCTCTCCCGCTGCGGCTGGCGAATAGTGGTGGAAACTGCCAGCGAGATGATTAACAGCGCAAAGATAACGTAGAAGGTTAGCACCCTACTTCCGCCACAAGATCTGTTATCACAGCGTTTCGATGGTAGTTTTTAAGTTAAAACCTGGCGCTCACCCCCAGGGTATACAAATAATCGCTATCCGTAGCGCTATTTTCCGCCTGGGAAAACGCCGCATACGCCGCCATGTGCGGGTTAAGTAACACGTCCGCGCCTACGGTGACATCCAGCCAGTTTCCCGCCTGATTTCCTGCGGTCATACGACTCAACCCGGACTGCGCTTTCCAGATATTTTCCCCAAACTGTTGGTTATAGCTAATTTGCGCCCAGGGACGGACATCGCCGAACTGCGAGTTTACCCGCCAGCCTAACGTACTGACGCTGGCGTGCCATAACGGATCGGTAAGCGCTAATGTCGTCGCGCTATCGCCATATTCGTTATACATTGATGACGTCGAACCGTCGTAATGCAACGCCGCGACCGGCCCAGTGGTCACACGTCGGGAAAGCGGAAAATTCCAGCCCATACTGATACCGCTGGTCGCATCAAGCGGGGTTTCATCCGCCAGGCTAAGCACCGGACCCACCGTATTTTGCGTAGACTGAATACGTTCGGCCAGTATGTCGTTGTAATTCGGTTGGTGATCGCTGTCCCAGGTATAGCGTTCCGTCGTATGCCCCGGAGCCGCTTCAGCGATATATTCTTGTTGCCAGGCATACGTGGTATTGATAAAAAACGAGCAGGCCATAAGGCCCGCCAGACAACGCAATGTCCGGCGACCACGGCGTTTTCTTACAATCATCAACGCGACTCCAGAGTAGAGCCGAATTCGGCGATATTATTGTCATTGAATGAAGGATGTCGGGCATCAGCCCTGTATTAACTATTGTCCTTTTAGCAGGCCCGTCAAGGCGGGTTGAAGGAAATTTTCGCGGTAACCACAATAACGAGGAAGTCTATGCAGCGTTGCGACTGGGTCAGCCAGGACCCCCTTTATATTGCCTATCATGATAACGAGTGGGGCGTACCGGAAACTGACAGCAGAAAGCTGTTTGAAATGATCTGTCTTGAAGGTCAACAGGCCGGTTTATCCTGGATCACCGTGCTTAAAAAGAGGGAGAACTACCGCGCCTGTTTTCATCAGTTTGACCCGGTACGCATCGCAGCTATGCAGGAGGAGGAGGTTGAACGCCTGCTGCAGAACACGGGCATCATACGACATCGCGGTAAAATTCAGGCCATTATCAGTAACGCCCGCGCCTGGCTTGCGATGGAGCAAAACGGCGAGTCTTTCGCCGATTTTGTCTGGTCATTCGTTGATGGCCAGCCGCAGATCACCCAGGCGGCCAGCCTGGATAAGATCCCCACCTCAACACCTGCGTCCGATGCGCTTGCTAAGGCATTGAAAAAACGCGGTTTCAAGTTTGTCGGTACGACTATCTGTTACTCCTTTATGCAGGCGTGCGGACTGGTCAACGACCATATTACCGGCTGTTTTTGCCATCCGGGAGAAAAACATGATTCGCAAATCCCAGAGTGAAGACATGGCGTCTATTCTGGCGCTGTGGATGAAAAGTACTATTTATGCCCATCCCTTTATCGAAGAACGTTACTGGCACGAGAGCGAAGCAATTGTACGCGACGTCTATTTACCCGCCGCACAAACCTGGGTATGGGAGGAAAATGGACAACTGAAAGGCTTCGTCAGCGTACTGGAAGCCCGTTTTGTCGGGGCGCTGTTTGTCGCCCCCGACGCGTTAAGACACGGCATTGGCAAAGCGCTTCTGGAATATGTCCAGCAACGTTTTCCTCTGCTGAGCCTTGAGGTTTACCAGAAAAATCAATCCGCCGTAAACTTCTACCATGCGCTTGGTTTTCGTATTGAAGATAGCGCCTGGCAGGAGGATACCGCCCACCCCACCTGGATTATGAGTTGGCAGGCGGATCAAACGCCGTAAGCGGTAGCGCCGGGCCGGTATATTTCTCAAACCAGACCAGCGCGGTGTTGCCCGCACAACCGTTCCCCAGCCGGGAACTGGGAAGATCTTTTGTCAGGACGTTTACCGCGCCGTTTTTGCATATGCCGCCTGCGGTAGGTTCAGGGTCCGGCCATGCGCCTTCGTGAATACAGATCACGCCAGGCCGAATTCCGTCGGTAACGACCGCGCCCGCCAGAACCTGCCCGCGATGATTCCAGACGCGTACCGTATCGCCATCGACGATTCCGCGCGTTGTCGCATCCTGCGGATGAATCGTCACCGGTTCGCGTCCGGCTACCGCATACCGCTCCCGTAATGAACTGTAGTTGAGCTGGCTATGCAGACGGTGTGCCGGATGCGCGGAAAGTAGCTGAACCTGCCCCGCATCGGCGTTCCCGTGCCACTCATCCGGCACCAGCCACATCGGATGACCGGGACAATCCGCGTAACCATAGCTGGCAATGCGCGCAGAATAGATTTCGATTTTGCCGCTGGCCGTTTTTAGCGGATGGTTATCAGGATCGCGGCGAAAATCCGCAAAGCGCACAAACTGCGCGTTGGCGGGATTTTCCGGCATCTCCAGTAAACGGTTAGCCTGCCAGAATGCGGCAAACGGCGGCAGCGTCACCCCCTGGCTGGCGCCACGCTGGGCGGCAATATTGTAGAAAGTCTCCAGCCACGCCAGCTCACTTTTTCCTTCGGTGAACCGAGCGTAACCGCCGGCTTCCCACCGTTCGCTCAGTTCAGCAAAAACGTCAAAATCATTCCGCGCCTCCCACCGGGGCGACACGACCTGCTTCATCGGCGCCAAATGTTGATTGCTATAGTCGCCGGTCATGGTTAAATCGTTGCGCTCATAGCTGGTGGTCGCAGGCAGAACAATATCCGCGTGTTTCGCGGCGGCCGTCCAGAAACATTCCGAGATAACGACCAGTTCCGGTTTTTGCCACGCGCGAATCAGACGGTTGGTATCCTGATGATGAGTAAAGTTCGCGCCGCCCGCCCACCAGATAAAACGAATATCCGGGAAGCGGCGATCCATCCCATTGTGTTGGTAAAACCCACCGGGGTTTTCCAGCGCCTCGACAATACGCGCCACCGGTATTTTATCTACCGCATCGACCCCGCCAGGGATGCTTCCCTGCATCGAGGCTAACACGGCGGCGCGGCGCGTCGGGTTTCCGCCGTTAGCAAAATGATAAGAAAAACCAAACCCGCCGCCAGGCGTACCAATTTGCCCCAGCATTGCGGCCAGCGTAACGATCATCCAGTGCTTTTGCTCGCCGAACTGCTGACGCTGCATTCCCCAACCGGCCATCAACATGGTGGTGTTATGATGAAATATTTCCGCCAGTTCACGAATTTTCACCGCAGAAACGCCGCAAATTTCCGCCGCCCATTCCGCTGTTTTGGCCGTACCGTCGGTCGTGCCCAAAAGATAGTCGGCGAAGCGGTCATAACCCGTCGTGCAGCGGGCAAGGAACGCTTCATCCTGCCAACCGTTTTCCACCAGCGTATGGGCGATTCCCAACATTAACGCCACATCGGTGCCCATATGTGGGGCGATCCACTCCATCTTATCGCCAAAAAAGTCGACGCTTTCCGATCGCATCGGATCGATGCAGATCAGGCGTTTGCCGCTTTGTCGCAGCGCCGCAAAATAGTCGAGCCCCTGCTCATCCGAGGCGTTCCAGGCAATTTTCAGAGTATTCAGCGGGTTCGCGCTCCAGAGCACCACCACATCGCTGTGTTCCAGCACCACCGGCCAGCTAGTCTGCTGCTGGTAAACCTCGTTACCACCCACCACATAAGGCATGATAACCTGCGCCGCGCCGGTGGAATAATCGCCAAGATGGCCGGTATACCCTCCCGCCAGCGCCATGTAACGCTGCAATAGCGTAGCCGCTTTATGCAATACGCCGTTCGAACGCCAACCGTAGGAGCCAGCGAAGATGGACGATGGCCCATAACTTTCGCGAATACGTTTGTGCTGAGCGTGGATCAGATCCAGCGCGTCATCCCAACTTACGCGAACAAACTCATCCTGCCCGCGTATGCCTTGCGGCTTATCGGGAGAAGCCAGGAACCCTTTACGCACCATCGGGAAGCGAACCCGCGTTTTACTGTGCACCTGGTCATGCACAACGGTTTGCAGGGAGTTCTGGTGTGCCGTCGGGAGTTCGCCATACGAGGCAAAAATGCGTTCTCCGTCGGTTTCAACGCGGACTGGCCCCCAGTGTGCGGCGGTCAATACCGAATGACGCGATGGTGCGTGGGTCAAGGTTCGCTCCTGAATTATTGGGATTATTTATTTTGCCGATCAATGTTACTTACAAATTTCAGAGTTTTCCCTGGAATTTTCTTCATGTGCAGACGTCATAATCAACCGCCACGGTCGCTGTGGTAAAAATAAAAAAGTGATAAGGATTTAAGATGAAAAAACGTGTATTTGTGATTGCTGCCATCGTGAGCGGCGCCCTGGCAGTATCTGGCTGCACAACAAACCCTTACACCGGCGAACGCGAAGCAGGTAAATCCGGCATTGGTGCGGGTATTGGATCGCTGGTCGGCGCAGGCATCGGCGCACTCTCCTCCTCCAAAAAAGATCGCGGTAAAGGCGCGCTGATTGGCGCGGCGGCTGGCGCGGCGCTGGGCGGCGGCGTGGGTTACTACATGGACGTACAGGAAGCGAAACTGCGTGACAAAATGCGGGGCACAGGCGTTAGCGTGACGCGAAGCGGCGATAATATCATTCTGAATATGCCGAATAATGTCACCTTCGACAGCAGCAGCGCGACGCTGAAACCGGCAGGCGCTAACACGCTGACCGGCGTGGCGATGGTGCTGAAAGAGTATCCCAAGACCGCCGTCAATGTGGTGGGCTACACCGACAGTACCGGTAGCCACGATCTGAATATGCGTCTGTCGCAGCAGCGTGCTGACTCCGTCGCCAGCTCGCTGATCACCCAGGGCGTCGACGCCAGCCGTATCCGTACCAGCGGAATGGGGCCGGCGAACCCGATCGCCAGCAACAGTACGGCAGAAGGTAAGGCGCAAAACCGCCGCGTCGAAATTACCTTGAGTCCATTGCAGTAAACTACCGTACCGGGTAAGGCGGTATGCTTTACCCGGCCTGCATTACTCCCTCGCCATTCCTTCTCCAGACCGGATACATCGCACATTACTCGGTATTCATTCATTATTTACCACGACACGGCTGCCGACAGCGGGGAAATTGGCTGGTCGATGATGGCTAAACGGGTTAATAATAAGCCTGTTCCGGTTGGCGCATGCCGCGCTTACCTTTTGATTTACGGAGAGTCGCATGAAGCCGTCCATCATTCTCTACAAAACCCTGCCTGATGATTTGCTGCATCGCCTGGAGGCGCATTTTACCGTCACCCAGGTACCGAACCTGCATCCGGAAACGGTCGCGCGACACGCGCAGGCATTTGCCAGCGCGCAAGGCCTTCTGGGCGCCAGCGAAACCGTTAACCGCGCGCTGCTGGAAAAAATGCCGGCGCTACGCGCGGCGTCGACCATCTCGGTGGGATACGATAATGTCGAGGTGGACGCCCTCACTGCCCGCAAAATAGTCCTGATGCACACGCCTGCCGTTTTGACGGAAACCGTTGCCGATACGGTGATGGCGTTGATGCTGACCACTGCCCGCCGCGTGGTAGACGTCGCAGAACGGGTTAAGGCGGGTGAATGGACGGAAAGCATTGGCCCGGCGTGGTTTGGCATCGATGTGCATCACAAAACACTCGGTATCGTTGGGATGGGGCGTATCGGGATGGCGCTGGCGCAGCGAGCGCACTTTGGGTTTACCATGCCGGTTCTCTATCACGCTCGTCGGCGGCATCAGGAGGCGGAAGACCGGTTTAACGCCCGCTACTGCGATCTGGATACGCTGTTGCAGGAGGCTGATTTTGTCTGCGTGATCCTGCCGCTAACGGCAGAAACGCGACATCTGTTTGGCGCAACACAGTTTGCCAGAATGAAATCGTCCGCCATTTTTATTAATGCCGGACGCGGCCCGGTGGTCGATGAAAACGCGCTGATTGCCGCGCTGCAAAACGGTGAAATATATGCGGCAGGTCTGGATGTCTTTGAACAGGAACCGCTATCTGTGGATTCGCCCCTGCTGAACATGTCCAATGTCGTCGCGGTACCGCATATTGGCTCGGCAACGCATGAGACGCGCTACAACATGATGGCCTGTGCGGTGGATAATTTGATTGATGCGCTGCAGGGAAAAATAGAGAAGAACTGCGTCAACCCGCAGGCGGCGGGATAACGCTACAGGCCCGATAAGCGCTGGCTTGCGCTTATCGGGCAGACTGTCATTACTGGGTTGCGTTTACCGCCGCCGTCCAGGCCTGATTAAACGCCTGATGCTGCGAGGCCAACGGCCCAATCAGCGCATTATATTGGCTGGCCTGCTGTGAGGTCGGGAACTGAATGCCGTTCGCGACAAAGCTCACCTGTTCGCCCTGTTGCGCAATATAATCGCCCACTTGTACCAACTGCTGCGTAAAGATCTGCGCCGCCGGGATCAGCGGCTGCAAAGCATCTGCCGGCACGGTGACTACTTTTTTGTAGACCTGATCAAACACAGGTTTCAGGTCATCGGCCTGCTTTAACGCGCCATGCGCGGCATCAGCCTGCAGTTTTGCATTCTGCAACTGTTGCGCCAGCACGCCTAACGAACCATTTGCCTGCCGCAGCGGCTCGCGTTGCGTCATATAATCCTGCGGAACGCGGATGGCGTTAACGCTATCGACCACCGGGCGCAGACCGGAATCCATCGCCTGGTTTACCTGCTGCGAGTAGCCATACAGTATCGCGTAATCAGACACGAACGGACCAAACTGTTTTTTCTGATCGGCCGTCAGCGTTGGTAAACGCTCTCCGCTACGCATTGCTGTATTCTGCAGGAAATCGACAAACGCTTTGCGCTGATCGCCTTCTTTATCAAAACACCCGCTCAGGCTAAACACCATTAATAACGCCACAACAGGCGCAAACCAGCGAGAGCAGGACTTACCTGTCGCCATTGTTAATACTCCTTTCACCCAAAAATGCGCACAACGACACCTGCGTGCCTGACGGCTTACAAGGATAGTCCAGGTCAGGCTTGCAGGATACCCTTTCCACGCGATCTTGTAGCGGAAAATTATGTTTATCTGCATCAATGCTTAATTTGTTATTTTATTGTTAATTTTTGGCCTGACACTGCGATAAAAAACGCGGCAAGAAAGCTTTCCAGCGGGGGATGTAATATTTTTTTAATCTTTACAATTATTTTCTGAAAGACGGATATACCTTCCTGGATCAAATTGTTAGCGTCCTAAAAGTCGCGTAGCGTAAGGCATCGAAACGAATCGATAGCGCTTCCTGGCGGCGCGTCGCCCCCCACCCGCAAATTTCCCGACTATTCTTAAGAGGCTTCGATGCACTTCACGATCCCGCTGTGTGATTTACAGGAGTTCTCAATGGAATATAAAGATCCGATGTTTGAGCTGCTGAGCAGCCTGGAACAAATTGTTTTTAAAGATGAAACGCGAAAGATCACCCTGACGCAAAAACCCAATCCTTTTACCGAATTTGAACAGTTACGGAGAGGGACGGGACTAAAAACAGATGAATTCGCCAGAGCGCTGGGCGTAACGGTTGCCATGGTTCAGGAATGGGAATCGAAACGCGAAAAACCCACGCCAGCAGAGCTTAAATTGATGCGCCTGATACAGGCGAACCCACGCTTAAGTAAGCAATTGATGGAGTAATTTTTACCCCTTTCTGTTTTAACGGTCCTGCGCAAGGACCGTTTTCCCCGCCCGATTACTGGCCTGGAGAAATAAAGTAAAATAAAAGTTGCATCGCCCGGCATTACATGAGTTAATGTGCTCAACGGTTTGACGTACAGACCATTAAAGCAGTTTAGTAAGGCAAGTCCCTTCAAGAGTTATCCATTAGATACCCCTCGTAGTGCGCATTTCCTTAACGCTTAAAAAATCTGTAAAGCACGCCATAACGCCGAAAGGCACACTTATTTTTTAAAAGGTAATACACTATGTCCGGTAAAATGACTGGTATCGTAAAATGGTTCAACGCTGATAAAGGCTTCGGCTTTATTACTCCTGATGACGGTTCTAAAGACGTGTTCGTACACTTCTCCGCTATTCAGAACGATGGTTACAAATCTCTGGACGAAGGTCAGAAAGTTTCCTTCACCATCGAAAGCGGCGCTAAAGGCCCGGCAGCTGGCAACGTAACCAGCCTGTAAGCTTAAAAAGCTCAGAATTTTGAATCCCTGCCTGATGGCGGGGATTTTTTTTTATTCCAATTCCCCCTCTCCCCCCAGCATAACTTTGCATTACTTTACCCTGTGTCCCTTTGACCTTTCCCTTAGGGGAACCCCTATAGTAGGTAAGGAGATTGTTCACAAGGAATTGAAGTTATGTCGAAATCATCATGGTTATTACTTTTGGGTTTATGCGCCAGCGGCTCCGCGCTTGCGGCATCCTCAGAATCCGCTTTTCTGGCGCAACATGGGCTGGCGGGAAAAACGGTTGAGCAGATCGTGGATACGATTGATCAGACGCCGCAGAGCCGTCCTTTGCCTTACTCCGCGTCGATTACCAGTACCGAACTCAAATTATCTGACGGAGAGCAGATTTATACGCTGCCGTTAGGCGACAAATTCTATCTCTCTTTTGCGCCCTATGAATGGCGGACACACCCCTGTTTTAACCACAGCCTTTCCGGCTGTCAGGGAGAAATGCCGAATAAACCGTTCACTGTAAAAGTGACAGACAGTAAAGGCGCTGTCATCGTACAAAAAGAGATGCAAAGCTATCGAAACGGATTTATCGGTGTTTGGCTACCGCGCAATATGGAAGGGACGCTCGAAGTAAGCTACAACGGTAAAACGGCGTCACATGCCATTGCCACCAGAGATGACAGCCAGACCTGTCTGACGGAATTACCATTACGTTAAAAAAATGCCCGATAACATAATGGGTTATCGGGCCTATAAAACGCCAACAAGATAAAATTAACAGAGTGCCTTGAGAATGCATAACGCCACAAGAATGGCAGAGGTGGGCTCACTTTGTACTGACCCCAAAAACCTGGACAGATTAACCGAGGCATCAGAGAAAGAGTCCATTTAATACATGGGCTCTTTTTTGTTTCTGGCTATAACTAAATAACATTGTCCGCAATCGAATTATCCATTCCGTTGCTTTCTTGTATCACGCGGATTCCTGTCTCATCAATATTTTGTTCGTCGTATTCTTCCTGAATTTAACCTTAGACGTTCTATCAAATTATCGCTTATAGCGATTTGAACATAACAGTCTTTGCATTCTATTGAGGGAGCCTAAGGAACAATGTTCGCTGCTGAGTTTGTGATGATTTGAAACCATGGTGAATGTAGAAATTTTTGGCTTCTTCGGTAAGTGCATGAACCATGATTGCACGTACACCAATATTCTCGGCAACCCGATAGCAACGAAGCACTGCATCATGAAGTAAATCAGCCCCAAGCCCTTTTCCATGGAATGAGAGATCGACAGCAAGACGGGCAAGTATAATGACAGGGATGGGATCTGGCATGTTACGCCGAAGGTTGCCTGTCGCTTCTGTATGGTTGACGCTACCGGTGGCCAGAGAGTAAAAACCGGCTACTTGCTTCGTGTCTTTCTTGCACACCACAAATGTTCTGGCCGCTCCGAGAGCCTGGTTTTTGAGGCCCTTTTGCTTCAACCAGTCATCAAGCACAGCTTCACCGCTGACGAACTCAGCTACCTGATGAAAAGCGGACAAAGGTTCTGGTGCTGTTACACGTCCCACTGAGGTTTCCTTGCCAGCAGTTTTTCGATAACGGGATCATCTGCGACCGGTGCATCAAGCAGATTGATGAACTCCTCATATTGCTCATCGTTAAAGTTAAATATACGGCGGTCAAGGATCACATTCTCGGCAGCCCGGCAGGCCGTTTCCAGAATGAAATCTGTACGTGACTTGTGAAGGATTTCCGCAGCTGCATCAATGAGCGCCCGCTGCGATTCCTTAGCTCTAAGGTTAAGTTGAACATCTGATTTCATGAGACACCCTTTGTATAGCATTTGCTTTACAATGATAGCACAATCACCATGTATAGCAAACGGTATACATCAAGTCGTCGTTTTTCATTTTTTGAATACTGATGTCCGCTTTGTGCCAGAAGCGGGCGTTGCTCATTGTAGCGGTTTACTGAGTTCAACAAGGCAAAAGAACAATGCTGCCTTTCTGCAGGCTGACTATTATTTCGCCAAACATTTCCTCATCAGAGCATTTTGTAATGTCACTCCACGGCAAATAGGAAAGCCTCGCTCCACTATATGAAAGCCGTGTCGTAGAAAGAACACTTCCGCAGCCTTACTTACATTTGAAGTAATTTCACTAATTCCACGCTGTCTGGCTTCCTCATGAATGCAATTCATCAGTAGTGTCCCTACCCCCTGTCTTGAATAGGTTCCTGATACAAAGAAATGATCAATGTATCCATTTGGTTGAACATCTGCATATCCAGCTATTTCACCATCCAGCTCTACAACAAAAGGTTGTAATTCCTTAATGTGATTGGCCCATCGCTCCAGGTCGATATCTGCTGGGGCCCAAGCATCAATTTGTTCACGTGTGTAGTAGTGCGATGCGATCGTATGTACAGATGAGAAAAAAACTCTGAATAACGATATTTCATCCCCATTACTGAACCTTCTGATTTTCATAAAACCTCATTGTGAGAGTTACTTGTAGAACAACACTAATTTTTGTGAAATAGGGCGTCCGTTCCTCGCTCATAGCAGACATTTGCGTGAGCGTATCTACCGACGTTCAGGTTTCCTGATAGCATCCCTGTACAGACCTTGTTAATTTCTGCCTGGATAGCTCTTTAGGCGGTATTCAACCGGGCTGAGTCCGTTAAATCTAAGGCTAATTCGTCGGGGATTGTAGTATCGTATGTAATCCTCAATAGCTATCTTAAGTTCATCAATATCCTTAAATTTACTGGTGTAAAAACTTTCTGATTTTAAAGTGCCGAAAAAAAATTCTGCACAGGCATTATCAAGGCAGTTGCCTTTGCGGGACATACTTTGGATGATGCCAAACTCTCGTAACTGATACTGGTACCATCAATGACGGTATTGCCAGCCCTGATCTGAATGAAGAACCGGATTGGTACCCGCATCAAGTCTGGCAAATGCCTTCATGAGTATGTCATCGATCATCGGCATGGTTGAACGTTCTGAAATACTGCAGGAGATCACTTCGTTATTGAAGAGATCAATAATGGGTGCAATGCACTTTTGATTTATATACCCTTCATACTTCAAGTTGCTTATGTGTTGGCTACGGATTACTCGGCCCATCCATGGGCCTCGCCCTGACGGGCCGTCGCACGCGACGTTCAAATCTGCTCCCGGCAGATTTGTCGCTCACCCCAGTCACATAGTTATCTATGCTCCTGGGGACTCACTCCCTTGCCGCCTTTAAGCAACTCGAATTATTTTGGGTATAGTCAGGTGGGGCTTTTCTCTGTCTGCCTTTTGGTGAATACCTGAGACAAACAGTCTCAAGCACCCGCAGCTATTCTAACGCCAATATCCGTACCGCCAGCGTTAATGTATTCCTGAAATATTTCTTGCCAATCAATAGAAATAACCGCGTCTATGAGTTACAGAATTATTAGCGAATCGACTGATACTATTTATGTTATAAAAAAACCTGCCCGAAAGCAGGTTTTTTTTAATTAACTGAACGCTTATTGTAGTAACGAAATATCCGCAACCTGCAGGAACAGTTCGCGTAGTTTCGACAACAGCGTCAGGCGGTTGATACGGATATCTTTCTCTTCCGCGTTAACCATGACATTTTCGAAGAATTCATCCACTGGCGCGCGCAGAGCAGCCAGCTCAATCAACGCTTCCTGATAACGACCATCGGCAAAGTACGGCTGAAGCTTATCACGCAGCACAACCAGATGTCTGGCCAACTCAATTTCCGCCGCTTCTTTCAGTACGGAGGCGTGGACGATATCGTTCAGCGGCTCAGTGGCTTTCGCCAGGATGTTGGAGACGCGCTTGTTCGCCGCCGCCAGCGCAGAGGCTTCTTCCAGGGTACGGAAGTGCGATACCGCTTTCATACGAGCATCGAAATCTGCCGGACGGGTCGGACGACGCGCCAGTACCGCCTGGATGGTGTCGACGGTGTAACCTTCATCCTGATACCAGGCGCGGAAGCGACCCAGCATAAAGTCGATCACATCATCGACTACGTTGGCATTGGTCAGCTTGTCGCCATACAGACGCGCCGCTTCTTCAGTCAGCGTTTGCAGATCAAGGTTGAGGTTCTTCTCAACGATAATACGCAGCACGCCCAGCGCGGCACGACGCAGCGCAAACGGGTCTTTGTCGCCTTTCGGATGCTGGCCAATACCGAAGATACCCGCCAGAGTGTCCATCTTATCGGCGATCGCCAACGCGCAGGCCACCGGGTTAGACGGCAGGTCATCACCGGCAAAGCGTGGCTGATACTGCTCGTTCAGCGCCACGGCCACATCTTCCGCTTCACCATCATGGCGCGCGTAGTGCATCCCCATCACGCCCTGGGTGTCGGTGAACTCGAAGACCATGTTGGTCATCAGGTCGCACTTGGAGAGCAGGCCCGCACGAGTGGCGTGGTTGACGTCAGCGCCAATCTGACCGGCAATCCAGCCCGCCAGCGCCTGAATACGGTCGGTCTTGTCGCGCAGCGTGCCCAGTTGTTGCTGGAACAGCACGGTTTGCAGACGCGGCAGATGGTCTTCCAGACGTTTTTTACGGTCGGTATTGAAGAAGAATTCAGCATCTGCCAGACGCGGACGCACCACTTTCTCGTTACCGGAGATAATCTGGGTCGGATCTTTCGACTCGATGTTGGCGACGAAGATAAAGTTCGGCAGCAGCTTGCCCGCGTTGTCATAAACCGGGAAATACTTCTGGTCGCCCTTCATGGTGTACACCAGCGCTTCGGCAGGCACGGCGAGGAATTTCTCTTCGAATTTCGCCGTCAATACCACCGGCCATTCCACCAGCGAGGCCACTTCTTCCAGCAGGCTTTCGCTCAGGTCGGCATTACCGCCAATCTTGCGTGCCGCTTCTTCGGCGTCCGCTTTGATTTTGGCTTTACGCGCTTCGTAATCGGCAATGACTTTACCGCGCTCCAGCAGAATTTGCGGGTACTGGTCAGCATTGTCGATAGTGAACTCAGGCTCACCCATAAAGCGATGGCCGCGAATGACGCGGTCAGACTGAATGCCCAGGATGATCGCCGGAATCACTTTATCGCCCAGCAGCAGGGTCACGGTGTGCACCGGACGCACGAAGTGTACGTCAGACGCGCCCCAGCGCATCAGTTTCGGGATCGGTAGTTTCGCCAGCGAGGTGGCTACCATGTTCGGCACCAGCGCTTCGGTACTTTCGCCCTTCACGTGGGCGCGATACAGCAGCCATTCGCCTTTGTCGGTCTTCAGACGCTCGGCCTGATCAACGGTGATCCCGCAGCCGCGCGCCCAGCCTTCTGCCGCTTTGCTCGGTTTGCCTTCGGCGTCAAACGCCTGAGCAATCGCCGGACCACGTTTTTCGACTTCGCGATCGGGCTGAGATTCAGCAAGATTCGCCACTTTCAGCGCCAGACGGCGCGGGGCGGCAAACCATTCAACGTTACCGTGCGCGAGGCCGGCGTTATCCAGCTCCGCAGTGAAGTTCGCAGCAAAGGACTCAGCCAAACTGCGCAGTGCTTTTGGTGGCAGCTCTTCAGTGCCGATTTCCACCAGAAAAGTTTTCTCAGACATGGCCGCCTCTTACTTGTCTTTGTTGCACATCGGGAAGCCGAGGGCTTCACGGGAAGCATAATAAGCCTCTGCCACTGCTTTGGTCAGGGTGCGAATACGCAAAATGTAGCGCTGACGTTCGGTGACGGAGATAGCTTTACGCGCATCCAGCAGGTTGAAGCTATGGGCGGCTTTCAGAATACGCTCGTAGGCCGGCAGCGGCAGCGGGTTTTCCAGTGCCAGCAGCTGCTGGGCTTCTTTCTCATACTGCTCGAAGCAGGTGAATAAGAAATCCACATCGGCGTATTCAAAGTTATAGGTGGACTGCTCCACTTCGTTTTGATGGAACACGTCACCGTAGGTGGTTTTACCCAGCGGGCCATCGCTCCAGACCAGGTCGTAAACGCTGTCCACGCCCTGGATATACATCGCCAGACGTTCCAGACCGTAGGTGATTTCACCGGTCACCGGCTTGCACTCCAGGCCGCCGACCTGCTGGAAGTAGGTGAACTGCGTCACTTCCATGCCATTCAGCCACACTTCCCAGCCGAGTCCCCAGGCGCCCAGCGTCGGGTTCTCCCAGTTATCTTCCACGAAACGGATATCGTGAATGGTCGGGTCCATACCCAGCTCTTTCAGAGAACCGAGATACAGCTCCTGAATGTTGTCCGGAGACGGCTTAATCACTACCTGGAACTGATAGTAGTGCTGTAAGCGGTTCGGGTTTTCGCCGTAGCGGCCATCGGTCGGACGACGAGAAGGCTGCACATAGGCAGTCGCCATCGGCTCTGGCCCCAGCGCGCGCAGGCAGGTCATTGGATGAGAAGTTCCCGCGCCGACTTCCATGTCCAATGGTTGAACAATGGTGCAGCCCTGGCGAGCCCAGTAATCCTGTAAGGTCAGGATCAAGCCCTGGAAGGTCCTGGTATCAAACTTTTGCATATTATTTCGTGCTGGATACGTGTGGATTTAAAGGAAGGAGCCAGTATACCCGCTGGATGCGAGATATACAGTATGAAACCGGTTTGTTTAGCGAAAATTGCCGGATTTCGCGGCATCACACCTCACCAGGCGCGGCTTTTACCGCATAGAAAGATGTAAAAACTGCCCATCTGCATCAAAAGAGCAGACAAAACTCTCTTTACGGAAGGTATTACCACGCATCTCATAGCTCCCCTGAAACTGTTCGAAGCCGGTAACAGCAATTTTCTGTGCGCCAGTGTTGTAACGCTGCGCCGCCTGAGCTTTACACAATGCTTCCATATCCAGCGTGCGTGTTGGGCTCACTTTACTCTGCTGGGCTTTTTGCGTCGGTGGCGGTGTCGCTGTGCATCCCACCAGAGCGATGGCTATCATCACAGTACAGAAATACTTCATTATCATTTTTATTACCGTCTGGTTTGCTGGTCAGTCTTATTATTAAGGTTTGTGGGTAACAGAAACATTGTGCGAATCTCCTTACGCCATCACAAGATGTAGCGTAGAAAGTCGGATTTTTCCAGTGAGCCACCGCGCTGGAACTCTATTCAAACGGAAGCTGAGGAACTGATGCAGCCTAAAATTAACTGGATTGATAACCTGCGAGGGATCGCCTGTTTAATGGTAGTGATGATCCATACTACAACGTGGTACATCACCAACGCCCACAGCGTCAGCCCGCTAAACTGGGATATTGCGAATGTCCTGAATTCGGCTTCGCGCGTTAGCGTTCCCCTGTTTTTTATGATTTCAGGCTATCTTTTTTTTGGCGAGCGCTGCGCGCAACCGCGGCATTTTTTACGTATCGCCCTGTGCCTTATCTTTTACAGCGTTGTCGCCCTGGCTTACATTTCACTTTTTACTTCGATCAACGTCGAGCTTTCGCTAAAAAATGCGCTGCAAAAACCCGTGTTTTACCACCTGTGGTTTTTCTTTGCGATTGCGGTGATCTACCTGGTATCGCCATTAATCCAGGTAAAAAACGTGAGCGGCAAAATGCTCCTGATGCTGATGGTGATCATTGGTATTATTGCTAACCCAAATACTGTGCCGCAAAAAATCGGCGGCGTTGAATGGTTGCCCATCAATCTGTATATCAGCGGCGACACGTTCTACTACATTCTCTACGGCATCCTGGGCCGCGCCATTGGAATGATGGAGACGCAAAAGCCATCGCTGACGCTTATCTGCACTGCCCTGTTCA
This sequence comes from Salmonella sp. 2020_1395, assembly GCF_043848115.1. NCBI lineage: Bacteria > Pseudomonadati > Pseudomonadota > Gammaproteobacteria > Enterobacterales > Enterobacteriaceae > Salmonella > Salmonella sp. 2020_1395. Next base: position 175,874 of record NZ_JBCMFH010000006.1, on the reverse strand, counting down.
TCATCGCGGTATTTGTTATTTCTCGCGGCACATTGCATGAATTACGCTGGCGCGGAAATTTTGCCGATACCTGGTATCTGTATTGCGGTCCCATGGTGTTTATTTGCGCCGTCTCACTGTTCACGGTAGTTAAAAATAAGCTGAATGCGCGGACGTTACCTGGACTGGGGCTTATCTCCCGCCACTCGTTGGGTATTTATGGTTTCCACGCGCTGATTATCCATGCGCTACGTACTAATGGTCTGGAGTTAAAGCGTTGGCCGCCGTTAGACATCGTGTGGGTTTTTGCCGCGACGGTGACAGGAAGCCTGCTACTTTCCATGCTGTTACAGCGTATTGATAAACGGAAATGGGTTAGCTAAACGACAATGATGGCTCCGGCCATCATTCATCATCACTGTAGGAAGCGTAAAGATCGGTTCCATATATACTGACCCCCAGCGCCACCAGACACAGTATTTTCAGCGCGCCCGCCAGCGCCAGGTTAAATACGCCGACCGCGACCATGCCGATGCCAAGCAACAGCAAAGATTTGCAACGAGAAAGCAAGCGGCCATTTCCCGTGTGTTCCTGGCGAATTAAGACTGGAAAACCACACATGACGATTGCCGCAAAAAAATATCCCTTTTCGCTTAATGTATGACAGCCTGGCCACAGTCCCACCAGGTATACCACTGCACCGACAACTAACATTCCCAGGCCGAATATCCGTTTCCTGCGCGCAACGTGATCGTCCATCTCACTCTCCTTGTGGTTGTGTGAGACACATTAAGCGAAGAAATAGCGATGAAAAAGGCGCCTGCTCAGCAATAATATAAAAATCAGAAAACACACATACTTACTTCTATATAATTCAATAGAATTAATATTTACGGGAAATGCCTTTCAGCCAAAACCGAAAGGCATTCTGACTTATGACATCAACGGCAACAGCTGCTGATAGAGTCGACGGAAGGTTTCACGACGTTGTTGATAAACCGCATGACGCTGCGCATCGGGATAATGCGCCTGCTCCAGCGGCAACTGCGGCAATACATCGGCGAGCGGAGTCTGTTTATTCACCGCAATTTGCGCCAGACGCGCCGCGCCCAGCGCTGGCCCCACATCGCCGCCAGTACGATAATCAAGCTGTAGCCCGCTAATATCAGATAGCATCTGACGCCAGTATTCGCTGCGCGCCCCGCCGCCGATAAGCGTCACGCTGGCGGGTTTGACGCCGCAGGCGTGAACCACATCCATGCCATCCGCCAGAGCATATCCCACGCCTTCCAGTACCGCCCGCGCCAGTTCCGCCGGGCCATGCTGATGGGTTAAACCAAAGAAAACGCCTTTTGCCTGCGGATTATTGTGCGGCGTGCGCTCGCCGGACAGGTACGGCAAAAACCAGATCGGATCGGTATGCTCATCCGCCAGCTGCGCGGCGGCAATCAGTGTCGGGACGTTCTTCTGCCCGGTGAGTTTAGCCGCCCAGTCCAGACAAGAGGCGGCGCTCAACATTACAGACATTAAATGCCAGCGTTCCGGCAGCGCATGGCAAAAACTGTGTACTGCGCTCTCCGGTTTACTCAGAAAGCCGTCGCTGACGGCAAAATAGACGCCCGATGTTCCGAGTGAGAGCATCGCCTGTCCGGCATCGATCATTCCTACGCCGACCGCGCCAGCCGCATTGTCGCCGCCGCCCGCCACCACAGGTACTGCTGGCATTCCCCATGCGCTGGCTACCTCTGGCAGCAACGTTCCGGTAATGTCACTACCTTCAAATAACGCTGGCATCTGCTGTCGGGTTAAATGACAGGCGTTGAGCATAACGTCGCTCCAGTCGCGCTTTTTCACGTCCAGCCACATCGTTCCTGCCGCATCCGACATATCGCTGGCAAAGACGCCCGTCATTCGCAGCCGCAGAAAATCTTTCGGCAGCAGAACTTTGTCTATCTGGCGGAAAATATCCGGTTCGTGGCGCTGCACCCAGACTAATTTGGGCGCGGTAAAACCGGGCATCATCAGATTACCGGTTATCGCACGCGACTGCGGCACCTGTTTTTCCAGCCAGGCGCACTCTTCGCTACAGCGTCCGTCATTCCATAAAATCGCTGGTCGCAGAACCTGCTGACGGCTATCAAGCAATGTCGCGCCATGCATTTGTCCGGCGATGCCCAACGCCCGGACGCCACTTAACGACTGTTGCCGACCTAAACCTTTAACCGCACGATCCGTCGCCTGCCACCACTGCTCTGGTTCCTGCTCCGACCATAAGGGATGCGGACGCAATACGGTCAGTTTTTCAGTATGCGTAGCCAGCACATCGCCCTGCTCATTCAACAGGATAGCTTTTACACCCGATGTACCAAGATCGATCCCGATATACATAGTGTGGGTTCCTTTACTGAAAGCGCCCGGCAGCGCTACGCTTACCGGGCTAATCACGACTACAGGCCGGGCTAACGCGGAGTCGCCCGGTAGATAGGGTTATTTATCAAACAGATAACGGTTAACCAGATTTTCTAACAGCTCCTGATGACCGCTTTGATGTACTGGCGCCAGATTATGCTGCTCCGCATACTGCGCCAGTTCGCCTAAGGAGAGTTGTCCTTTCAGAATCTGCTGACCCAGCTCGCCATTCCAACCGGCATAGCGCTTCGCCACGCGTTTATCCAGCTCGCCGTCTTCAACCATACGCGCGGCGATTTTCAGCGACAACGCCATCGTATCCATCGCGCCGATATGACCGTAGAACAGATCGTATTTATCGGTGCTCTGGCGACGAACTTTGGCGTCGAAGTTGAGACCGCCCGTCGTGAATCCGCCCGCTTTCAGGATTTCGTACATCACCAGCGCGTTCTCTTCAACGCTAATCGGGAACTGATCGGTATCCCAGCCCAGTTGCGCATCGCCACGATTGGCGTCAACGGAGCCAAAAATACCCAGCGCGATAGCGGTCGCGATTTCATGGTGGAACGAATGGCCCGCCAGCGTCGCGTGGTTCGCCTCAATGTTCACTTTGATCTCTTTTTCCAGGCCGAACTGTTTGAGGAAGCCATAGACCGTTGCAACGTCATAATCATACTGATGTTTTGTCGGTTCCTGCGGTTTCGGTTCAATCAGCAGCGTGCCCTGGAAACCCATTTTATGTTTGTGCTCGACCACCATTTGCATAAAGCGGCCAATCTGTTCGCGTTCCTGGCGCAGATCGGTATTCAGCAACGTTTCATAACCTTCGCGCCCGCCCCACAGGACGTAATTTTCGCCGCCCAGTTTATGCGTGGCGTTCATTGCCGTAACCACTTGCGTCGCTGCCCAGCTAAAGACTTCTGGATCCGGGTTAGTGGCGGCGCCTGCGCCATAGCGCGGGTTGGTAAAGCAGTTCGCCGTTCCCCACAGCAGTTTTACGCCGCTCTGTTCCTGTTTCGCCGCCAGCACATCCACCATCTGCGCGAAGTTGTTTTTATATTCTTTCAACGACGCGCCTTCCGGCGACACATCCACGTCATGGAAGCAATAAAAAGGCACATTCAGTTTGTGGAAAAATTCAAACGCCACGTCCGCTTTGCGTTTCGCCAGCTCCAGCGCTTCGCCCGGTTGCTGCCACGGACGATTAAACGCGCCTACACCAAACATATCCGCGCCGTTCCAGCAGAAGGTATGCCAGTAACAGGCCGCGAAACGCAGGTGATCTTCCATACGTTTACCTAAAACCAGCTCGTCGGGATTGTAATGACGAAATGCCAGCGGGTTAGTCGATTGAGGGCCTTCATAGCGAACACGATCGAGTTGGTCAAAATAAGCCTGCATAGTGAGCTCCATAATCAGATAAGACGGCAAGTAAACGACATAACGTCATACTGGAATTTCCTGATTTATTGCTCAATTACGTTATTTCACACCGCTATTAAGAGAATCCCCAAATGTGCTCTGGCTCTCAAAAAAACGCTGAAAACCACAGAAGAAAAAAGCGATCGCGATCGAATCCTGGCAAATAAACAAAAAACCGTAATATATAGATAAGAAATGACAATTGTCATCCGCCGTTTGCTGTGATGAATTTCGCATAACGTTTCAGGCGCAAAATAATTTGTCATCATTCGCCAGACCGTTATGTCAGCCGTTTTGATAGTATCCATGAGTCCAGGTTCACTTTTGCAGGATATATCCTCATGTTTGATAAACGTCACCGCATCACTCTGTTATTTAACGCGAATAAAGCCTATGACCGTCAGGTAGTGGAGGGGGTGGGTGAATATTTACAAGCCTCGCAATCCGAATGGGATATATTTATTGAGGAAGATTTCCGTGCCCGTATCGATAACATTAAAGAGTGGTTAGGCGACGGCGTTATTGCCGATTACGATGATGACGATATCGCGCAATTATTAGCCGATGTCGACGTACCCATTGTCGGGGTCGGCGGTTCTTACCATCTTGCTGAAAATTATCCCGCCGTTCATTACATCGCCACCGATAATCATGCGCTCGTTGAAAGCGCTTTCCTGCATTTAAAAGAAAAAGGCGTTAACCGCTTCGCGTTTTACGGTTTGCCCGACTCCAGCCGCAAACATTGGGCGGCGGAACGGGAATACGCCTTTCGCCAGCTGGTCGCCGAGGAAAAATACCGCGGCGTAGTCTATCAGGGGCTGGAAACCGCGCCGGAAAACTGGCAGCACGCGCAAAATCGCCTCGCCGACTGGCTTCAGACGCTGCCGCCGCAAACCGGCATCATTGCCGTAACGGATGCCCGCGCCCGCCACGTATTGCAGGCCTGCGAACACCTGCATATTCCGGTGCCGGAAAAACTTTGCGTTATCGGTATTGATAACGAAGAGTTAACCCGTTATCTGTCGCGCGTCGCGCTTTCCTCCGTCGCGCAGGGGGCGCGGCAAATGGGCTATCAGGCGGCGAAGCTGCTGCACCGTTTGCTGGCGCGCGAAGAGATGCCGTTACAGCGCATTCTGGTGCCGCCGGTGCGCGTCATTGCGCGCCGCTCGACAGACTATCGCTCCCTGACCGATCCGGCGGTTATCCAGGCGATGCACTTTATTCGTAACCATGCCTGTAAGGGCATTAAAGTCGAGCAGGTGCTGGATGCGGTTGGGATTTCACGTTCAAACCTGGAAAAACGTTTTAAGGAAGAAGTTGGCGAGACGATACATGCGCTGATCCACGCCGAAAAGCTGGAAAAAGCGCGTAGTTTGTTGATTTCTACCACGTTGGCGATAAACGAAATTTCGCAAATGTGCGGCTACCCGTCACTGCAATATTTCTATTCGGTGTTTAAAAAGGAGTACGTCACTACGCCTAAGGAGTATCGCGACCAGCATAGTGAAGCGTTGTTGTAGTTTATCCAGCCTACAGACGCCTTATAAGCCGGATAGCGTAACGCCATCCGGCACACAGAATTACATATGCGCGGCGATCAGACGCTGGTTGTCCTGGTACATCGCGAACAAGTAGTTGTTATAGCGCGACCCCTGGGTAGAGTAACCCTTCAGCTTATGAATCATCGCCGTGGCGGTGACTTCCTGATCCGCCTTACGCAGTTGGGCGCGCGACTTGCGGAAAGAGGAATAAGCCGGATGCGTGTTCAGGTTGGCGACATACGCGCTCACCGACTCCTCAACCGACGCGAATTGCGAGTAACCTTTCACCTTACCCGGCGTATTGGTACAACGCCCTTTCGTACACTTCATGCCGAACAGGTTGTTGTTGCTACGCGCCAGTTTAGAGGTTCCCCAGCCGCTTTCCGCCGCCGCCATCGTCGCCACCATGCTGGTTGGGATAATGTCGACGCGCTCCAGCAACGTATTCCACGGAATACGACGCGTGTTGCCGGACCAGCTCACTTTATAGCGCTTCGCGATATCTTTCATACGCGCGCGCTCAGACGGCGACCAGCGGTTCTGGTACTGTTTTGAGATCAGCCAATTACGGTCCGCGGTAATCGCGGCATTTTGGCTGGTGATGTAAGGCATAACGGTCCGGAGAAACGCTTTTTTTCTGGGGGTTCCGGAAGGGTATTTTCGCAAATCAGGAAGTGAACTGCTCTTTGCACTATTGCGAGAATACTCTTGTTTACTGCTAACCTGTTTATAACTTGTCTCAGTTATGTGGGACTTTTGACTCGTTTGTGTTGCGTGCGTCTTTGCCAGCACCTCACCCGAAAATGCGATGGTGAGTAACATAAGAATCATTGCCCCATATCGTCGCATGGGAGTCAATATCATTAGGTCTCCTGGTCGGATTGATACATTCCAACACCTTTTATTTTTCACGAAGTTGAGGTTTGAACCCCAAATTCTAGCAAAAATAGGCTTAAAAAGCACCTCAGGGAATAGTCTTAATCCGAAACTATGTCAACTATTAACGATAACAGGCAGCAATAATGCCAATAAAATGTGGTGCTTATCGCAAATAGAGGCGTTTTTTTGCGCCTCGTCGCTCACCCTCGCGCCTCCTCCTGCGCGACTCTCTGCTGAGGAGGAGTTCATTCGCCTAAAAACCAGGCAAGCTGATGAATATTGCCCACAAAGGATAGCGTGATGAAACTTGCCGCCTTCGCTCTGACGCTGATACCCGGTATCGCGATCGCCTCATCATGGACCTCACCCGGTTTTCCAACGTTCTCGACGCAGGAAACCGGACGCTTTACCAGCCATGCTGCATTAACAAAAGGTACACGCGCGTTAACGCTCCATATTGACCAGCAGTGCTGGCAGCCCTCCGGCGCCATAAAACTCAACCAAATGTTGTCGTTAAAACCCTGCGAAGGCGCGCCACCGCAATGGCGTTTGTTTAAAGATGGCGACTATACGATAACGGTAGATACCCGCTCCGGTACGCCGACCCTGTTGTTATCGATAAAAACTGAACCTGAACGCACCGCGCAGCTCGCCTACCAGTGTCCCGTCTGGGATGGTTCGCCGCTCACGCTGGATGTTCGCCAGACCTTTCCGGAAGGGACGGTAGTGCGCGATTATTACAGTGGTCAAACCGATACCGTCCAAAACGGGCAAATCACGCTGCAACCTGCCGACAGCCACGGGCTTTTATTGCTGGAACGCGCGGAAACCCATGCGTCAGCGCCTTTTAACTGGCGCAACGCCACCGTTTATTTTGTGCTTACGGATCGCTTTCGCAATGGCGATCCAACCAATGACCACAGCTATGGTCGCCATAAGGATGGTATGCAAGAGATTGGCACTTTCCACGGCGGCGATTTACGCGGGTTGACGAGTCAACTGGACTATCTACAGCAATTAGGCGTGAACGCCTTGTGGATAAGCTCGCCGTTTGAACAGATCCACGGCTGGGTCGGCGGCGGAACAAAAGGCGATTTTCCTCATTACGCCTATCACGGCTATTACACTCAGGACTGGACGACGCTGGATGCCAATATGGGCAGCGAAGCCGATCTCCGCGCGCTGGTCGACGGCGCGCACCAGCGCGGCATCCGTATTTTATTTGACGTAGTAATGAATCATGCCGGTTACGCCACGCTGGCGGATATGCAGGAGTATCAGTTCGGCGCGCTCTATTTATCCGGCGCGGAACGGCAAAAAATTCTCGGCGATCGCTGGACAAACTGGCGACCCGCCGCCGGACAAAGCTGGCACAGCTTTAACGACTACATCAACTTCAGCGACAGCGCCGCCTGGGAAAAATGGTGGGGAAAAAAGTGGATTCGTACCGATATTGGCGACTACGACAGTCCGGGATTTGACGATTTAACCCTGTCGCTGGCCTTCCTGCCGGATATAAAAACGGAATCTACCACGCCTTCCGGCCTACCCGTGTTCTATGCCAACAAATCCGATACTAAAGCAAAGTTCATTGAAGGCTATACGCCACGGGATTATCTGACTCACTGGTTAAGCCAGTGGGTGCATGATTACGGCATTGACGGGTTCCGGGTCGATACTGCCAAAAACGTTGAGCTTCCTGCCTGGCAACAGCTAAAAACCCAGGCCAGCGCGGCGTTACATGAATGGAAGCAGGCCAATCCGGACAAAGCGCTGGATAATAGCCCGTTCTGGATGACTGGCGAAGCGTGGGGCCACGGCGTCATGAAAAGTGATTATTATCGCTATGGTTTCGACGCGATGATCAATTTTGATTATCAGGAGCAGGCGGCGAAAGCGGTCGATTGCCTGGCGGAAATGGGGCCAGTCTGGCAGCAGATGGCGGATAAAATGCAGGATTTCAACGTATTAAGTTACCTCTCCTCGCATGATACGCGCCTTTTCCGTGAGGGCGGTGATAAGGCGGCGGAACTGCTGCTGCTTTCGCCGGGCGCGGTGCAGATCTTTTACGGCGATGAATCCGCTCGTCCCTTCGGCCCCACCGGCTCCGACCCGCTGCAAGGCACCCGTTCAGATATGAACTGGCAGGACGTGAGCGGAAAGTCAGCCGCAGCCGTCGCGCACTGGCAGCGTATTAGCCAGTTCCGCGCCAGACATCCCGCCATCGGCGCAGGCCAACAAACCACGCTGACGCTAAAACACGGGTACGGTTTTGTACGCCAGTACGGCGACGATACGGTGATGGTCGTCTGGGCGGGCCGCCGCTAATCGTGGTGCTACCGGTCCCCCTCGCGCACCGGTAGCCCCTTCAAAATAAAAAACTAACCTGATAAAAATTTGTAGCATAAAACATCAATACTACCGCCTGACCCTCATTTGCGCCCCGCCATTTGTAGCGTTATGGTTATCCACTTTGACAGACAGTTCGATAGATCACCCGTTATGACATTTTCACTTTTCGGCGATAAATTTACCCGCCATTCAGGCATTACCCGCCTGATGGAGGATCTCAACGACGGCTTACGCACGCCAGGCGCCATCATGCTTGGCGGCGGTAACCCGGCACATATCCCTGCAATGCAGGATTATTTCCAGACGCTACTGACAGATATGGTAGAAAGCGGCAAAGCCGCTGATGCGCTTTGTAATTATGACGGTCCCCAGGGAAAAACGGCGCTACTGAATGCACTGGCCGTACTGCTACGTGAAACGCTGGGATGGGATATCGAACCACAGAATATTGCGCTGACAAATGGCAGTCAGAGCGCGTTTTTCTACTTATTTAATCTCTTCGCCGGACGTCGCGCCGACGGCAGTGCGAAAAAGGTACTATTCCCGCTTGCGCCGGAATACATCGGCTATGCGGATTCCGGTCTGGAAGACGACCTCTTCGTTTCGGCGCGCCCGAATATTGAACTGCTGCCGGAAGGCCAGTTTAAGTATCACGTCGATTTTGAGCATCTGCACATCGGCGAAGAAACGGGGATGATTTGCGTCTCGCGCCCGACCAACCCAACCGGTAACGTTATCACCGACGAAGAGCTGATGAAGCTGGACAGACTGGCGAATCAGCACAACATCCCACTGGTGATTGATAACGCTTACGGTGTACCGTTTCCGGGCATTATCTTTAGCGAGGCGCGCCCGCTGTGGAACCCCAATATTATCCTATGCATGAGCCTCTCGAAGCTGGGGCTGCCCGGTTCCCGCTGCGGGATTATCATCGCCAATGATAAGACGATTACCGCCATTGCCAACATGAACGGCATCATCAGCCTTGCGCCCGGCGGCATGGGTCCGGCGATGATGTGCGAAATGATTAAGCGTAACGATCTGCTGCGGCTGTCGGAAACGGTTATCAAACCTTTCTACTATCAGCGCGTTCAACAGACGATCGCGATCATTCGTCGCTATTTATCCGAAGAACGCTGCCTGATTCATAAACCGGAAGGCGCAATATTTTTGTGGCTGTGGTTTAAAGATCTGCCGATTACCACCGAGCTACTCTATCAACGCTTGAAAGCGCGCGGCGTGCTGATGGTGCCGGGCCACTATTTCTTTCCCGGACTGGATAAACCCTGGCCGCACACACACCAGTGTATGCGGATGAACTACGTGCCTGAACCGGACAAAATCGAGGCGGGCGTAAAAATTCTGGCAGAAGAGATAGAACGCGCCTGGCGTGAAGGCTGACGGCTATTCCGGCCATCATGCAGGCCGGAACGACATTCAGAAAGGTTGAGAATAGAGGCGCTGGCGCTGCACGTGTGTTGCGTCAACGCACTGTAACGCACTGGTCGGGCAGGCTTCCACGCACGCCGGCCCCGCTTCCCGATGCCAGCAAAGATCGCATTTAATCGCCTGCGCGCCTGACGCGGACGCCACCACGGTCATCGCACCAAACGGGCAAGCCAGCATACAGCTTTTACAACCAATGCAGCGCGATGGCGTCACGAAGATATGCCCCCGATCACGGCGAATCGCCTGTACCGGGCAGACATTCGCGCACGGCGCGTCCTCACACTGATGGCAGACCGTGGCCGTGGTGAAGCTATCCTCTTTTATCACCCGGATACGCGGCACAAAGTCCGCCGTCGTCACCGCCGCGCTATTCTGCTGTTCCTGGTGCGACACTACGCAGGCGACCTCGCAGGTACGACACCCGATACACGCCGACGCATCCGCCATAATAAACCGGTTCATTGTTCTCCCCCTGCGTTAAAACGCCAGAATGCCAGAGAGCCATTCCCCGCCGCTTTGATCCCACTACGCAAACGGACAAATTTTGTCAGATGCCTGATAAAACCTGGCGAGCTGTCTTATTCGCGAACGGTAAATCCCAGCTCATTAGAGATAGCCTGTGCGGTTTCACGCAACGGTTTGAGCAGATTTTTCTCGCCGATCTGTTTTAGCCGTGACGTCGACAGTGAAATAGAAATGGCGTAAGGCACCCGATGGTGAATATCAAACACAGGCACAGCAATACAGGAGACGCCCAGTTCATTTTCTTCGCGATCCATCGCCATGCTGGTTTCACGAATTTGCGCCAGCTCATCGTACATTGCTGGTAAATCGGTAATGGTATTACGAGTCAGCGGCTGGATCTGATCTTTATGGCTTTCCCAGTAAGACGCCACATAATCCGGCTGACCAAACGCCATATAAATTTTCCCCATCGCCGAGCAGTACAGCGGCATATGCTGGCCAATGTAGGCACGCGTGCGCAGCATACCGGTGGTCGGTTCCAGCTTATAAATCAGGATAGCGTGGTCATCTTCACGGCTGGAAAAATTCACCGTCTCGCCGGTGGCCAGGTTGAGCGCCTCAAGGTGCGGTGCCGCAACGTGGATGATATTCAGCGATGACAGGGCTTTTTGGCCGACGGCAATAAACTTTGTCGTCAGACGGTAGCTTCCGGCCGCCGGCGCTGGCGTCACGTATCCGCAGGATTGAAGCCCCTGCAACAACCGATGGACGGTACTCTTGTTCAACCCCGCCAGCTCCGACAGGTGCGCCAGCGGGCAACCGTTCGGGTAGTTACTCAAAATTTCTATCAACATCAGGCCACGAAACAGGCTCTGACTCCCCGCAGGCTTCTCTTTATCGTTGTTCTGGCTCATCAGAAAACTCTCTCCTTTCTTGGGCGATCAGATGGTAGCTCAAAGTGTGTTGCAGTTCACGATATCAGCATAAAAAACATAACCAGATGATTTTAATCGTTTTTAAAAACCTTCTCTGGCGTTGCCATGTCAATTTTTGATCTATATATTTGGAACTACATTTCGCATTATGAAATTTATCGACAAAAAAACATACTAAAATTTCTAACAATCGACCAGGAGAACAGGGATGAAAGTAACTTTCGAAGAGTTAAAAGGGGCCTTCTACCGCGTCTTGCGGTCGCGGAATATTGCGGAAGATACCGCCGACGCCTGCGCGGAAATGTTCGCTCGCACCACCGAGTCCGGTGTCTATTCCCACGGCGTGAACCGCTTTCCCCGCTTTATTCAGCAACTGGATAACGGCGACATTATTCCTGATGCTAAACCGCAGCGGGTTACCAGCCTCGGCGCCATCGAACAGTGGGATGCTCAGCGCGCTATCGGCAACCTGACGGCGAAAAAGATGATGGACCGGGCCATCGAGCTGGCTTCCGATCATGGTATTGGCCTGGTGGCGTTACGTAATGCTAACCACTGGATGCGCGGCGGCAGCTACGGCTGGCAGGCGGCGGAAAAAGGCTATATCGGCATTTGCTGGACCAACTCCATCGCCGTCATGCCGCCGTGGGGCGCGAAAGAGTGCCGTATCGGTACCAATCCGCTGATCGTCGCCATCCCGTCTACGCCGATCACGATGGTAGATATGTCGATGTCGATGTTCTCTTACGGCATGCTGGAGGTTAACCGTCTGGCGGGCCGCGAACTGCCGGTGGACGGCGGTTTCGACGATAACGGTCAGTTGACCAAAGAACCGGGCGTGATCGAGAAAAATCGCCGCATTTTACCGATGGGTTACTGGAAAGGATCTGGTCTGTCGATTGTGCTGGACATGATTGCCACCCTGCTTTCCAACGGCTCTTCCGTTGCCGAAGTGACCCAGGAAAACAGCGATGAATATGGCGTTTCGCAGATCTTCATCGCCATAGAAGTGGATAAGCTGATCGATGGCGCAACCCGCGATGCCAAACTGCAGCGGATTATGGATTTCATCACCACTGCTGAACGCGCCGACGACAACGTCGCGATTCGGCTGCCCGGCCACGAATTTACCAAATTGCTGGATGACAACCGCCGTCACGGTATCACCATTGACGACAGCGTCTGGGCCAAAATTCAGGCGCTGTAAGGAGCCACATCATGATTTTTGGACATATTGCGCAGCCTAATCCGTGCCGGCTACCGTCGGCCATAGAGCAGGCGCTCGATTTCCTGCGCAATACGGACTTTCGCACGCTGGAACCTGGCGTAGTGGAAATCGACGGCAAAAATATCTTCGCGCAGATTATCGATATGACCACCCGCGATGCTGCTGAAAATCGTCCGGAGGTTCATCGCCGCTATCTGGATATTCAGTTTCTGGCATGGGGCGAAGAGAAAATTGGGGTTGCCATTGATACCGGTAATAATCAAATCAGCGAGTCATTATTAGAACAGCGCGATATTATTTTTTATCACGACAGTGAACATGAATCATTCATTGAAATGATACCGGGAAGTTATGCCCTGTTTTTCCCGCAGGATGTTCATCGTCCAGGTTGTAATAAAAGCATTGCTACGCCGATACGGAAAATAGTCGTAAAAGTCGCCATAGACGTTTTATAAAATAGAGTTTACTGGAGCACAAAATGAAAAATAATACCGGTTATATTATCGGTGCGTACCCTTGTGCACCCTCATTTCACCAGAAGAGTGAAGAGGAAGAGACGGAATTCTGGCGGCAACTCTCTGATACTCCGGATATCCGGGGGCTGGAGCAGCCTTGTCTTGAACATCTTCACCCGCTCGGCGACGAGTGGTTATTGCGCCATACACCGGGAAACTGGCAAATCGTGGTCACCGCGATAATGGAAACCATGCGCCGCCGTAGCGAAAACGGCGGTTTTGGATTAGCGTCCAGTGACGAGAAACAGCGTAAATCCTGCGTGGAATACTACCGTCATCTTTATCAGAAGATCAATAAAATCAATGGGAACAATACCGGCAAAGTCATAGCCCTTGAGCTTCATGCCGCTCCTCTGGCGGGCAATCCGAACGTGGCGCAGGCAACCGACGCCTTTGCGCGCTCATTAAAAGAGATTGCCAACTGGGACTGGTCCTGTGACCTGGTGCTTGAACACTGCGACGCGATGACCGGCCCCGCACCGCGCAAAGGATTCTTACCGTTGGTAAACGTACTGGAAACTATTGCCGACTATGACATAAGCGTCTGTATTAACTGGGCGCGCTCGGCTATTGAAGGGCGGGATACCTCTCTACCGCTGATCCACACGCAGCAGGCCAAACAGGCTGGAAAACTCGGGGCGCTGATGTTCTCCGGTACAACGCTGGATGGAGAATACGGCGAATGGCAGGACCTCCATGCTCCGTTTGCACCTTTCTGTCCACAAAGCCTGATGACGGAGAAACATGTTCAAGAACTGATTACCGCCGCAGCTCCCGAACTGTTGCAGTTTACCGGTATTAAATTGTTGGAAATCAATGCCAGCGCCGATATTAATCACCGCATAAATATATTACGCGATGGTATTAACATGATGAAAAAGGCCACACGCCGCTAACCTGAATTAAACATCATCACCTTAATTCTCGGCCTGCAACTCAACGTTGCGCTGACCTAATATAAACCAAACATAAGAAATTAAGTTCCACTATTCAGCATCGAAAGAAATAAGTTTCTATAACCTGATGGAGTCGTTATGAAGCGGGTACTTGAGGGCATACTTGCGGTATTAATTGCCGTACTTTCCTGCATTGTATTTATTAACGTTATTTTACGTTACGGTTTTGAGAGCAGTATTTTGTCGGTAGATGAACTATCACGTTATCTATTTGTATGGCTGACGTTTATTGGCGCCATCGTTGCATTTATGGATAACGCTCACGTTCAGGTCACTTTTGTGGTGGAAAAACTTTCGCCAGCGAATCAGCGTCGTCTCTCGCTGCTGACGCATTCGCTAATTTTATTGTTATGCCTCGCATTAGGCTGGGGCAGCCTGCAAAAAGCGTTGCAGGACTGGAGCGATCACTCGCCAATCCTCGGTTTACCGATCGGCCTGATGTATATCGCCTGTCTGCCCACAAGCGTTGCCATCGCGTTAATCGAGCTGCGTCGGCTTTATCACTTAATAACGCGTAACGATTCCTTTCAACAACCACAGCAAGGAGCCTAATCATGGCCGTGGTGATATTTCTCTGCTGCCTGCTCGGCGGGATCGCGATAGGTTTACCCATCGCCTGGTCGCTGCTGCTTTGCGGCGCTGCTCTGATGGCATACCTGGATATGTTTGACGTGCAGATTATGGCGCAAACCCTGGTTAACGGCGCGGACAGTTTCTCCCTGCTGGCCATTCCCTTTTTTGTTTTGGCCGGTGAAATCATGAACGCGGGCGGCCTGTCAAAGCGAATTGTCGACCTGCCGATGAAGCTGGTCGGCCATAAGCCCGGCGGCCTGGGCTACGTGGGCGTTATTGCGGCAATGATTATGGCCAGCCTTTCCGGCTCTGCGGTAGCAGATACCGCTGCGGTCGCCGCGCTGCTGGTGCCGATGATGCGCTCCGCAAACTATCCGATCAACCGCTCCGTTGGGTTAATCGCTTCCGGCGGGATCATTGCGCCAATTATTCCCCCCTCGATTCCTTTTATTATCTTCGGCGTTTCCAGCGGCTTGTCGATCAGCAAGCTGTTTATGGCCGGGATCGCACCGGGCATCATGATGGGCGCGGCGCTTATGCTCACCTGGTGGTGGCAGGCCGGGCGATTAAATCTCCCTTCTCAGCCTAAAGCAACACCGCGTGAAATCTGGCAATCATTGGTTTCAGGTATCTGGGCGCTGTTTTTACCGGTGATTATCATCGGCGGCTTCCGTTCCGGACTTTTCACGCCAACGGAGGCAGGGGCGGTTGCCGCCTTTTACGCCCTCTTTGTCGCCGTGGTTATCTATCGGGAATTAACGTTTTCCAGTCTCTACCACGTGCTGGTCAATGCCGCCAAAACGACGTCAGTCGTCATGTTTCTGGTGGCCGCGGCCCAGGTATCCGCCTGGCTGATTACGATCGCGGAATTACCCATGATGGTGTCAGATTTGCTGCAGCCGCTGGTCGACTCTCCGCGACTCTTATTTATCGTCATTATGATCTCAATTATGGTCGTCGGTATGGTGATGGATTTGACGCCAACGGTGTTAATTCTTACCCCTGTATTATTGCCATTAGTTAAAGAAGCCAATATTGACCCGATTTATTTCGGCGTCATGTTCATTATTAACTGCTCTATTGGATTAATCACACCGCCCGTTGGCAACGTCCTCAACGTTATTTCCGGGGTAGCAAAATTGAGATTTGATGACGCGGTAAGAGGCGTATTCCCTTACGTTGTCGTACTGATGTCGCTGCTGGTTTTATTTATTTTTATTCCCGAGCTAATTATCACACCGCTTAAATGGATTAATTAAAGGATAATATTATGAAATTACACGTTATTGCTCGTTCATTATTGATAGCTGGTCTGACGGTTTTCAGCGTGTCGTCTCTGGCGGCGCAATCTTTACGTTTTGGTTATGAAACACCGCAAACTGACTCCCAACATATTGCCGCGAAAAAATTTAACGAACTATTAAAAGAAAAAACTAACGGCGAATTAACGCTAAAACTCTTTCCTGACAGCACATTAGGTAACGCCCAGGCAATGATCAGCGGGGTGCGCGGCGGAACCATTGATATGGAAATGTCCGGTTCGAACAATTTCACCGGCCTGGCCCCTGTATTCAACTTACTTGATGTCCCCTTCCTGTTTCGCGATACCGCGCATGCGCATAAAACGCTCGACGGCAAAGTCGGCGATGAACTGAAAAAATCACTCGATTCAAAAGGGTTAAAAGTGCTGGCCTACTGGGAAAACGGCTGGCGCGACGTCACCAACTCCCGCGCGCCGGTAAAAACGCCGGGCGATTTGAAAGGCTTAAAAATCCGCACTAACAACAGCCCAATGAATATCGCGGCCTTTAAAATCTTCGGCGCGAACCCTATTCCGATGCCATTCTCCGAAGTCTATACCGGCCTCGAAACCCGTACGATTGATGCCCAGGAACACCCTATCAACGTCGTGTGGTCAGCGAAATTCTATGAGGTACAGAAATACCTCTCCCTCACTCATCACGCCTATTCGCCTCTGCTGCTGGTGATCAATAAAGCCAAATTCGACGCTTTAAGCCCGCAGTTCCAGGAGGCACTGCTGAGTTCCGCCAAAGAAGCGGGTGACTATCAGCGCAAACTGGTCGCCGAAGATCAGCAAAAAATTATCGATGGCATGAAAGAAGCCGGAGTTGAAGTCCTGACCGATATCGACCGTAAAGCCTTCAGCGATGCGCTGGGCAGCCAGGTGCGCGATATGTTCCTGAAAGACAACCCGCAGGGCGCCGATCTCCTGAAAGCCGTGGACGAGGTGCAATAAGTCATGAGCAACTACTGGCTGGGGTTAGATTGTGGTGGGAGTTGGCTAAAAGCCGGGTTGTACGATGGCGCAGGCCGGGAAGTAGCGGTGCAACGCCTGCCGCTGCACGCTTTAAGCCCGCAGCCAGGCTGGGTTGAACGCGATATGACCGAACTGTGGCAACAGTGCGGCTCGGTCATCAGCAAACTGCTGACGCACACGGGGGTGAGCGGCTCACAAATCCGCGGTCTGGGTATTTCCGCTCAGGGTAAGGGCCTGTTCCTGTTAGATAAAAGCGATCGGCCATTAGGTAAAGCGATACTCTCTTCCGACCGTCGCGCCATGGAAATTGTCCAGCGCTGGCAAAAAGAAGCGGTTCCGCAAAAACTCTACCCGCTGACCCGGCAAACCCTGTGGACCGGGCATCCAGTCTCCCTTTTACGCTGGGTAAAAGAGAATGAGCCGCAGCGCTACGCGCAGATAGGCTGTGTCATGATGACGCATGACTATCTACGCTGGTGCTTAACCGGCGTTAAAGGCTGTGAGGAGAGCAACATCTCCGAGTCCAACCTCTACAACATGACCACAGGCCGGTACGACTCACGTCTGACCGAATGGCTGGGCATCAGTGAAATCGATAGCACGCTGCCCCCCGTGATGGGTTCAGCCGAAATATGCGGGGAGATCACCGCTCAGGCAGCCGCCATCACCGGTCTGGCGGTGGGCACCCCCGTCGTCGGCGGCCTGTTTGATGTGGTTTCCACCGCCCTTTGCGCCGGTATTGAGGATGAATCAACCCTCAATGCGGTGATGGGCACCTGGGCCGTCACCAGCGGCATCGCTCACGGCCTGAGCGACCATGAGGCCCACCCTTACGTCTATGGCCGCTACGTCAATGACGGGCAGTATATCGTTCACGAAGCCAGCCCGACCTCCTCCGGCAACCTTGAATGGTTTACCGCCCAGTGGGGCGACCTCTCTTTTGACGAGATCAACCAGGCGGTCGCCAGCCTGCCGAAAGCCGGTAGCGACCTCTTTTTTCTGCCGTTTCTCTACGGCAGCAATGCCGGGCTGGAGATGACCTGCGGCTTTTACGGCATGCAGGCGCTGCACACCCGCGCCCATCTGCTGCAGGCGATTTATGAAGGCGTGGTCTTCAGCCATATGACCCACCTCAACCGCATGCGTGAACGCTTTACCGACGTTTGCGCCCTGCGCGTTACCGGCGGCCCGGCCCACTCCGACGTCTGGATGCAGATGCTGGCGGACGTCAGCGGTTTACGCATTGAGCTGCCGCAGGTGGAGGAGACCGGCTGCTTCGGCGCGGCGCTGGCTGCCCGCGTCGGCACCGGCGTATATCGCGATTTCCGCGAGGCCCAACGCGACCTGCAGCACCCGGTGCGCACGCTGCTGCCGGACATGACCGCGCACGCCCTCTACCAGCGCAAATACCGCCAATACCAGGATTTGATTGAAGCACTACAGGGCTATCACGCCCGTATTAAGGAGCACGCATTATGAGCCGACCATTACTGCAACTGGCGCTCGACCACACCAGTCTGGAAGCAGCCCAACGCGATGTCGCCCTGCTACAGGATCATGTCGATATCGTTGAGGCCGGAACCATCCTTTGTTTAACCGAAGGCCTTAGCGCGGTGAAAGCCCTGCGAGCGCAGTGCCCGGAAAAAATCATCGTCGCCGACTGGAAAGTGGCCGATGCCGGAGAAACCCTGGCGCAGCAGGCGTTTGGCGCTGGCGCTAACTGGATGACTATCATCTGCGCTGCGCCGCTCGCGACCGTCGAGAAAGGCCATGCCGTCGCGCAATCCTGTGGCGGTGAAATTCAAATGGAACTGTTCGGCAACTGGACGCTGGACGACGCCCAAGACTGGTATCGCGTCGGCGTGCGTCAGGCGATTTACCACCGCGGACGCGACGCGCAGGCCAGCGGACAGCAGTGGGGCGAGGCGGACCTGGCGCGTATGAAGGCGTTGTCCGACATTGGCCTTGAACTATCGATTACCGGCGGCATTACCCCAGCGGATCTGCCGCTGTTCCGCGACATTAACGTTAAGGCATTTATCGCCGGACGTGCGCTGGCAGGTGCCGCCCATCCGGCGCAGGTCGCCGCCGAATTCCACGCCCAAATTGACGCCATTTGGGGAGAAAAGCATGCGTAATCATCCATTAGGTATTTACGAGAAAGCACTGGCGAAAGATCTCAGTTGGCCAGAGCGGCTGGTGCTGGCAAAAAGCTGCGGTTTTGATTTTGTTGAGATGTCGGTGGATGAAACCGACGAACGTCTCTCACGCCTGGAGTGGACCTCGGCCCAACGCGCTTCGCTGGTGAACGCGATGCTGGAAAGCGGCGTCGCCATCCCGTCGATGTGCCTCTCCGCCCATCGTCGCTTCCCTTTTGGCAGCCGCGACGAAGCGGTACGCCAGCGGGCGCGTGAAATCATGACCAAAGCCATTCGCCTGGCGCGCGATCTCGGTATCCGCACCATTCAGCTAGCAGGTTACGACGTCTATTACGAAGAACACGACGAAGGCACCCAGCAACGTTTCGCCGAAGGGCTGGCGTGGGCGGTGGAACAGGCCGCAGCGGCGCAGGTGATGCTGGCGGTGGAGATCATGGATACCGCGTTTATGAACTCCATCAGCAAGTGGAAAAAGTGGGACGAGATGCTTTCGTCACCGTGGTTCACCGTTTATCCAGACGTCGGCAACCTCAGCGCCTGGGGGAACGACGTGACCGCCGAGCTGAAGCTGGGTATCGACCGTATCGCCGCTATCCACCTGAAAGACACGCTGCCGGTGACCGGTGACAGCCCCGGCCAGTTCCGCGACGTGCCGTTTGGCGAAGGATGCGTTGATTTTGTCGGCATCTTCAAAACGCTGCATGAGCTGAATTATCGCGGTTCATTTCTGATTGAGATGTGGACAGAGAAATCCAGTGAGCCGGTGCTGGAAATTATCCAGGCCCGACGCTGGATTGAATCACGGATGCAGGAAGGAGGTTTCACATGTTAGAGCAACTGAAAGCCGAGGTGCTGGCGGCCAACCTGGCGCTTCCGGCGCACGGGCTGGTCACCTTTACCTGGGGCAACGTCAGCGCGGTCGATGAGACGCGCAAGCTAATGGTCATTAAGCCTTCCGGCGTCGAATATGAGGTGATGACCGCCGACGATATGGTGGTGGTAGAGATCGCCAACGGTAAGGTCGTTGAAGGCAACAAAAAACCGTCGTCCGATACCGCGACCCATCTGGCGCTCTATCGCCGCTATCCGCAGATCGGCGGGATCGTTCATACCCATTCCCGCCATGCGACGATCTGGTCGCAGGCCGGGCTCGATCTGCCCGCCTGGGGCACCACCCACGCCGACTATTTCTATGGCGCGATCCCCTGTACCCGACTGATGACCGTTGAGGAAATTAACGGCGAGTACGAGTATCAGACCGGCGAGGTGATTATTAAAACCTTTGAAGAGCGCGGTCTGGATCCGGCGCAAATCCCGGCGGTATTGGTTCATTCGCACGGCCCGTTTGCCTGGGGTAAAAATGCCGCCGATGCCGTCCACAACGCCGTGGTGCTTGAGGAGTGTGCCTATATGGGGCTGTTCTCGCGCCAGCTGGCCCCGCAGTTGCCGGATATGCAGCCTGAACTGCTCGATAAACACTATCTGCGTAAACACGGCGCGAATGCCTATTACGGGCAGTAATGCCGGCAGCCACAGCCTGTGTCAGATGGCGGCTGCGCCTTATCCGGCCTACAAGATTTGCAATATCAATACGTTGTGATGAACTCTTGTAGGCCCGATAAGCAAAGCGCCATCGGGCATTCAGTTTGCAACCGCGTTGTCAGAGGGCCAAAGATTATACTCAAGAATTAACGTGTTCCTTACTGTAGCGCCGCTTCCAGGCGGTAGGCGTCAGGCCGGTGTGCTTACGGAAGATCTGGCGAAAGTAACCAACGTCATTAAAACCGCACCGCTCCGCCACCTCTTTTAACGAACGCGCGTCGCTAATCAGCAACTTTTCCGCCTCGCGCACCCGCTGGCGGTGGATGGCTTCAGTTAGCGTAAGGTGAAATACCCGCCGATAAACACGTCCCAGATAATCCACATTGCAATGCAGTTCTTTCGCCAGAACCGAGCTGGAAAGCGGCAGGTGATAGTGCGTTCGAATCAACTGCTGTACTTTCCAGGCCAGCGACACGCCAGCGGCCTCGGCGTTTTCATTCTGCCGGGCGTCAACGGTGAGCTGCTGCAAAATCAGCAGCACGATGAACTCCAGCGCCGGGCTGCGCTGGTGCTTTTCCTGCTCGTTCATAAACTGGCGAAAAAGCGCAATCAGCGCCTGCGGATCGGCAACCTGGGTATGCTGCGGCACGGAAAGATGCGTCAGCCAGCGCGGGTCGCTGTCCGGCGCTTTGACCTCAAAATGGAGCCAGTAAAATTTAAGATCGGCGGGAAACTCCTCAACGCCAATATGGCGGCGATGCGGCCAAAGCAACAGGCTTTCCCCGGCTTCGACACAGAAAACACATTCTTCTTCCTGAATTTTCAGGCAGCCTTTTTCCACAAATATAATTTCCCACGATTGCAGACGCCTGGCAGGATGACGCCCAATGCCGCGAGAAATAAATAATCCGCCGTTTTGGACTTTAATCGGTAATGTTATGGATAATTCGAGCATTAATATGTCATTTCCCGCTCATTCAGCACCGTATTTCATATTAGCTTTTGATTATTAACTAAAAATAGTCATTTCACTCGATCCATCTCACATTTTTAAATACGGGTCGGAATCGTCATCTTTTTTTACTCTTTTATCGCCTTGTCGCTCACCGCTATCCGGGCAAAATGAATCAAGTCATAACGCGAAAATAAAAATTACTGCCATAAAATACCCCGTCAGCGAGGAATATCTATGACCTCTACAGCCTTAAGGAGCACGAAATGAACGTACTGGAAGTCGATCTGCATAAACTGACGGTCAGCGATCCGTTCCTCGGACAGTATCAACAACTGGTTCGCGATGTGGTTATTCCTTACCAGTGGGATGCGTTAAACGATCGTATTCCAGAGGCTGAACCCAGCCATGCCATTGAAAATTTCCGCATTGCCGCAGGCCAGCAGACGGGCGACTTTTACGGCATGGTCTTTCAGGACAGCGACGTGGCGAAATGGCTGGAAGCGGTTGCCTGGTCACTGTGCCAGAAGCCCGATCCCGCGCTTGAGAAAACCGCCGATGAGGTGATTGAACTGGTGGCCGCCGCGCAGTGTGACGATGGCTATCTCAATACGTACTTTACGGCAAAAGCCCCGCAAGAACGCTGGAGCAACCTGGCGGAGTGCCATGAGCTTTATTGCGCCGGGCATCTGATTGAAGCGGGCGTCGCCTTCTTTCAGGCCACCGGCAAGCGTCGGCTGCTAGACGTCGTTTGTCGCCTGGCCGATCATATCGACAGCACTTTCGGCCCTGGCGAAAATCAGCTGCACGGCTATCCGGGCCACCCGGAAATTGAGCTGGCGCTGATGCGTCTGTATGAGGTAACAGAGCAGCCGCGCTATATGACGCTGGCAAGCTACTTTATCGGGCAGCGCGGCACCCAACCGCACTTCTACGACGAAGAGTACGAAAAACGCGGCCAAACCTCTTACTGGCATACCTACGGCCCGGCGTGGATGGTCAAAGACAAAGCCTACAGCCAGGCGCATCTGCCAATTTCACAGCAGCAGACGGCAATCGGCCACGCGGTACGTTTTGTCTATCTGATGACTGGCGTGGCGCATCTCGCTCGCCTGAGCAACGATGAAGGCAAACGCCAGGACTGCCTGCGTCTGTGGAAAAATATGGCGCAGCGTCAGCTGTATATCACCGGAGGCATCGGTTCACAGAGCAGTGGCGAAGCCTTTAGCAGCGATTACGATTTACCGAATGATTCGGTCTATGCGGAAAGCTGCGCTTCAATCGGCCTGATGATGTTCGCCCGCCGGATGCTGGAAATGGAAGCCGATAGCCAGTACGCCGACGTGATGGAGCGCGCGCTGTACAATACCGTCCTCGGCGGTATGGCGCTGGATGGCAAGCATTTCTTCTACGTCAACCCACTGGAAGTGCATCCAAAATCGTTAAAATTCAACCATATTTACGATCACGTTAAGCCCATCCGCCAGCGCTGGTTTGGCTGCGCCTGCTGCCCGCCGAACATCGCCCGCGTGCTCACCTCCCTTGGTCACTACATCTACACGCCGCGTGCGGATGCGCTGTACATCAATATGTACGTGGGTAACAGCATGGAAATACCGGTTGAAAATGGCGCGCTCAAACTGCGAATCAGCGGGAACTACCCGTGGCATGAGCAGGTGAAGATCGCCATCGACTCTGTGCAGCCGGTACGTCACACGCTGGCGCTACGTCTGCCGGACTGGTGCCCTGAGGCAAAAGTGACGCTCAACGGGCTGGAAGTGGAGCAGGATATTCGCAAAGGTTATCTGCATATCCGTCGGACCTGGCAGGAGGGCGATACGATAACCCTGACGCTGCCGATGCCGGTTCGCCGCGTGTATGGCAATCCGCTGGCGCGTCACGTCGCCGGTAAGGTCGCCATTCAGCGCGGGCCGCTGGTCTATTGCCTTGAGCAGGCCGATAACGGCGAAGAACTGCATAATCTGTGGTTACCGAAAGAGAGTGAGTTCCGGGTCTTTGAGGGCAAAGGGCTTTTTGCGCATAAGATGCTGATTCAGGCTGAAGGCGAGAAGCAAAGCGCCCCAGATGCGCAGCATCAGGCGTTGTGGCACTACGATAACGCGCCGTCATCGCGCCAGCCGCAGACGCTAACGTTCATTCCGTGGTTTAGCTGGGCCAACCGTGGCGAGGGCGAAATGCGGATTTGGGTTAACGAGCGGTAATACTGTGCCGGATGGCGGCTGCGCCTTATTCGGCCTACAAGATTTGCAATATCAGTATATTGCGATGAATTTTTGTAGGCCTGATAAGCGAAGCGCCATCAGACATGACCACCAGGCTAATATCAACGCGGTAGGCCCGATAAGCGCAGCGCCATCGGGCATTACCTCTTGCGTCAGAACAGCCCCAGCGGCTTATCGGAATAGCTCACCAGCAGGCACTTGGTTTGCTGGTAGTGTTCCAGCATCATCTTATGCGTTTCGCGCCCGATGCCCGACTGCTTATAGCCGCCGAACGCCGCATGTGCCGGATAGGCGTGATAGCAGTTGGTCCATACGCGCCCGGCCTGAATGCCGCGCCCCATCTTATAGGCCAGATTGCCGTTGCGGCTCCAGACGCCAGCGCCCAGGCCGTATTGGGTATCGTTAGCGATTTCCAGCGCCTCCTCCATGGTTTTAAAGGTGGTTACCGCCAGCACCGGGCCAAAGATCTCCTCCTGAAAGACGCGCATATTATTCTTACCAAACAGAATGGTAGGCTCAAGGTAATAGCCCTCTTTAAGTTCGCCATCCAGCTCCTTGCGTCGCCCACCGGTCAGAATATCGGCCCCCTCTTTTTTACCGATATCGATATAATTGAGGATAGTCTCAAGCTGGCCGTGAGAGACCTGCGCCCCCATCTGTGTACCGCTATCTAGCGGGTTCCCGCTGCGAATGCTCTCTACCCGGCGAATAGCGCGCTCCATAAAGCGCTCATAGATGGACTCCTGGACCAGCGCACGGCTTGGACAGGTACACACCTCGCCCTGGTTAAAGGCAAACAGGGCAAATCCCTCCAGCGCTTTATCAAAGAACGCATCTTCCTCATCCATCACGTCGGCGAAGAAGATATTGGGCGACTTGCCGCCTAACTCCAGCGTCACTGGAATAATATTCTGCGTGGCGTACTGCATGATCTGTTGACCCACTTCCGTCGAACCGGTAAACGCCACCTTCGCGATACGTTTCGAGGTCGCCAGATATTCGCCGATCTCGCCGCCCGCGCCGTTCACGACGTTGACGACGCCCGGCGGTAACAGATCGCCAATGACTTCCATTAACAGCAGAACGGAAAGCGGCGTCAGGCGTGCCGGTTTAAGCACCACGCAGTTACCCGCCGCCAGCGCTGGCGCCATTTTCCAGCTTGCCATCAACAACGGAAAGTTCCACGGGATTATCTGTCCCACGACGCCAAGCGGTTCATGAAAATGGTAGGCCACGGTTTCGCTATCAACTTCGCTGATCCCGCCCTCCTGCGCACGTATACAGGAGGCGAAATAGCGGAAATGATCGATCGCCAGCGGTACGTCGGCGGCGCTGGTTTCACGAATCGGTTTACCGTTATCCCAGGTTTCCGCTGTCGCCAACAGTTCGAGGTTTTGTTCCATCCGATCGGCGATCTTAAACAAGATAGCGGCACGGTCTTGTACTGACGTATGCGCCCACTTATCTTTCGCCTTATGCGCGGCGTCGAGCGCTAAATCGATATCTTTTTTACCGGAGGAAGCGACTTCACATAGCGGCTGGCCGGTCACTGGCGTCAGGTTTTGATAATATTCGCCGTCGGCGGGCGCAACCCAGTCACCGCCAATAAAATTGTCATAGCGGGCTTTTAACTTCAGTGGGTACCCGTATTCACCTGGCTGAATACGTGTTGAAGGGGGATTGTTCGTCATGACCAACTCCTTATTGTAAAGGTACTCCACAAGGGTAGACGGTACTGGTGAATTTTTCGCCAATGGTTTCCCGCTTTACGACAGCAATCACGAATTACTTTCCTTTACGTTTCTCCGTCTGGTTTTAGCCATACTAAACAGGTGCCTGTTTAACGTACGGAGAACACTATGCAGCAATATATCGGCATTGATGTGGGAGGAACTCACGTCAAATATGGCGTGATTAACAGTGACGGCGAAGAATTAACCCATTATCAATTCGATACGCCAGAGGACGCCTCCACGTTTACCCGCAAATGGCAGGATGTGGTGGCGCGTTGCCAACAGGACTATGACATTGCGGCAATCGGGGTCAGTTTCCCCGGCCATATTAATCCCCATAACGGTCATGCGGCAAAAGCGGGCGCGCTGGCTTACCTGGATGACGTCAACCTGATGGAGTTGTTCAGCGGGCTGACCGATCTGCCGCTGGTCGTGGAGAACGACGCGAACTGCGCGGCGCTGGGCGAAATGTGGCGAGGCGCCGGGCAGCATTATGACAATCTGGTCTGTATCACCATTGGAACCGGCATTGGCGGCGGTATTATCGTCGGACGAGAACTGTATCGCGGCGCGCATTTTCACGCCGGTGAATTCGGCGTCATGCCGGTCGGGAATAATGGCGAAAGTATGCATAAAATCGCGTCAACCAGCGGATTAATGGCGTCATGCCGCCAGGCGCTGGCGCTGCCTGCCGAAGAGATGCCGCCTGCGGATGTGATCTTCGAACGAATGGCGACCGATGTTCATCTGCGTGAGGCGGTCAATGACTGGGCGCGTTATCTTTCACGCGGCGTTTACAGCGTGATCTCTATGTTTGATCCGGGCGTGGTGCTGATCGGCGGAGGAATAAGCGAACAGGAAAAGCTCTACCCGCTCCTGACGCGGCATCTTGAAACGTTTGAAATGTGGGAGGCGCTCCAGGTGCCGATTCAGCCCTGCCAACTGGGAAATCAGGCGGGCAGGCTGGGCGCCGTCTGGCTGGCGCAGCAAAAGCTCGATCGAAGCTAACGTGTTACGCCTTATCCGGCCTGCATCGTCTACGCAGGCCCGGTAAGCGTCCGCGCCACCGGGCAAAGGCGTTACATCAAATTTCCACAATCTCATCGTGAGTCGCCTGAATAAGGCGCAAAGAATATGGGTGAAATTATCCTGATAACAGGTTCACGCTGGCTATTTTAAGAAGCCAGAAAAATAAAAAGCACATCAGGTTCATTTCCTGATGTGCTTTTTATAAAGCAACGCAATAATTGTATTGCTTCATTTGTTATTTAATTTAACCATTTCATTCTTTTTGCGGAAATAATAACGCATCACGTAATAAATGATCATTCCCACGACGTCGTGTAAATCCAATCCGGTCAAAATATTCAAGGATCTGAATGGCCAGTTTCCGCCCTACATTCAGCCTGTCGCGAAAATCCGCCGCACACGTTGATCCTCTCTCTTGATCCAGCTCGCGGATCATATTGGCGAAAGCGACTATCCGATCGTTACGATAGTACCGATCTTTTACGATCGCGGTAATGATGCCTTGCTGTGCCGCCTGCCGCAGCACCAGCCGCATCAATTGTTCTTCCGTTCCGGTCTCTTTCGCCAGATCGCGTACCCACCAGGGCTCATCGCCAAATAGCGGTTCAACTTTTTGCCAGACGGCCTGCTGCTCATCGCTAAATCCTGCTTTATGATCCGGCAGATGCAACCAACCGTGATGGCTATGAATCAGGCCGTCGTCGCGCATCCGCTCGATCAGCATCAGGACCAGCGCTTCATCCTCCATTGGCAGGGCCATGCGGCGTAAACGCTCGCGTCCCGGTCCCGGTTCATCGCGGTGCTGTTCGTGGTAGGTCGCCAGCGTATCAAGAATCTTACGCTGCCAGCGGGCGGCGACGGGCGCGCTTAACAGATTGTCTCCGGCCTGGATAAAACCATGTTGCTCAATAAGCTGACGCATACCGACAGGATTAAGCTGACGCGCCCAACCGAAATCCGGCAGGTTGACGGCGCCGCGTTCCAGATGAATGGCCAACGCCGCGCTATCGTCCTGCGCGGCGGCAAGCGTTGAAAGCCAGTGCAAATAATCTGGCTTACGTTTACCGCGACGCGGCGCCTTAAGCGTCACCACGCGTGCGCCGGCAAGGGTGGCGCGTGCGGAAATATCACGCAGCACCAGTCTGTCATTATCGGCCAGCCACAACGGCGTATCAAAGATCAGCTCGGCCAGCCCGCCTTCCAGCAAAGAGACGCGACCGGTCACATGGCTGGCGGCATGGTGAATATGTAGCGGCTGCCATTGGGAAAGCGGCGCATGAAGCGCCAGAGAAACGATCACCCGGGAAAAAGCCTCCCCCACCGGCGCATCGGAAAGCAGCCAGTCGCCGCGGTTAAGCTGCTCCTTCTCCGCATCGCCCGCAATATTGAGCGCAATACGTTGCCCGGCATACGCATGGTCAGTGGGCTGATTTTGCGCGTGTAGACTTCGTACGCGCATCGGCGTATTAACGCCGGTTAACCATAGCGTATCGCCCACGTTTACCTCTCCGCTCAGCGCCGTTCCGGTCACCACCAGTCCCGCCCCTTTCACCGTAAACGCACGGTCGATAGCCAGACGGAAACGATGCTGCGCGGCGTGCGAACGTGCAGGAAGCTGCTGTAAATGAGCGCGAAGTTCTGCAATACCGCGCCCTTCATTGGCGGCGGTGACAAATAAAACGGTATCGGCGAAGCCATAGTTGTCGAGCGCCGCCAGTACCTCTTCACGTACTTCACCGATACGCGCCTCGTCCACGCGATCGGCTTTGGTCAGCGCGACGGTGAGCTGGAGATTGCCCGTCAGTTGCAGGATCTGTAAATGCTCGCGCGTTTGCGCCATGACGCCGTCATCACAGGCGACCACCAGCAAAGCGTGATCAATACCGCCTACGCCCGCCAGCATGTTAGAGAGGAATTTTTCATGTCCAGGCACATCGATAAAGCCCAGCACACGACCATCCGGCTGCGGCCAATAGGCGTAGCCCAGATCGATAGTCATCCCGCGTTTTTTCTCTTCCGGCAGGCGATCGGCATTGACTCCGGTAATCGCCTGGAGCAACGTCGTTTTACCGTGGTCTACGTGTCCGGCAGTTGCAATAATCATTTCAGCATCATCTCCATAAACCGGCTTTCGTCTTCAAGACAGCGCATATCCAGCCATAAACGGCCATCATAAATTCGGCCAATGACCGGTACAGGCAGCGTGCGCCAGCGGGCCGCCAGTGCCTCCAGCCGGCTACCACGCCCGTCGTGCGGGGTAAAGGTCATGGCGGCGCTGGGAAGGCGGTCTACTGGTAATGAACCGCTGCCGATTTGCGACAGGCAGGGTTTAACCTCCAGCGCAAATTCATCGCCGTAACGTGCCGCCAGCCGCGCCTGTAACCGCTGCGCTTGTTCGCGAATCGACGCTTCACTGCGGGTTAACAGACGCAGGGTGGGTAATTTCTCCGCCAACGCTTCCGGGTGCAGATACAGACGTAACGTTGCCTCCAGCGCCGCCAGTGTCATTTTATCGGCGCGCAGAGCGCGTTTCAGCGGATGGCTTTGCAGTTGGGCAATCATCGCTTTTTTGCCGACGATGATCCCGGCCTGCGGCCCGCCCAGCAACTTATCGCCGGAAAAGCTTACCAGACTGACGCCTGCGGCAATGAGCTGCTGCGGCATCGGCTCTTTGGGTAAGCCATATTGACTTAAATCCACCAGCGAACCGCTGCCCAGATCCGCCACCACCGGAATATCCAGCTCTCGCCCGATTTCCGCCAGTTCCGCTTCCTCTACCGTTTTGGTAAAGCCCTCAATGCTGTAATTACTGGTATGTACCTTCATCAACAGCCCGGTATTTTCATTTACCGCCTGACGGTAATCTTTCGCGTGCGTCCGGTTGGTGGTGCCTACTTCATGCAGCGTACAGCCCGCCTGGCGCATAACATCAGGAATACGAAACGCGCCGCCGATTTCGACCAGCTCGCCACGCGAAACCACCACCTCTTTGCCGCTGGCGGTCGCCGCCAACATCAGCAATACCGCCGCCGCATTGTTATTGACGATACAGGCGTCCTCCGCCCCGGTGATTCGGCATAACAGCGTCGCCAGCGCCCGGTCGCGATGCCCCCGCCCGGCGCCATCTAAATCGTATTCCAGCGTCACCGGCGCGCGCATCGCCTGCGTTACCGCCTCAATCGCTTCTTGCGCCTGCAATGCGCGGCCAAGATTGGTGTGCAGCACCGTCCCCGTCAGGTTAATCACCGGGCGCAGCGCGCTTTGCGCCGCATTTTCCAGCCGGAGTTTCGCCTCTTGCGCCCAGTCTGCGTACCAGTCGGGAAGCGTTTGCGTATTCCGGATGACGTCGCGCGCGTCGTCAAGCATCCGCCTAAGCAGATCAACCACCTGGGTATGGCCATACCGATCGCGCAGAGAAAGAAAAGCGCTATCGTGCAATAAGCGATCGATAGCAGGAAGCTGGCTGTAGAGTGTACGCGTTTCGCTTGTCATGAAAATGCCTGGCTGTTGGTGGCCCTCTCCTGGCGGGAGAGGGATATCGACATAAGGGGGATTGTAACGTGAGTTTGCTCAGGCGGACATAATGCGCGTCAAGCCTTTGGCGCTTCGGTGCGGGCAAAGCTTTCGCGTTGAAAAAGCGTTTCGACCAGTTTGACCAGGTGGGGGCGGCTAACACACCAGCCAGGCGCGACCCGGCGGAAGTTGAGATAGCCTACCGCACAGGCAATCGCGATAGTCGCCAGATTGACCGTATCCGTTTTTAGCGTCCCGTCGCTCAGATAACTTTCGAGCATATCCAGGCTGCGGTTGATTTTTTCCCGCTGGCGCAGCAGTTCCGTTTCCGATTGTTGCGCCGCCGGACGCGCCTGTTCGCGTACAGAAACCAACGCTGCATCCATAATGCCGTCAGCCAACGCTTCAAGCTGGCGAACTTTAAGCGCTGCCATCGGGTCACGCGGGAGCATCGCTGGCGCGATATCCAGCAGTTCAATATATTCCGCGATGATCGGCGAATCGAACCAATACTCGCCCGCATCGGTGACCAACGCGGGTACTTTACCTAACGGGTTATAGCGCGCCACCCCGCTATCCGCGTTGTAGGGAAGTTCATTCACAAATTCGAAGGTGATGCCCTTTTCCAGTAACAGAATCGAAATTTTACGCACAAAAGGGCTGGTATAGCTGCCAATGAGTTTCATGCCGGGTCCTTTTTGCCAACAAAAAAGCGGTGCCCAATGATAGTGGGGCACCGCTTAGTATGGCTCAGGTCACTGAAAATGGCAGGTGATGACCGTCTCAATGATCCAAATAAAGGTAATGCATCCAACTGGTCATGCGCAGCAGTACTTTACGCATTACCGACACGTGGGCGAAATGGTCGGAATAGACTGCGACCTGGGCATAGATACCGTCCGGCAGCGCATCCACATCGGCATTCGGATCCAGCTCAATCGTGGCCAGCACACCATCGGTACCCGGCACCACCGTTAAGGACTGTAATGCGCCCTGCGCCTGATAAGAACCACCCGGAACGACAGGAAGAATACTGGTCAGCTTGCCGGTGAAAATCTGACCAGGCAGCGCGTTAAACACCACTTCCGCTTCATCGCCTGGTTTAAGGCGCAGCAGCGAGTTCTGGCGGAATTGCGCCACGATTTGCCGTTTTTGTTCAGGAATAAACACCATTACCGGACGCAAAGGTAATGCTGCTGCGTAAGTCCCCGGACGAATTAAAATCTGCGTGGCATAACCGTTGCTGGGGGCACGAACTACCGTCTGTTCAAGATTGTATTTAGCCTCGGCAAGCTGGGCACGTAGGGACGCAACCTGAGATTGCTCACCGTTGACCATACTGTCTAATTGGCTCTGAATCTGCGTCTGTTCTGCAACCGAGCCTTTGACCAGCGCATCCTGTGCCAGATAGTTTTGCCGAGCGTTATCGATATCGCTTTCAGAGAACGGGTTAACCTTCGCCTGACTGCCTTTCAAATAGCGTTGATAATCTTTATACAGACGGTCACGTTCAGCAGATACACGGGTGGTATTGGCGACCGCTTCCGACAACTGTGCTTTCAGGTTGTCGATGTTGTGCGTAGCGGTAACCAGATCAGCCTGCAGCCTGTCGACACGCGCCTGATACCGTACCGGATCGAGCTTAAACAGCACATCACCTTTTTTAATTAGCTGATTATTTTTATCTGTTACCTCACTAACAATTCCCGTGACTTGCGGAGTGACCGGAATTGAAATAACCGCTTTTTGCGCCGTAAAAGTATACGGGTGGTTATAGTTCATTAATAAAATCAATCCCGCAACAATGAACACCCCACCTAATGCAGCGGTAGCAAGTGTCCATTGGTTTACCGGAATACGGAATATTTTAAAGATGGCCCAGGCAAAGGCCACATAGGTCAGGACTATCAACAAATCCATGATTAAATCTCCGGAAAGGTGGAGCTATCGTTTTTTTTCTCCCCATCCAGTCTTTTTTCCAACTGGGTGATTCGCGCTGCCAGCGCGGCAATCTCAGGGTCTGACTCCTTTCCGGTCGGTGTGATGTGTGACTGCATTCCCCATCCCTTTTCAGGCTGGTAGAGCGTGGCCCAGATCCACAGGAACGGCCAAATAACATGAAGAGTGAACAGGCTCACCCATCCCGCAGTATGGATGGCATCGGCATGGGGATGGTTACGTTTTTTAGCCATGTTATAGGGAATATCGTGAATGGCGATGATTCCGTAAAACAGAACCAGAAAAACGAAGATCAGCACGCCCAACGCGAAATAATTTAGAAACATGCCTGCCTCGAATTCACGCTAATTAGAGTTTTTTATGCCGGCAGCCGTATGCACCCTGGCTGATGTTTTGAACATAACTGCAGTTTGGGGTTTTCGCCATACCACAAAATAAATATTTTTTCTGGTGAGAAGTTGCTTTGTTTTGCAATAAAAAATGTCGG
This sequence comes from Salmonella sp. 2020_1395, assembly GCF_043848115.1. Taxonomy (NCBI): domain Bacteria; kingdom Pseudomonadati; phylum Pseudomonadota; class Gammaproteobacteria; order Enterobacterales; family Enterobacteriaceae; genus Salmonella; species Salmonella sp. 2020_1395. The sequence continues at coordinate 143,276 of NZ_JBCMFH010000006.1, read as the reverse complement.
GGGTAGAACCTGCCGCAGATCACATCTGCTCAAATCCAGATGGAAATAATTTGCGATCCACATCACAAAAATTCAACAAACAGCAAAACCAAAAATGTGAATCAGTTCACATTTAATCCTCATTTGCAGCGAATTATTGCACTGTGATGTTTTTTTGTACCGTTATTTTGTGATTAAAATCACATTAACTAACGCCATACACCCTATATTTACGTGACGAATATCACATAAAAGACCGTCGACTGGACAGTTGAACGATTCAGTGCCAGATTGCGCAGTATCTACACTACAGGGTCCGGCTACCTCTGCCGCTACATTAACAAACCTCGGGCTTTCAGCCTGCGCGACAGCAACATAAGAAGGGGTGTTTTTATGTCATCCGATATTAAGATCAAAGTGCAAAGCTTTGGTCGATTCCTCAGCAATATGGTGATGCCTAATATCGGCGCGTTTATCGCGTGGGGTATTATCACCGCATTATTTATTCCAACAGGGTGGTTGCCTAACGAAACGCTGGCGAAACTGGTTGGTCCGATGATCACCTACCTGCTGCCGCTGCTCATCGGTTATACCGGCGGTCGTCTGGTTGGCGGCGAACGCGGCGGCGTGGTGGGCGCTATCACTACCATGGGCGTTATTGTCGGCGCGGATATGCCGATGTTCCTCGGCTCAATGATCGCCGGTCCATTAGGCGGCTACTGCATTAAGAAATTCGACAGTTGGGTAGACGGTAAGATCAAATCCGGTTTTGAGATGCTGGTGAACAACTTCTCCGCTGGCATCATCGGTATGATCCTCGCCATCCTGGCGTTCCTCGGTATTGGTCCGGCGGTTGAAGTCCTGTCCAAAATTCTGGCGGCGGGCGTTAACTTCATGGTGGCGCACGATATGCTGCCGCTGGCGTCCATTTTTGTTGAACCGGCGAAAATCCTGTTCCTCAATAACGCGATTAACCACGGCATCTTCTCACCGCTGGGTATCCAGCAGTCCCATGAGATGGGTAAATCCATCTTCTTCCTGATTGAAGCTAACCCGGGTCCGGGGATGGGCGTCCTGCTGGCGTACATGTTCTTCGGTCGCGGCAGCGCTAAACAGTCTGCGGGCGGCGCGGCAATTATCCACTTCCTGGGCGGTATCCATGAGATCTACTTCCCGTACGTGCTGATGAACCCACGCCTGATTCTGGCGGTGATTCTCGGCGGTATGACCGGCGTATTCACCCTGACCATCCTGAACGGCGGTCTGGTCTCTCCGGCATCTCCAGGTTCCATTCTGGCGGTACTGGCGATGACGCCAAAAGGCGCTTACTTCGCTAACATCGCTGCCATCGTGGCGGCAATGGCGGTTTCCTTCGTGGTGTCTGCAATTCTGCTGAAAACCAGCAAAGTGAAAGAAGAAGATGACATTGAAGCGGCCACCCGTCGTATGCATGACATGAAAGCGGAATCTAAAGGCGCCTCTCCGCTGGCGGCTGGCGACGTGACTAACGACCTGAGCCATGTGCGTAAAATCATCGTGGCTTGCGATGCCGGTATGGGTTCCAGCGCGATGGGCGCAGGGGTACTGCGTAAGAAAGTACAGGATGCGGGCCTGAGCCAGATCTCCGTCACCAACAGCGCCATTAACAATCTGCCGCCGGATGTGGATCTGGTCATTACTCACCGTGACCTTACCGAGCGCGCGATGCGTCAGGTACCGCAGGCGCAGCATATTTCGCTGACCAACTTCCTGGATAGCGGCCTGTACACCAGCCTGACCGAACGTCTGGTTGCCGCACAGCGCCACAATACTAATGAAGAGAAAGTACGCGACCATCTGAAAGACAGCTTTGAGGAGGGCGATAACAACCTGTTCAAACTGGGTGCGGAGAATATCTTCCTGGGCCGTAAAGCCGCTAACAAAGAAGAGGCGATTCGCTTTGCCGGTGAACAACTGGTGAAAGGCGGCTATGTTGAGCCGGAATACGTCGAGGCGATGCTGGACCGCGAAAAGCTGACGCCGACTTACCTCGGTGAATCCATCGCAGTACCGCACGGTACAGTAGAAGCGAAAGACCGCGTGCTGAAAACCGGCGTGGTGTTCTGCCAGTATCCGGAAGGCGTACGCTTCGGTGAAGAAGAAGACGATATTGCCCGTCTGGTCATTGGTATCGCCGCACGTAACAATGAGCACATCCAGGTCATCACCAGCCTGACCAACGCGCTGGATGATGAATCCGTAATCGAACGTCTGGCGCACACCACCAGCGTGGATGAAGTGCTGGAACTGCTGGCAGGTAAAAAAGCTTAACAGTTAAGTATCCCCAAAATAGTTCGAGCTGCAGGAAGGCGGCAACGCAGTGAATCCCCAGGAGCGTACATAAGTACGTGACTGGGGTGAGCGAGGAGAGCCAACGCATCTGCAGTTCGAAATATGAAGGCGATACCCTCTCCCTTGTGGAGAGGGTTAGGTTGAGGGGAAATCTATGCAGTCCCTCACCCCAGCCCTCTCGGGTAAAAACATTAATGAAGGTTAATACTATGAAAGCATTACATTTTGGCGCAGGTAATATCGGTCGTGGCTTTATCGGCAAACTGCTGGCTGACGCGGGGATACAACTGACGTTTGCGGATGTAAACCAGGTCGTACTCGATGCCCTGAATGCCCGTCATAGCTATCAGGTTCATGTTGTGGGTGAAAATGAGCAGGTGGATACGGTTTCCGGCGTCAACGCTGTCAGCAGCATCGGCGATGATGTTGTCGACCTGATTGCCCACGTTGATTTAATCACTACTGCCGTGGGTCCGGTTGTGCTTGAGCGTATCGCTCCGGCCATCGCTAAAGGGCTGGTAAAACGTAAGGCGCAGGGCGTGGATGCCCCGCTGAATATCATCGCCTGTGAAAATATGGTGCGCGGCACAACGCAGTTGAAAGGCCATGTGATGAACGCGCTGGCGGATGGCGATAAAGCCTGGGTTGAACAGCACGTCGGTTTTGTCGATTCCGCCGTTGACCGTATTGTGCCGCCTTCCGCTTCTGCAACCAACGATCCGCTGGAAGTGACGGTAGAAACGTTCAGCGAGTGGATTGTTGATAAAACTCAGTTCAAAGGCACACTGCCAAACATCCCGGGGATGGAGTTAACGGATAACCTGATGGCATTTGTCGAACGTAAACTCTTCACGCTGAACACAGGTCATGCTATAACCGCGTACCTCGGCAAATTAGCCGGTCATCAAACCATTCGCGACGCTATTCTCGATGAGAGTATTCGCGCGGTGGTGAAAGGCGCGATGGAAGAAAGCGGCGCGGTGCTGATCAAACGCTACGGTTTTGATGCCGACAAACATGCGGCATACATTCAGAAAATCCTCGGTCGTTTTGAAAACCCGTATCTGAAAGATGACGTCGAACGCGTAGGTCGTCAGCCGCTACGCAAACTCAGCGCGGGCGACCGTCTGATCAAACCGCTGCTTGGCACCCTGGAATATGGTCTGCCGCATGTGAATCTGGTCAAAGGGATCGCGGCGGCGATGCATTTCCGTAGTGATGAAGATCCGCAGGCGCAGGAGTTAGCGGCTCTGATTACCGAAAAAGGCCCGCAGGCCGCGCTGGCGCAAATTTCCGGGCTGGATGCCAATAGCGATGTGGTGGCGGAGGCGGTTAACGCATATAACGCGACCAAATGACGCAGAATCCGGCGCAGGTTAGCCTGCGCCCAAATAACAGATTGTCAGATATGCAGGCAATAATGGAACAAACCCAGGCCTTTGAAAATCGTGTGCTTGAGCGTCTGAATGCTGGCAAAACCGTACGGAGCTTCCTGATTACCGCCGTCGAGTTATTGACCGAGGCAGTGAATATTCTGGTGCTCCAGGTGTTTCGCAAAGACGACTATGCGGTGAAATACGCTGTGGAACCGTTGCTGGACGGCGACGGGCCGCTGGGCGATCTTTCGGTACGTCTGAAACTTATCTATGGTCTGGGCGTACTCAGCCGCACCGAATATGAAGATGCGGAGCTGTTAATGGCGCTGCGCGAAGAGCTGAATCACGACGGCAATGAGTACGCCTTTACCGACGATGAAATCCTCGGGCCGTTTGGCGAACTGCACTGCGTCATGGCGCTACCGCCGCCGCCGCATTTTGATACGTCCGACGCGGCGCTATACGCCATGCAAATTCAGCGCTACCAGCAGGCGGTGCGTTCGACGATGGTCCTCTCTCTGACCGAGCTGATTTCTAAAATCAGCTTAAAAAAGGCCTTTCAAAAGTAAATCCCGCCGTTAACCTCTTTCTTCTTCTTTTGGTCGGTACAGCCGTCGGTAATATTCCAGACGCTGCAAATAAATGGGCGCGCTCTCCGACGGCACTTCGGAAGGAACATAATCACGCGGCGGCGTTTTATTCAGGTATTCACGGAACGCCTGGCTGGACGCCATAAAATCGACGGCTTTATCAATAAGAAGTGGTACGTTCTCACCTATTTTTGCCATGATAGATCCTCCATGTGGGACCCGCGTCTGACTCCCGCGGTCGCTTATTTGAGTTTAGGATCAATTTAGCGTTGTCATTGAGGAAAATGTGCTTAATCGCTTTTCTTGCCGACAAAAGGGCGCTTCATCTTTTCTTTCGACAAAAAGGATTTTATTCTCAACGAGATAATTAAATAGTGAGCAGTGTAATACTTGCCATAATTGATTATCTTTACGTCATGAGTTGTGAAGAATCACTCACTGCGCGCATACTATAAGGTATCTATCCCATTTCTATCAGAAGCTATCCCATGAAAGAAGTCGAAAAAAACGAAATTAAACGCCTGAGCGATCGTCTTGACGCTATTCGCCACCAGCAGGCAGGTCTCTCTCTGGTTGAATCCGCCGATAAATACGCGGAGCTGGAAAAAGAAAAAGAGACGCTGGAAGCAGAAATTATCCGTCTGCGCGAAGTACACAGCCAGAAACTGAGTAAAGAAGCGCAGAAGCTGATGAACCTGCCGTTTCGCCGCGCGATCACTAAAAAAGAGCAGGCCGATATGGGCAAACTCAAAAAAAGCGTACGCGGCCTGATCGTGGTGCACCCGATGACGGCGCTGGGCCGGGAAATGGGGCTCAAAGAGATGACAGGCTTCGCGAAGAGCGAGTTCTAAACCTTCCGCATCACAGGCTCTCAGGACACCCGTTGTACGGAGGGTGTCTTGAGAGCATCGGGCTATATTCCGAATTTTTCCTGGAAGTATTTACACCGCTTATATACAAGTTCATTTTTAACGGTAGTCCCTGCTTTTTCAGGATGAAAAATTCCACTATCATGCCTGTTTGTATTTATACAATGAATTTTTTTCATCCTCTTTTCTTATATCCCGCAGAATATGATTGACCCGCAAAATTAAATAACATTATCATCCCTGAAAAAAATCCCCATACATAAACATTATAATTATATTTTTATAAAGCATTGCTATGAGTAATTGATAAACAACGTCGGGTATTTGCGCATTTCTATAGAAACAATGAATGTTTTAATTATAACCATATATTAATGGCTATTGGCAATGCTCGCAAAATGATAAGTTAGCTGTATAAATAACAGGTTAACTATTTATATCATATAAATTATTAACAAGGATATTTTATATGCACAAAAATGGAAAATTTATCCCCCTGCTTGCGTTGGGATTCACATTCTTTTTATCTGGTTGTGACTACTTTGCAGATAAACACCTTGTTGAAGAGCTGAAAAAACAACAAAAAGAACAAGAAACAAAGATAAACCTGTTAGAAAAACAACAAAAAGAACAAGAAGCAAAGATGAATTTGCTAGAAAAACAACAAGCTACGGTCATCAACACAACTCAAAAGGTCGCCGAAGTCGTTGGCCGCGTTGAACGCAAACAACGGCTATTCGACTATACAGAACTGGACCCATCACAAACGCACTATTTTATTATTAACAACGGCAATATCGGATTAGCCGGGCGTATTCTATCTATTGAACCAATAGATAATGGAAGTGTTATTCATCTTGATTTAGTTAACTTACTCAGCATTCCCGTATCAAACCTTGCGTTTAATATGACATGGGGTACGAAAAAACCTTCCGAGGCAAAAGATCTGCCTCGCTGGCGACAACTCCTGCTCAACACAAAAATGGATTCGACAATCGAACTCTTACCGGGAGCATGGACAAACGTCACGCTAACATTAAAAGGCGTATCGCCCAATAATCTTAAGTATCTAAAAATAGGTATTAATATGGAGAATGTCATATTCGACAGCATACAGCCTATTAATGATACGAAAAAGAAGCCAAAAAAATAATAGCCATTGATACAATTATTTTAGAAAAGGAAAGCACTTATTCATGAACAGAATATTTAGAGTCCTCTGGAATGCCGCTACGGGAACATTTGTTGTCACCAGCGAAACCGCAAAAAGCCGCGGCAAAAAAAGCGGCCGCAGAAAGCTGGCGGTTTCCGCACTCATCAGTCTTAGCAGCATTATGGTTTCTGCGGACGCACTGGCCAATGCTGGGAACGATACAGGGAAAGGGATCGGCACTGAGAATGGATGGATAGCCATTGGCGAAGGCGCCGAAGCTGATTCAACAATAACAACTAAAGAAAAGGTCGCAGAAGATCCGTCCAAAGGATATGTAGCGGGTGCCGGTATTGCAATAGGTTACTATAGTAAGGCATCTGGGGCTTCCAGCACTGCGTTGGGCGGATATAGCCTTGCTGAGAGTATAGGCTCAGTGGCGCTAGGGGCAGGTGCACATACCACTTCTACGGCTAAATACTCTATGGCAGTAGGTACAAACGCAGTTGCCTCAAATCTTTACGCCATCGCACTGGGAACAAATGCAAATGCCTCAGGGAAAAATTCAATAGCGCTTGGACGCGATACCGTATCATCAGCAGAAAGAAGCCTGACGGTAGGATTAGGGGCGAATGCCGCATCTCTGGATAGCATGGCTTTCGGTTACAATACATCCGTAACGTCAGATGCGGCAAATGGCATTGCCTTCGGTAGTGGGGCGGTAACCTCTGCAAAAAATTCCGTCGCGATAGGGAGCAATTCTACAGCGACCGAAGAAAACGTAGTTTCTGTAGGGAGTGATGCCCTAAAGCGCAAAATTGTCAACGTTGGTAACGGAGCCATATCAGAAAGCAGCACCGACGCCGTTAACGGCTCTCAGCTATTTGCAACCAACGCCAATGTGACGCAGAACACCACTGATATTGCTGCCAATACCGACAGCATTAACCAAAACACAACCGATATCGCCACCAACACCACCAATATCAACAGCCTGAGCGACTCCGTCACCACGCTCACCGACGATGCCCTGTTGTGGGATGCAGCCTCTGGCGCATTCAGCGCTAAGCACAACGGAAGCGACAGCAAGTTAACCAATCTGGCGGCGGGTACCCTGGCCGCAGACAGCACCGACGCCGTTAACGGCTCTCAGTTGTTTGATACAAATGAGAAAGTGGATAAGAACACTGCTGATATCGCCACCAATACCGACAGCATCAACCAAAACACTGCCGATATTACCGCTAATACCGACAGCATTAACCAGAACACAACCGATATCGCCGCCAATACGACCAGCATCAATCAGAACACCACTGATATTGCCACCAACACTACCAATATCAACAATCTGAGCGATTCCATCACCGGCCTTACCGATGATGCCCTGCTTTGGGATGCTGACACTGGCGCATTCAGCGCTAAGCACAACGGAAGCGACAGTAAAATCACCAATCTGGCGGCGGGTACCCTGGCCGCTGACAGCACCGACGCCGTTAACGGCTCTCAGTTGTTTGCCACCAATGAAAATGTGTCTCAGAACACAACCGATATCGCCGCCAATACCGACAGCATTAACCAAAACACCACTGATATTGCCACCAACACTACCAATATCAACAATCTGAGCGATTCCATCACCGGCCTTACCGATGATGCCCTGCTTTGGGATGCTGACACTGGCGCATTCAGCGCTAAGCACAACGGAA
>NZ_JBCMFH010000006.1:0-135172 GCF_043848115.1 Salmonella sp. 2020_1395 | reverse complement strand
GCGACAGTAAAATCACCAATCTGGCGGCGGGTACCCTGGCCGCTGACAGCACCGACGCCGTTAACGGCTCACAATTGTTTGCCACCAATGAAAATGTGTCTCAGAACACCACTGATATCGCTGCCAATACAACCAGCATCAATCAGAACACCACTGATATCGCCACCAACACCACCAGTATCAACAACCTGAGCAACTCAGTTACCACGCTCACCGACGATGCACTGCTATGGGATGCAGTCTCTGGCGCATTCAGCGCTAACCGCAACGGAAGCGCCAGTAAAATCATCAATGTCGCCGCCGGGGACCTTTCTGAGGACAGTACAGACGCGGTGAACGGCTCCCAGTTGTATGAAACCAACCAGAGGGTGGATCAAAACACCTCTGCTATCGCAGATATTAATACGTCCATCACCAATCTTAGCTCTGACAATCTGAGCTGGAATGAAACAACAAGTTCGTTCTCTGCCAGCCACGGAAGTAGTACGACAAACAAAATCACCAACGTTGCTGCCGGAGAGCTGTCTGAAGAAAGTACCGACGCGGTTAACGGCTCGCAGCTGTTCGAAACCAATGAAAAAGTGGATCAGAACACGACCGATATCGCCGCCAATACCACTAACATCACTCAGAACAGCACCGCGATTGAGAACCTGAATACTTCTGTCTCCGACATTAATACGTCCATTACCGGCCTCACTGATAACGCTCTGTTATGGGACGAAGACATCGGCGCTTTCAGCGCAAACCACGGTGGAAGCACCAGTAAAATAACCAATGTCGCCGCCGGGGCGCTTTCTGAGGACAGTACAGACGCGGTAAACGGCTCACAGTTGTATGAAACCAACCAGAAGGTGGATCAAAACACCTCTGCTATCGCGGATATCAATACGTCCATCACCAATCTTGGTACCGATGCACTGAGCTGGGATGACGAAGAGGGTGCGTTCAGCGCCAGCCACGGTACCAGCGGTACCAATAAGATAACCAATGTAGCAGCAGGTGAAATCGCCAGTGACAGTACTGACGCTGTTAATGGCTCTCAGCTCTATGAAACTAACATGCTGATTTCTCAGTATAATGAATCTATTAGCCAACTAGCCGGCGATACCAGCGAAACCTATATCACGGAAAATGGTACCGGCGTGAAATACATCCGTACGAATGATAACGGGCTTGAAGGCCAGGATGCATACGCAACGGGTAACGGCGCAACGGCAGTAGGTTACGACGCCGTCGCCTCTGGCGCTGGCAGCCTGGCTCTTGGCCAAAACAGCAGCAGCACCATTGATGGCAGTATCGCTTTGGGCAGTGGCTCCACCTCTAACCGCGCTATTACAACCGGTATACGAGAAACGAGCGTAACAAGCGATGGCGTCGTCATTGGCTACAATACAACAGACAGAGAGTTGCTGGGCGCGTTGTCATTGGGGACGGATGGAGAAAGCTATCGTCAAATTACCAACGTTGCTGACGGCTCTGAAGCGCAAGATGCGGTAACAGTTCGTCAGTTACAAAATGCCATTGGTGCGGTCACTACTACACCGACCAAGTACTACCACGCAAACTCAACGGAAGAAGATTCACTGGCTGTCGGAACTGACTCACTGGCAATGGGTGCGAAGACCATCGTCAATGCTGATGCAGGTATTGGTATTGGTCTGAATACACTGGTGATGGCTGATGCCATCAACGGTATTGCTATCGGTTCTAACGCACGCGCCAATCATGCAAACAGTATTGCAATGGGTAATGGTTCTCAGACCACTCGCGGCGCACAGACTGACTACACCGCCTACAACATGGACACACCGCAGAACTCTGTCGGTGAGTTCTCTGTCGGCAGTGAAGACGGCCAACGTCAGATCACTAACGTCGCGGCGGGTTCGGCAGATACCGATGCCGTTAACGTTGGTCAATTGAAAGTCACCGACAGCCGTGTTGCCGCGAATACCGAAAGCATCAATAACCTGAACACGCAGGTGAGTAGTCTTGATACTCGCGTCACCAATATTGAAAACGGTATTGGCGATATCGTCACTACCGGTAGCACCAAGTACTTCAAGACCAACACCGATGGCGTAGATGCAAATGCCCAGGGTGCGGACAGCGTCGCGATTGGCTCTGGCTCTATTGCTGCCGCTGAAAACAGCGTGGCGTTAGGCACAAATTCCGTCGCAGATGAAGCTAATACTGTGTCTGTCGGCTCTTCTACTCAACAACGCCGTATTACCAACGTTGCCGCAGGGGTGAACAACACTGACGCGGTTAATGTGGCGCAACTGAAAGCCTCAGAAGCAGGCTCCGTGCGTTATGAAACCAATGCAGATGGCTCGGTTAACTATAGCGTGCTCAACCTGGGAGACGGGAGTGGCGGTACCACTCGGATCGGCAATGTTTCAGCGGCGGTGAATGATACGGATGCGGTTAACTATGCGCAATTGAAACGCAGCGTCGAAGAAGCAAACACCTATACCGACCAGAAAATGGGTGAAATGAACAGCAAAATCAAAGGTGTAGAAAACAAGATGAGCGGCGGTATCGCTTCAGCGATGGCGATGGCCGGTCTGCCACAAGCCTACGCCCCGGGCGCCAACATGACCTCGATTGCTGGCGGTACGTTTAATGGTGAAAGTGCCGTCGCCATTGGGGTCTCCATGGTAAGTGAAAGCGGGGGCTGGGTGTATAAATTGCAAGGAACCAGCAACAGCCAGGGCGATTACTCTGCGGCCATTGGCGCGGGCTTCCAGTGGTAATGAAGTAACAACACTCCCGACATCAAAGGCAATGGCATAATGCCATTGCCTTTTCACTTCCCTTTGCTGTCCTCTCCCCTCAATTGGCCCTACCAATTTTAGCCCGTTACCACAGCCTACTCACATTTCACTAAATTAACTCTACAATACCGTTGCCAATAAATAACATCTGGTTAACTATTTGTTGTCATTATCCATACACAACAATATTGGCAGGACCACTTTTACACATAATGTGACCCCAACGAGATGAGCAAAGATTCATCCCATTATGCGTGTGGTTCTCAGGAGACCTGCAATGAACCTCTGGCAACAAAACTATGACCCGGCGGGTAATATCTGGCTTTCCAGCCTGATCGCATCGCTCCCAATCCTGTTCTTCTTTTTCGCCCTGATTAAACTCAAGCTGAAAGGCTACGTTGCCGCTTCGTGGACGGTGGTTATCGCGCTCGCCGTTGCGCTGCTGTTCTATAAAATGCCGGTCGATCACGCGCTGGCATCGGTCGTGTATGGCTTCTTCTACGGGCTATGGCCGATTGCCTGGATAATCATCGCCGCGGTCTTCGTCTATAAAATTTCGGTCAAGACCGGGCAGTTTGACATTATTCGCTCGTCAATTCTGTCGATTACCCCCGATCAACGTCTGCAAATGCTGATTGTCGGCTTCTGCTTCGGCGCGTTCCTTGAAGGCGCGGCGGGTTTCGGCGCGCCGGTGGCGATAACCGCCGCGCTGCTGGTGGGTCTGGGCTTTAATCCGCTGTATGCGGCAGGGCTGTGCCTGATTGTAAACACCGCGCCTGTCGCCTTTGGCGCGATGGGGATCCCGATTCTGGTTGCCGGACAGGTCACGGGCCTGGACAGCTTTGAAATCGGTCAGATGGTCGGTCGTCAGCTACCGTTCCTGACCATTATCGTGCTGTTCTGGATTATGGCGATTATGGACGGCTGGCGCGGCGTGAAAGAAACCTGGCCTGCGGTGATGGTCGCTGGCGGCTCGTTTGCTATCGCCCAGTATCTCAGCTCCAACTTTATCGGGCCGGAACTGCCGGACATCATCTCTTCGCTGGTCTCACTGGTGTGTCTGACGCTGTTCCTGAAACGCTGGCAGCCGGTACGTATCTTCCGCTTCGGCGATATGGGCGCTTCGCAGGTCGATATGGACCTGTCGCGCACCCGCTACACTGCAGGGCAAATCATCCGCGCCTGGTCCCCGTTCCTGTTCCTGACAGCCACCGTCACGCTGTGGAGCATACCGCCGTTTAAAGCGCTGTTTGCGCCGGGTGGCGCGATGTACCACTGGGTGGTCAATATTCCGGTTCCGTTCCTCGACAAGCTGGTAGCCCGCATGCCGCCGGTCGTACACGAAGCCACAGCCTACGCGGCGGTGTACAAATTTGACTGGTTCTCCGCCACCGGTACCGCGATTCTGTTTGCCGCTCTGCTGTCTATCGTCTGGCTGAAGATGAAGCCGTCCGCTGCGCTGCAGACCTTTGGCAACACGCTGAAAGATCTGGCGCTACCAATCTATTCCATCGGGATGGTGCTGGCATTCGCGTTTATCTCTAACTACTCCGGGCTTTCATCAACCCTGGCGTTGGCCCTGGCGCACACTGGCAGCGCGTTTACTTTCTTCTCGCCGTTCCTCGGCTGGCTGGGGGTATTCCTGACCGGGTCCGATACCTCATCTAACGCCCTGTTTGCCGCCCTGCAGGCCACCGCAGCTCAGCAAATCGGCGTTTCGGATGTGCTGATGGTGGCGGCAAATACCACCGGCGGCGTGACCGGCAAGATGATCTCTCCACAGTCTATCGCTATCGCCTGTGCGGCAGTGGGATTAGTGGGGAAAGAGTCTGATCTGTTCCGCTTTACCGTGAAACATAGCTTGATTTTCACCTGCATGGTGGGGGTGATTACCACCCTGCAGGCCTATGTTTTAACCTGGATGATTCCATGATTGTGATGCCCAGACGACTGTCAGACGAGATTGCCTCTCGCGTGCGGGCGCTGATTGAAGAACAGCAGTTGGAGGCGGGCATGAAATTGCCCGCTGAGCGCCAGTTGGCCGTACAGCTCGGCGTGTCGCGCAACTCGCTGCGCGAGGCGTTAGCAAAGCTGGTGAGTGAAGGCGTGTTGATCAGCCGTCGCGGCGGCGGGACGTTTGTTCGCTGGCAGCATGAAGCCTGGTCTGAACAAAACATCGTTCAGCCGCTGAAGACCCTGCTGGCGGACGATCCTGATTACAGCTTCGATATTCTGGAAGCCCGCCACGCCATTGAAGCCAGTACGGCCTGGCACGCCGCCATGCGTGCCACCGCTGCCGACAAAGAGAAAATCAGACTCTGCTTTGATGCGACGCTCAGCGAAGACCCGGATCTCGCCTCCCAGGCCGACGTGCGATTTCATCTGGCGATCGCGGAAGCCTCGCACAATGTGGTGCTGTTGCAAACCATGCGCGGTTTCTTCGACGTCCTGCAATCCTCCGTCAAACAGAGTCGCCAGCGTATGTATCTCGTTCCGCCCGTATTCTCAAAGCTGACGGAACAACACCAGGCGGTGATGGACGCCATTCTGGACGGTAACGCCGAGGGCGCGCGTAAAGCGATGATGGCGCACCTCAGTTTTGTCCACACTACGATTAAACGATTTGATGAAGACCAGGCCCGCCAGGCGCGTATTACCCGCCTGCCCGGCGACCATAATGAGATGACCAGGGAGAATAAATCATGATTATTTCAGCAGCCAGCGATTATCGCGCCGCAGCTCAGCGCACGTTGCCTCCTTTCCTCTTCCACTACATCGACGGCGGCGCGTATGCGGAATATACCCTGCGCCGAAATGTGGAAGACCTGTCGCAAGTCGCTCTGCGCCAGCGCGTGCTGAAAAATATGTCCGATTTAAGCCTGGAAACGACCCTGTTTAACGAAACGTTGTCGATGCCGGTGGCATTAGCGCCGGTAGGCCTGTGCGGCATGTACGCCCGTCGCGGCGAAGTACAGGCCGCCGCCGCCGCAGACGCAAAGGGCATTCCGTTCACCCTTTCCACCGTCTCCGTCTGTCCGATTGAAGAAGTTGCACCAACCATTAAGCGCCCGATGTGGTTCCAGCTTTATGTACTGCGTGACCGGGGCTTTATGCGTAATGCGCTGGAACGAGCAAAAGCGGCGGGCTGCTCCACGCTGGTCTTTACCGTGGATATGCCGACGCCGGGCGCGCGCTACCGTGACGCCCACTCCGGGATGAGCGGCCCAAACGCGGCCATGCGCCGTTACTGGCAGGCGGTGATGCACCCTAAATGGGCGTGGGATGTCGGCCTGAACGGTCGCCCGCATGATTTAGGCAATATTTCCGCCTATCTGGGTAAACCGACCGGCCTTGAGGACTATATCGGCTGGCTGGCAAATAACTTCGATCCGTCCATCTCCTGGAAAGATCTGGAGTGGATACGCGAATTCTGGGACGGCCCAATGGTGATCAAAGGGATCCTCGATCCAGAAGATGCCCGCGATGCGGTACGTTTCGGCGCTGACGGTATCGTGGTGTCGAATCACGGCGGCCGCCAGCTCGATGGCGTGCTCTCTTCCGCCCGCGCCCTGCCCGCCATTGCCGATGCGGTGAAAGGCGATATCGCCATTCTGGCGGATAGCGGGATTCGTAACGGGCTGGATGTCGTGCGTATGATTGCGTTGGGGGCCGATACCGTACTGCTGGGTCGGGCCTATCTCTACGCGCTGGCGACGGCAGGAAAAGCGGGTGTCGCCAATCTGCTGGACCTGATCGAGAAAGAGATGAAAGTCGCCATGACCCTGACCGGCGCGAAATCCATTAGCGAAATCAGTGGCGATTCACTGGTGCAGGAACTGGGGAAAAGTTTGCCCGCCGCGCTGGCACCAATGAGCAAAGGCGATGCCGCCTGAACGCCTGGCGCGTGAGAGCCCGGTAAATTTCTGCTATTCTGCCCCCCGCATTTAAGGGGGCATCATGCTTAACATCGTACTCTTCGAACCAGAAATCCCGCCGAATACCGGCAACATCATTCGTCTTTGCGCCAATACCGGCTTTCGTCTGCACATCATCGAACCGATGGGGTTTACCTGGGATGATAAGCGCTTACGCCGCGCAGGGCTGGACTATCACGAATTCGCCGCGGTTCAGCGCCATCACGATTATGCCGCCTTTGTCGCCGCCGAAAACCCGCAGCGCCTGTTTGCGTTGACGACAAAGGGTACGCCCGCCCATAGCGCCGTAAGCTATCAGGATGGCGATTATTTGATGTTTGGCCCGGAAACGCGCGGCCTGCCCGCCAGCATTCTCGATGCGTTGCCTAAAGAGCAGAAGATTCGCATTCCGATGATGCCGGATAGCCGTAGCATGAACCTGTCGAATTCGGTGTCGGTGGTGGTGTATGAAGCGTGGCGCCAGTTAGGATATCCCGGCGCGGTATTGCGGTCGTAATATATTCAATGCCGGATGGCGGCTAACGCCTGATCCGGCCTGGCCGATCCCGATGGCATGTTCCCGTTTATGCGGACTCTCGCTCAATCAAATGAAAGCCAATATCCACAATAGCTTCTGCGCACGGTTTCTGTTCAATACGATCGGCCAACAGCGTAGCGGCGCGCTGGCCAATGGCGCGTCTGTCAACGCTTACGGTAGTAATTGATGGTCGATTGCTGGCGGCAAAATCAAGGTCGCCAAAACCAATAACCGCTAAATCATGCGGAATGCGCATACCACGGCTTTCCGCCTCCATCATCGCCCCCTGTGCCAGGGTATCAGAACTGCAAACAATGACATCAAACGTCCCTTCGTCAAAAAGCTGGCTTAAACCGCTGCGCCCCAGCGAAAGCGATGCCGGAAGGGGGACATCTACCTGCGGTACGGCATGAATAGCGTGGCGTTGAAGAACACTACATAACCCCTGCTTACGTTGCGCGGCTCGGCGATCGGCGGTCCACAACAAGCCGGGACGACGATAGCCCTTACTCAGAAGATACTCCCCCGTCGCCTGCCCGACTTTTTCATGGGAAAAACCAACCAGCATATCAAGCGGCGTGGGCGTTAAGTCCCAAATTTCCACCACCGGAATAGCCGCGTTCAGGATGACCTTTTTCAGTTCTATCGTGTGATGGATCCCGGTAAGCACCACGCCATCGGGGCGGCGGGAAAGCAGTGTCGCCACCAATTCCGCTTCCGTTTGTTCGGTATATCCGGCCACGCACAGCAATATGTGATATCCGCGTCGGGCCAGTTCATCGCTCAGCGACTGGATGGTATCGACAAACATGTTGTTGTTAATTTGCGGCACGACGACAGCGATTAATTTACTCCGTCGCGACGCCAGACCACCGGCTAACGCGTTGGGTATGTAGCCTGTGACGCGAACCGCCTGCATGACTTTCTCAACCGTTTTGGGGCGAACCAGTTGTGGCGAATTCAATGCCCGGCTGACTGTCATCGGAGACAGCCCGGCGCTACGTGCTACATCTTCCAGCGTCGGCGCACGAGGTGATTTGGTTCTCTTCACGTCTGATGCCCCTGCAAAGATTGGCTGATTTATCCGCGCATTATTCATCATGCCTGCGGCTATTGCCAGCTTCGCATCAGGAAAGGCCGTAAATACAGTAGGTTATCAAGCTCAGTCATTACAAAATGATAGCGCCATCATTTTGTATTATGCATTTCCCCAGATATTTTTGGATCGTGATCCATTTTGCAATAAATCCTGCTTTTTATGCGACATATGTGATCAAATGTTCAAATCAACATCAACTTTCTGGATCCTGTGCTCGCTTAATAATAAAAATGTTAGCGCAATCATTTTGTGATTATCAGGAGAAAAAAAATGGCTTTAAGCGCGAATTCCGACGCCGTAACGTATGCAAAAGCGGCGAATACCAGAACCGCGGCAGAAACCGGCGATCGTATCGAATGGGTGAAGCTATCACTGGCTTTTCTACCGCTGGCGACGCCAGTGAGTGACGCGAAGGTACTGACCGGTCGCCAGAAACCTTTGACCGAAGTGGCAATCATCATTGCCGAAATCCGCAGTCGCGATGGCTTTGAAGGCGTTGGTTTTAGCTACTCCAAACGTGCTGGCGGCCAGGGTATTTATGCTCACGCCAAAGAGATAGCCGATAATCTACTGGGCGAAGATCCCAATGATATCGACAAAATATACACCAAGCTGCTGTGGGCCGGAGCCTCGGTGGGGCGTAGCGGGATGGCGGTACAGGCTATCTCCCCTATCGATATCGCCTTATGGGATATGAAGGCTAAACGTGCCGGTCTGCCACTGGCAAAACTGTTGGGCGCGCACCGCGACTCCGTTCAGTGTTACAACACCTCAGGGGGGTTCTTGCATACACCGCTCGATCAAGTGCTGAAAAATGTGGTGATTTCCCGCGAAAATGGCATTGGCGGTATTAAGTTGAAAGTCGGACAACCCAACTGCGCTGAGGATATTCGCCGCTTAACCGCAGTACGTGAAGCGCTTGGGGATGAGTTTCCGTTAATGGTTGACGCTAACCAGCAGTGGGATCGCGAAACGGCTATCCGCATGGGGCGTAAAATGGAACAGTTCAACCTTATCTGGATTGAAGAACCATTAGATGCTTACGACATCGAAGGCCATGCCCAGCTTGCTGCCGCGCTGGATACGCCTATCGCCACCGGGGAAATGCTGACCAGTTTCCGGGAACACGAGCAGTTGATTCTGGGCAATGCCAGCGATTTCGTTCAGCCAGATGCGCCGCGTGTCGGCGGTATCTCTCCGTTCCTGAAGATTATGGATCTGGCGGCGAAACACGGGCGTAAGCTGGCGCCGCACTTTGCGATGGAAGTACACCTGCACCTTTCCGCAGCGTATCCCCTGGAGCCGTGGCTGGAACATTTCGAGTGGCTGAACCCATTATTCAACGAGCAACTTGAGCTGCGCGATGGCCGCATGTGGATTTCCGATCGTCATGGTCTGGGTTTTACGCTCAGTGAACAAGCGCGCCGCTGGACACAATTAACATGTGAATTTGGCAAACGCCCTTAACCCGACTGGCGGGAATCCGTCCCGCCTCTCTTACCTTACAGGATGCATTCTGCCCTTATCTGAGGAGTAGATAATGAACACAATAATAAAGCGCACAAAAGTGCGTCATACCATTCTTATATTTTTATTTCTTGCTACCGTATTTAATTATGCGGATCGCGCAACTCTATCCGTAGTTGCCCCAATAATGAGTAAAGAATTAGGTTTTGATCCGGAAGCGATGGGCCTGGCCTTCTCCTCATTTGGTATTGCCTATGTCATTATGCAACTACCCGGCGGTTGGCTATTAGACCGCTACGGTTCACGACTGGTTTACGGTTGCGCATTGATTGGCTGGTCGTTAGTAACCATGTTTCAGGGAACGATCTATTTGTATGGCAGCCCATTAATTGTACTGGTTATTCTACGTCTGCTGATGGGCGCGATTGAAGCGCCTGCCTTTCCGGCGAACAGTCGTTTAAGCGTACAATGGTTTCCCAATAATGAACGAGGTTTCGTTACTTCAGTTTATCAGGCTGCGCAATATATCTCGCTGGGCATTATCACCCCGCTAATGACGATCATTCTGCATAATTTAAGCTGGCATTTTGTCTTCTATTATATTGGCGCTATTGGTGTGATGCTCGGTATATTCTGGTTAATGAAAGTCAAAGATCCGATGCACCACCCAAAAGTTAATCAAGCGGAAATTGACTATATTCGTAGCG
Organism: Salmonella sp. 2020_1395; assembly: GCF_043848115.1. Classification (NCBI taxonomy): domain Bacteria; kingdom Pseudomonadati; phylum Pseudomonadota; class Gammaproteobacteria; order Enterobacterales; family Enterobacteriaceae; genus Salmonella; species Salmonella sp. 2020_1395. Next base: position 124,670 of record NZ_JBCMFH010000006.1, on the reverse strand, counting down.
GTGGTGGCGAGCCCTCTCTGGGCTGTAAAAAGGAGCCGCAGAAAATAACGTTTGCGCAGATTAAAACCGTCTGTGTTAACCGGATGATGATCGGTGTTTACATCGGGCAATTCTGCGTCACCTCTATCACCTGGTTCTTCCTGACCTGGTTCCCGACCTACCTGTACCAGGCGAAAGGCATGTCGATTCTGAAAGTCGGTTTTGTGGCCAGTATTCCAGCCATTGCCGGTTTTATTGGCGGCCTGCTCGGCGGCGTGTTCTCCGACTGGCTGCTCAAACGCGGCTATAGCCTTACCGTCGCGCGGAAGCTGCCTGTTATCTGCGGTATGTTGCTCTCTTGCGTAATAGTGATCGCCAACTACACCTCTTCAGAATTTGTGGTCATTGCGGCGATGAGTCTGGCCTTTTTTGCCAAAGGGTTTGGTAACCTGGGCTGGTGCGTACTCAGCGACACCTCGCCGAAGGAAGTTCTGGGTATTGCCGGCGGCGTATTTAACATGTGCGGCAATATGGCAAGCATCGTTACGCCGCTGGTCATCGGCGTGATTCTTGCCAATACTCAGTCGTTCGACTTTGCCATTTTATACGTTGGCTCGATGGGACTTATTGGTCTCATTTCATATCTGTTTATCGTCGGCCCGCTGGATCGCATCACGCTGACATCATCCGCAGCCTGATTGTCCACATTGCGAATTCTTCGCTCCGCTGTTCCGGGATTGCACTCCATCGGAACAGCGTTTTTTAGTTGTACCGCGCAATTCAGATGCCGTCGCCATACTCAAACGTATGGTGTAGCCCGTTGAAATGCTGGTCCATATCCATCGACGGCTTATCGCTGCCCGGCTTGCCGACAATACGCGCCGGAACGCCTGCGGCGGTAGTGTGCGGCGGGACAGGCTGTAAAACGACGGAACCTGCGCCAATTTTCGCGCCGCGCCCCACCTCGATATTGCCGAGAATTTTCGCGCCCGCGCCAATCATCACGCCTTCGCGGATTTTAGGATGACGATCGCCGCTCGTTTTCCCGGTACCGCCCAGGGTGACGGATTGCAGGATCGACACATCATCCTCAATAACCGCCGTCTCCCCCACCACAATACCGGTGGCATGGTCGAGCATAATCCCGCGGCCAATTTTCGCTGCCGGGTGAATATCCACCTGAAACGAGACCGAAACCTGATTTTGCAGGAAGATAGCCAGCGCGCGGCGACCTTTATTCCACAACCAGTGACCAATGCGGTAGGCCTGTAGCGCATGAAAGCCTTTCAGATATAACAGCGGCGTGGAGTATTTATCCACCGCCGGATCGCGAGTGCGCACGGCCTGAATATCGCAGGCTGCCGACGCGATCATTTCCGGGTCGGCGGCATAGGCTTCTTCAACTACTTCACGGATAGCGATAGCGGGCATGATGGGCGAAGCCAGTTTATTTGCCAGCATATAGCTCAGCGCACTGCCCAGATTTTCATGCTTGAGTAGCGTGGCGTGATAAAAACTGGCCAACATAGGCTCACAGTCAGCTAAAGCGCGGGCTTCAGCTTTAATATTCTTCCAGACGATTTCCAGTTCTTCACACGGCATGGTTTACTCCAGACGGGCAGAAAACGACCAACCCGTTCTGTGCGGGTTGGGTCGTTTATGCAAACAGTTCCTTACGGCTAGTGGCGACTCAGCTCTTCCTTGCGGGCGCGACCTAATAACGTTAATGCTGCCTCGCGCGCGTTTTTTCCGCAATACAATACTTGATAAATTTCCTCGGTTATTGGCATTTCAACACCAAAACGGTGCGCCAATTCACGAACTTCTTTCGTATTGCGATAGCCTTCGACCACCTGGCCAATCTTATCCTGCGCGCCTTTAACGTCCATACCCTGGCCAAGCATCATGCCAAAACGACGGTTGCGCGACTGGTTGTCGGTACAGGTCAGCACCAGATCGCCTAAACCCGCCATCCCCATAAAGGTGGCGGGATCGGCGCCAAGCGCTGCGCCAAGCCGCGACATTTCGGTCAGTCCACGCGTGATTAGCGCCGTGCGGGCGTTCGCGCCGAAGCCGATGCCGTCAGACATCCCCGCGCCAATCGCAATCACGTTTTTCACCGCGCCGCCAAGCTGCACGCCGATAAAATCCGCATTGATATAGACGCGAAAACTTTTTCCGCAGTGCAACAGTTGCTGGAGATCGTCGGCAAAGGTCTCATCGGTTGAGGCCAGCGAGATTGCCGTCGGCAAACCCGCCGCCAGCTCTTTAGCGAACGTCGGACCGGAAATCACCGCCAGCGGGATTTGATCGCCTAACGCCTCGCGAGCGACATCCTGCAACAGGCGCCCCGTTTCCGCTTCCAGGCCTTTGGTCGCCCATACCAGACGCGCATCCGGACGCATCAGCGGTTTAATCTGCCGCAGCACGTCGCTGAAAACATGGCTTGGCACCACTACCAGAATGTTACGACTGGCCGCCAGCGCGGTTGCTAAGTCGCTTTCCAGGTGTAACGTATCGGGAAAAGGCACATCGGGAAGGAACGCGACGTTGCAGCGATCGTGCTCCAGGGTCGCGATATGTTTTGGGTCGTGGCCCCACAGGACAACCTGGTGGCCGTTTCTCGCCAGAGTGATGGCGAGAGCGGTGCCGTACGAGCCGGCACCGATGACTGTCATTGACGCATTACTTTGGTTCATCAGGCATCCTGATGTTCTTCAGTACCTTCGCCAGCCTGCTGCTGCAAATAGTTCATGAACAGCGCATCAAAATTGACCGGCGCAAGGTTCAGTTGCGGGAACGTACCGCGTGAAACCAGGCTGGTGATGCACTCGCGAGCATACGGGAACAGAATGTTCGGGCAGTATGCGCCCAGGCAATGCGCCATCTGAGTACCTTCAATACCGCTGATGGAGAAAATACCGGCCTGCTGAACTTCGCACAGGAACGCGGTTTCTTCCCCCAAGGAAGCCGTTACGGTAACACGCAGCACAACTTCATAAACGTCATCCGCCAGTTGGGAAGATGCCGTATCAAGATCCAGTTTAACCTCTGGCTGCCAATCTTTCTGGAAAACATGCGGTGCGTTTGGCGCTTCGAAAGAAACATCCTTGGTATAGATACGTTGGATCTGGAAAGCCATTTCAGTGTTATTTTGTTCTGACATGTGTAAAACCCTTTAGTGTTGTCCTTAAATACTTGAGTACGCCTTAACGCAACAGCGGATCCAGTCCACCACGCGCATCCAGCGCATACAAGTCGTCACAACCGCCAATGTGCTGTGCATCAATAAAAATTTGCGGAACCGTCGTTCGGCCACTACGTTTGATCATCTCTTCACGCTTCACGGCGTCGCCGTCAATCGCAATTTCCTGGAAACTCACGCCCTTGCTGTTTAACAGCGCCTTTGCACGATGGCAAAACGGACAGGTTGCTTTGGTGTAGATTTCAATATTGGCCATGACTTCGCTCCTGTTTTTTACCCGATGGATTTCATGTCGACGCAAGGGCAAGTCATTCCCCTTACGTCATGAAAACGACGGGTAATCACTTACCGCGCACCAGAGGCAGATTCTCGCCGCTCCAGCCTGCTACGCCTTCTTTCAACACAAAGACCTTTTCAAAGCCGGCTTTTGTCAGCGCGTTAGCGGATTCCTGGCACTGCATACCTGAACCGTCGACCACGATAATCGGCTTGTCTTTGTGCTTTTCCAGTTCGCCAACATTGTTGGCTTTGATTTCGCTCGGCAGCAAATTGGTCGCGCCAGCGATATGGCCTTTACGGAAATCGTCACGTTGACGTAAATCCACAACAACGGCGTCCTCTTTGTTGATAAGGCGCGTGGCTTCGCCGCGTGTAATCACCTTAACTTTTGAAGTCAGACCTTTGAACGTGGTAAATAAAACCGCCACCAGTAACGCAATCCAGGCGATACTCAGTATGGGATGACGGCCAACAAATTGCATAATTTCTTGCATGGGGGGTAACAACTCCCGACGTAGTGATTAAAAAACCAGGAAAGGAGTATACCTGTGCAGTGGCGCAAATACAGCCAGAGCGTGCACTGGAATGCATTTTTGCGGGGCGCTACGAAAAAAAATCACGCTATTACTTGCCTTCTCACGCCAGCGCGATCCCTTTCTTTGATCTTCTGAGGCTATTTTATCGATTCAGCTGTAGTAAAATTACGCAATTATTTTGTCTATTGAGTATGAGGTTGTCGCAATGTCGGTTTCTAAAAAACCTATGGTACTGGTGATTCTGGATGGCTACGGCTACCGTGAAGAACAGCAGGATAACGCTATCTTAAACGCCAAAACCCCGGTGATGGATGCTCTGTGGGCAAAACGTCCGCATACCCTGATCGACGCATCCGGTCTGGAAGTGGGTCTGCCTGACCGCCAGATGGGCAACTCCGAAGTGGGCCACGTTAACCTGGGCGCAGGTCGCATCGTTTATCAGGACCTGACGCGTCTGGACGTTGAAATTAAAGAACGTACTTTCTTTGCTAACCCAGTCCTGACCAATGCGGTAGACCAGGCGAAAAACGCCGGTAAAGCGGTTCATATTATGGGTCTGCTGTCCGCGGGCGGTGTCCACAGCCACGAAGATCACATTATGGCGATGGTGGAACTGGCCGCAGAGCGCGGCGCAGAAAAAATCTATCTGCACGCCTTCCTCGACGGTCGCGACACGCCGCCGCGCAGCGCTGAAGCCTCGCTGAAAAAATTCGAAGACAAATTCGCCGCGCTGGGCAAAGGCCGCGTGGCGTCTATCGTCGGTCGTTACTACGCTATGGACCGCGACAACCGTTGGGATCGCGTGGAAAAAGCGTATGATCTGATGACCCTGGCCCAGGGCGAATTCCAGGCGGATACCGCTGTGGCTGGCCTGCAGGCCGCTTACGCTCGTGATGAAAACGATGAGTTTGTCAAAGCGACCGTTATCCGCGCCGAGGGCCAGGCTGATGCGGCGATGGAAGACGGCGACACGCTGATTTTCATGAACTTCCGCGCTGACCGCGCGCGCGAAATTACCCGCGCTTTCGTTAATGCTGATTTCGACGGCTTTGCGCGTAAGAAAGTGGTTAATCTGAACTTCGTGATGCTGACCGAATACGCCGCCGATATCAAAACTGCCGTTGCCTACCCACCAGCGTCGCTGGCGAATACCTTTGGCGAATGGATGGCGAAAAACGACAAAACTCAGCTGCGTATTTCCGAAACGGAAAAATATGCGCACGTAACCTTTTTCTTTAACGGCGGCGTAGAAGAACCGTTTGCTGGTGAAGAGCGCATTCTGATCAACTCCCCGAAAGTGGCCACTTATGACCTGCAACCGGAAATGAGCTCTGCAGAATTGACTGAAAAATTGGTCGCGGCGATCGAAAGCGGTAAGTACGACACCATCATTTGTAACTATCCAAACGGCGATATGGTCGGTCATACCGGCGTGATGGAAGCCGCCATCAAAGCGGTGGAAGCGTTGGATAACTGCATTGAACAGGTAACAAAAGCGGTTGAGTCCGTTGGTGGACAACTGTTGATTACCGCGGACCACGGCAACGCGGAGCAGATGCGCGATCCGGCGACCGGTCAGGCGCATACCGCCCACACCAACCTGCCGGTGCCGCTGATTTATGTCGGCGAGAAAAACGTGAAGGCGGTTGAAGGCGGCAAACTTTCAGACATTGCGCCTACCATGCTGTCGCTGATGGGGATGGAAATCCCGCAAGAGATGACTGGTAAGCCGCTGTTCATCGTGGAATAATCCCTCCCCATGAGGGGAAAGGCGATTAACACCATTCAACAGGCCGTGAAACCAAGAACGTTTTCAGTCAGGCCTTTGTTCTACGCCAGCGTACTTAGCGCTGGCGTATTGTTGTGCGCCTTTTCCGCCCACGCGGATGACCGTGATCAACTCAAATCTATTCAGGCCGATATCGCCGCGAAAGAACGCGACGTACGCCAGCAGCAGCAACAACGCGCCAGCCTCCTGGCACAACTTAAAGCCCAGGAAGAGGCCATCTCGGCCGCAGCACGTAAGTTGCGCGAAACGCAAAGCACTCTGGATCAGTTAAATGCGCAAATTGATGAGATGAACGCCTCAATTGCCAAACTGGAGCAGCAAAAAGCCAGCCAGGAGCGTAATCTCGCCGCGCAGTTGGACGCCGCTTTCCGCCAGGGCGAACACACCGGCATTCAGCTTATTCTTAGCGGAGAAGAGAGCCAGCGTGGGCAACGCCTGCAGGCCTACTTCGGCTATCTGAACCAGGCGCGCCAGGAGACTATCGCCGAACTGAAACAGACTCGCGAACAGGTCGCCACGCAAAAAGCCGAGCTGGAAGAGAAGCAAAGCCAACAACAAACGTTGCTGTATGAACAGCGCGCCCAGCAGGCGAAGCTGGAGCAGGCGCGTAATGAACGTAAGAAAACGCTTGCCGGACTGGAGTCGTCTATTCAGCAAGGCCAGCAACAGTTAAGCGAACTACGCGCCAACGAATCACGCCTACGCAACAGTATCGCGCGGGCGGAAGCGGCGGCCAAAGCGCGAGCGGAGCGTGAAGCCCGCGAAGCGCAGGCGGTACGCGATAAGCAGCAGGAAGCCTCGCGTAAAGGCAGCACCTATAAGCCGACGGAAAGCGAGCGTTCGCTAATGTCCCGCACCGGCGGTCTGGGCGCGCCTCGCGGTCAGGCATACTGGCCGGTACGCGGCCCGATATTGCATCGCTATGGCGAACGGCTGCAGGGTGAGCTACGTTGGAAGGGGATGGTGATCGGCGCGTCGGAAGGCACCGAGGTCAAAGCCATCGCCGACGGCAGGGTGATTCTGGCGGACTGGCTGCAAGGCTATGGCCTGGTGGTGGTCGTGGAGCATGGTAAAGGCGATATGAGCCTTTACGGCTATAATCAGAGCGCGCTGGTCAGCGTAGGCGCGCAGGTGCGCGCCGGACAACCTATCGCCCTTGTGGGCAGTAGCGGCGGTCAGGGCAGACCCTCGCTTTATTTCGAAATTCGTCGCCAGGGTCAGGCCGTCAATCCACAGCCGTGGTTGGGAAGATAAGTTTTGCCTCAGTTTCGTCGCTCCATTCTCACGCTGGCCACTTTGCTGGCGTTTGCACATCCCGTTTTCGCTGGCAAGCTCGCCATCGTGATTGATGATTTTGGCTATCGCCCGCATACGGAAAACCAGGTTCTGGCGCTGCCGCCAAACATCTCCGTCGCCGTACTGCCCAACGCGCCGCACGCGCGCGAAATGGCAACTAAAGCGCACAATAGCGGGCATGAGGTGTTAATCCATCTGCCGATGGCGCCGTTAAGCAAACAGCCGCTGGAGAAGGATACGCTGCGACCAGATATGAGCAGCGATGAGATCGAGCGCATTATCCGCGAGGCGGTAAACAACGTGCCGTATGCCGTTGGGCTTAATAACCACATGGGCAGCGCAATGACTTCCAGCCTGTTCGGTATGCAAAAAGTTATGCAGGCGCTGGAACATTACAATCTCTATTTTCTCGACAGCATGACGATTGGCAATAGCCAGGCGATGCGCGCGGCATCCGGTACGGGTGTGAAAGTGCTCAAGCGTAAAGTGTTCCTCGACGATACGCAAAACGAGGCGGATATTCGCCGTCAGTTTAATCGCGCTATCGAACTGGCCCGTCGCAACGGTTCCGCTATCGCGATTGGTCATCCGCATCCCGCAACGGTTCGCGTGCTGCAACAGATGGTTTATCGCCTGCCGGCGGATATCACCCTGGTACGTCCAGGCAGCCTGCTCAACGAACCGCAGGTAGATACGTCCCGACCGGGTGTGACGCCGCAGAAAATTGACGCGCCGCGCAATCCCTTTCGCGGCGTGAAGATGTGCAAGCCGAAAAAACCGCTGCAACCGGTCTACGCTACGCGCTTTTTCAGCGTCATCGGCGAGAGCATTACGCAAAGTTCCGTGGTTGTCTGGTTTCAGCACCAGTGGCAAGGCTGGGGGAAAATCGCCGCGCCTAAAAACGTGAGCGCTAAGACAGATTGAGCGCCTTACGGGCCATACGACGGTGCGACAAGGTTTTGTCGCGCCATTGCCACAGCCGGAAAGACCAGAGCAGCGTCTGATAAGCCGCTTTCGCGCTGCGGACGTTAGCCATCATCCGTCTATACATGCCAGAAGTAAAAATTTCGGCAATCATACGCTGGCGGGTCAAAATATCAGGCTCTTTACGTACCGCATGACAAACGCGTAACGCTTCCCAGGTAATTTGCTGGCGAAACTCCGGGTAAATCGGAATACGCCGGGCATAATCACGATTGAGCTTTTCTAATAACCGCGTAATTTTAATATAATGCCGCTGATAATTAAGATTTTTATTGCCTTGTCTTTGCAAACGGCTTACCGAATTATCATGCAGGAAATATTTATATAATGATTGTTCGGTATAACGTACGCGCGTGGCATTAAACATAACTTCCGTCGACCATAATATGTCCTGATGATGTAGTCCGGGAACGAAAGTAATATTGTTATCGATAATCAGCGCACGTCGATAAACGCCCATCCAGACAACATGCGTCCAGCGTCGCGAGGCCAACGCCATACGCAACCAATCCGGTCCGCTTAATACCCCGGTGGAACGCAGACGATCGGTCGGAATAGATTGCCAGGCGTGCCCGGTTTTTCGGACGCACCAGTCCGCGTTGCACTGCGCAACGTCCAGATCATCGTTAAGCGCCATGGTCATCAGCGTTTCATACATCTTCGGGTAGACCAGGTCATCTGCATCGACAAAGGCGACATAATCGCCGGTCGCCGCTTGCAGGCCAAGATTACGGGCGACAGATGCGCCAGCATTGGCCTGATGAAGCAGTCGAACATGCGGGTAATGTTCCGCGTAATGTTTTGCTATCTCAACGGAATGATCCGTCGATCCATCATTCACAATAATAATTTCCAGCGCCGACCACGTTTGCGCGATTAACGACGCCATGCAAGCATTAAAATCCGCTCCCGCATTATATAACGGGACAATGATACTCACTTTGGTTTTACTATTTTTCATAACGATTACCAGAAAAACCTTAATTTACCCTGCCTTTATACTGTGGCTCTATTAAGAAACTATTAAGCCGCCATAATTAATTTTTACAGTAAAAAGCAAGCACAAAACTCAGAGTAGAGCGTGACAGTAGAGCGTGACGTTAGCGAGTAAAATAAGAGTAAAGCGCAATTACGAATGCTTGATGTCTATGACAATTCTTTACGGCTTTCCAGATTTTCCCTAACAAAAAAGGTTGGCGAATGACACCAACCTTTTACGATGAAACGTATATCAGACCCGATAAAATTATCGGGTCTCCATACATATTAATCCCAGCTCAGAATAACTTTTCCTGACTGGCCTGAACGCATGGCATCAAAACCTTTCTGGAAATCATCAATAGAGAAACGATGGGTGATAATCGGTGACAGATCCAGACCGGACTGGATCAGCGCCGCCATTTTGTACCACGTTTCGAACATCTCACGACCATAAATACCTTTAATGAACAAGCCCTTAAAGATGACTTTTGTCCAGTCGATAGACATATCTGATGGCGGAATCCCCAGCATCGCAATACGACCGCCGTGATTCATGGTGTCCAGCATGGTACGAAACGCCGGCGGCGCGCCGGACATCTCCAGACCCACATCGAACCCTTCGGTCATTCCCAGCTCCGCCATGACGTCGTTCAGGCTCTCTTTCGCGACGTTGACCGCGCGGGTGACGCCCATTTTGCGCGCCAGCTCCAGACGGTATTCATTGACGTCAGTAATCACCACATGACGCGCGCCAACATGTTTCGCCACCGCGGCGGCCATTACGCCGATTGGCCCCGCCCCCGATACCAGTACATCTTCGCCGACCAGATCGAAAGACAGCGCCGTATGCACCGCATTACCAAACGGGTCGAAAATAGAGGCTAAATCATCAGAAATGTTATCCGGGATTTTAAACGCATTGAACGCCGGGATGACCAGATATTCCGCGAAGCAGCCGGGACGGTTGACGCCCACGCCGGTGGTGTTGCGACACAGGTGAGTACGACCACCACGGCAGTTGCGGCAATGACCACAGGTGATATGACCTTCGCCGGAGACGCGATCGCCAATTTTAAAGCCTTTCACTTCCTGACCGATGCCGACCACTTCGCCAACATATTCATGCCCCACGACCATCGGAACCGGGATGGTTTTTTGCGACCAGTCATCCCAGTTATAGATGTGAACGTCAGTACCGCAGATGGCTGTTTTACGGATTTTAATCAGCAAATCGTTATGGCCGACTTCCGGTTCCGGAACGTCGGTCATCCAGATGCCCTCTTCCGCTTTCAGTTTGGATAACGCTTTCATCTTACATCCTCAGGCAATCACGCCCAGTTGTTTACCAATACGCGTGAACGCGTCTACCGCACGCGTAATTTGCTCAGGCGTATGCGCCGCAGACATCTGGGTACGAATACGCGCCTGACCTTTTGGTACGACCGGATAGAAGAAACCGGTAACGTAAATGCCCTCTTTTTGCAGTTCGCGGGCAAATTTCTGCGCGACAACCGCATCTCCCAGCATTACCGGGATGATGGCGTGATCCGCGCCTGCCAGCGTAAATCCCGCGGCAGACATCTGCTCACGGAACTGCCGGGCGTTCGCCCACAAGCGATCGCGCAGTTCTGCGCCCGCTTCCACCATCTCTAACACTTTAATAGAAGCCGCCACGATCGCCGGCGCCAGGGAGTTGGAGAACAGATATGGGCGGGAACGCTGACGCAACCACTCAACGACCTCTTTACGCGCCGCGGTATAGCCGCCGGATGCGCCGCCTAACGCTTTGCCCAGCGTACCGGTAATAATATCTACGCGGCCCATTACGTCGCAGTATTCATGGGAACCACGACCGTTTTCGCCGACAAAGCCTACCGCGTGAGAATCATCAACCATCACCAGCGCATCGTATTTATCGGCCAGATCACAGACGCCTTTCAGATTGGCGATGACGCCATCCATTGAGAACACGCCGTCGGTGGCGATCAGGACATGACGCGCGCCGGCCTCACGCGCCTCTTTCAGCCGCGCTTCCAGCTCAGCCATATCGTTGTTGGCATAGCGATAACGCTTCGCTTTACACAAACGCACGCCGTCAATGATAGACGCGTGGTTCAGCGCGTCGGAGATAATGGCGTCTTCCGCGCCCAGCAACGTCTCAAACAAGCCGCCGTTAGCGTCGAAACAGGAGGAATACAGAATCGCATCTTCCATGCCGAGGAAGCTTGCCAGCTTTTGCTCCAGCGCTTTGTGGCTATCCTGGGTGCCGCAGATAAAACGCACGGACGCCATACCGAAACCGTGGCTGTCCATACCCGCTTTTGCGGCATTAATCAGCTCAGGGTGATTCGCCAGCCCGAGATAGTTATTGGCGCAAAAGTTAATAACGTGGCTTCCATCCGCCACGGTGATATCCGCCTGCTGCGCAGACGTAATAATGCGCTCTTCTTTAAACAATCCTTCCGCCCGGGCGGTTTCCAGATCGTTGGTTAACTGTTTGTAAAAATCCCCACGCATTGCGATTCTCCAGACTGGGCAAATTTCAGCACATATTACCCAAAGCGATACGTTGATACGAGATGACGCGTCATCACTTCTTTAAAATGCAGCATAAATCACGCGTATCCTCACGGGTTATCAGTGAATGGATGAATAGTGTTATGATAAGAGCATTCATGTCTGAGACAGTCTCTGACACCATAATTCAAAGGTTACAGTTATGATCATCGTTACCGGCGGCGCGGGCTTTATCGGCAGCAATATCGTTAAGGCCCTGAATGATAAAGGTATCACCGATATTCTGGTGGTGGATAACCTGAAAGACGGCACCAAGTTTGTAAACCTGGTGGATCTGAACATTGCTGACTATATGGATAAGGAAGATTTCCTGATCCAGATTATGTCCGGAGAAGAGCTCGGCGATATCGAAGCTATTTTCCATGAAGGCGCCTGCTCTTCCACCACCGAGTGGGACGGCAAGTATATGATGGATAATAACTATCAATACTCCAAAGAGCTGCTGCACTATTGTCTTGAGCGCGAAATCCCGTTCCTCTACGCCTCTTCTGCCGCCACCTATGGCGGTCGCACGTCTGATTTCATCGAATCGCGCGAATACGAAAAACCGCTTAACGTTTACGGCTATTCTAAATTCCTGTTTGATGAATATGTGCGCCAGATCCTGCCAGAAGCGAACTCGCAGATTGTCGGTTTCCGCTATTTCAACGTCTATGGACCACGTGAAGGCCATAAAGGCAGCATGGCAAGCGTGGCATTTCATCTGAATACACAGTTAAACAACGGCGAAAGCCCGAAACTGTTTGAAGGCAGCGAAAACTTCAAACGCGACTTCGTTTACGTGGGCGATGTGGCCGCCGTTAACCTGTGGTTCCTGGAAAGCGGTAAGTCCGGCATCTTTAACCTGGGCACAGGCCGTGCGGAATCTTTCCAGGCCGTCGCCGACGCGACGCTGGCATACCATAAAAAAGGCAGCATTGAATACATTCCGTTCCCGGATAAGCTGAAAGGTCGCTATCAGGCGTTTACGCAGGCGGATTTAACCAATCTACGCAACGCGGGCTATGACAAACCCTTTAAGACCGTCGCCGAAGGCGTCACGGAGTATATGGCCTGGCTGAACCGCGACGCGTAAGTATGAAAATTTTGGTCATTGGCCCCTCCTGGGTGGGCGACATGATGATGTCGCAAAGTCTCTATCGCACGCTTAAAGCGCGCTATCCCCAGGCGATAATCGACGTGATGGCGCCAGCCTGGTGCCGTCCGTTGTTATCGCGTATGCCGGAAGTTAACGAGGCGATACCCATGCCGCTGGGCCACGGCGCGCTGGAAATCGGCGAGCGCCGCAGATTGGGCCATAGCCTGCGAGAGAAGCGCTACGATCGCGCCTGGGTGCTGCCAAATTCGTTTAAATCGGCGCTGATTCCTTTCTTTGCCAATATCCCGCACCGTACCGGCTGGCGCGGCGAAATGCGCTATGGCCTGCTGAACGATGCGCGCGTCCTTGATAAAGACGCCTGGCCACTGATGGTGGAGCGCTACGTGGCGCTGGCCTATGACAAGGGCGTGATGCGCACGGCGAAAGATCTGCCGCAGCCGCTACTCTGGCCACAGCTCCAGGTTAGCGAGGGTGAAAAGTCGTTGATGTGCAGCGACTTTTCACTATCTTCTGAACGTCCTCTGATCGGCTTTTGCCCCGGCGCAGAATTTGGCCCGGCAAAACGTTGGCCGCACTATCACTACGCCGAACTGGCAAAACAGCTCATTAACGAAGGGTATCAGGTCGTACTGTTTGGCTCGGCAAAAGACCATGAAGCCGGAAATGAGATCCTGGCGGCGCTGAATAGCGAGCAGCAGGCATGGTGTCGCAACCTGGCGGGGGAAACCCAGCTGGAACAGGCCGTCATTCTGATAGCCGCCTGTAAAGCCATCGTCACCAACGATTCCGGGCTGATGCACGTCGCGGCGGCGCTCGACCGTCCGCTGGTCGCCTTGTATGGCCCAAGTAGCCCGGATTTCACGCCGCCGCTGTCTCATAAGGCCCGGGTGATTCGTCTCATTACGGGTTATCACAAAGTGCGTAAAGGTGATACGGCGCAAGGCTATCACCAGAGCCTGATCGATATCACGCCGCAGCGGGTTCTGGAAGAGCTTCATTCGCTGTTGTCGGAAGAGGGCGTTTAATGCGGGTTTTGATCGTTAAAACATCATCGATGGGCGACGTATTACATACCCTGCCTGCGCTTACCGACGCGCAACAGGCGATTCCGGGGATTCAATTTGATTGGGTTGTCGAAGAAGGGTTTGCACAAATTCCGTCCTGGCACAGTGCTGTCGATCGCGTGATTCCCGTCGCTATTCGCCGTTGGCGCAAAGCCTGGTTTTCCGCGCCCATTAAAGCGGAACGCACAGCCTTTCATCGGGCGGTATGCGCATACCAATACGACGCTGTGATTGATGCGCAGGGGCTGGTGAAAAGCGCGGCGCTGGTGACGCGTCTGGCGCATGGGATAAAGCACGGTATGGACTGGAGTACCGCCCGCGAACCGCTGGCCAGCCTGTTCTATAACCGTAAACACCATATCGCAAAGCAACAACATGCGGTTGAACGGACGCGCGAGCTGTTCGCCAAAAGCCTGGGATACGATAAACCGCAGTCGCAGGGCGATTATGCCATCGCAAAACATTTTCTGCATTGCCAGCAGGCGGTTAGCGATCCGTATGCGGTGTTTTTACATGCCACGACCCGCGATGATAAACACTGGCCGGAAGCAAACTGGCGCGAGCTTATCGGTATGGTGGGCAACACCGGATTACGGATAAAACTTCCCTGGGGCGCGCCTCATGAGGAGGCCCGGGCTAAACGACTGGCCGAAGGCTTTGACTATGTGGATGTGTTACCGCGCATGAGCCTGGAGGAGGTCGCCAGAGTGCTGGCTGGCGCAAAATTTGTCGTATCGGTTGATACCGGCCTGAGCCATCTCACCGCCGCGCTCGACAGACCGAATATTACGCTATATGGCCCAACGGACCCTGGGTTAATTGGAGGTTATGGGAAGAACCAAATGGCATGCTGCTCACCAGAACAGAACCTGGCGAATTTAGATGCCACAAGCGTATTTGGAAAGATTCATTAAAGAGACTCTGTCTCATCCCAAACCTATTGTGGAGAAAAGATGCTAACCACATCATTAACGTTAAATAAAGAGAAATGGAAACCGATCTGGAATAAAGCGCTGGTTTTTCTTTTTGTTGCCACGTATTTTCTGGATGGTATTACGCGTTATAAACATTTGATAATCATACTTATGGTTATCACCGCGATTTATCAGGTCTCACGCTCACCGAAAAGTTTCCCCCCTCTTTTCAAAAATAGCGTATTTTATAGCGTAGCAGTATTATCATTAATCCTTGTTTATTCCATACTCATATCGCCAGATATGAAAGAAAGTTTCAAGGAATTTGAAAATACGGTACTGGAGGGTTTCTTATTATATACTTTATTAATTCCCGTACTATTAAAAGATGAAACAAAAGAAACGGTTGCGAAAATAGTACTTTTCTCCTTTTTAACAAGTTTAGGGCTTCGCTGCCTTGCAGAGAGTATTCTATATATCGAGGACTATAATAAAGGGATTATGCCATTCATAAGCTATGCGCATCGACATATGTCCGATTCCATGGTTTTCTTATTTCCAGCATTATTGAATATTTGGCTGTTTAGAAAAAATGCAATTAAGTTGGTTTTTTTGGTGCTTAGCGCTATCTACCTTTTCTTTATCCTGGGAACCCTATCGCGAGGGGCATGGTTGGCGGTGCTCATAGTAGGTGTTCTGTGGGCAATACTGAACCGCCAATGGAAGTTAATAGGAGTTGGTGCCATTTTATTAGCCATTATCGGCGCTTTGGTTATCACTCAACATAATAACAAACCAGACCCAGAACATTTACTTTATAAATTACAGCAGACAGATAGCTCATATCGTTATACTAACGGAACCCAGGGCACCGCGTGGATACTAATTCAGGAAAACCCGATCAAGGGCTACGGCTATGGTAATGATGTGTATGATAGTGTTTATAATAAACGCGTTGTCGATTATCCAACGTGGACCTTTAAAGAATCTATCGGTCCGCATAATACCATCCTGTACATCTGGTTTAGTGCTGGCATATTAGGTCTGGCGAGCCTGGTCTATTTATATGGTGCTATCATCAGAGAAACAGCCAGCTCTACCTTCAGGAAAGTAGAGATAAGCCCCTACAATGCTCATCTCTTGCTATTTTTATCTTTCGTCGGTTTTTATATCGTTCGTGGCAATTTTGAACAGGTCGATATTGCTCAAATTGGTATCATTACTGGTTTTCTACTGGCGCTAAGAAATAGATAAAAAACGCGCTGATACTTATTACGGTATCAGCGCGTTTTTCATCATCCGGGCTCAATCACTTATCAAACCAGCTTTTCATTTGTTCCTCGAAACGCTGCGCTACATTTTCCCAACTGTATTTTGAAAACACCAGGGATTTTGCTTTTTCGGCAATCTGGTGGCGTTCCTTATCAGCAAGCGCACGGTTAATATCATTAATTATACTGTCGCTCGACATAGGCTCTGCGAGGTGATAGCCCGTTATGCCATCTAACACAAATTCGCTAATCCCCCCTTTTTTGCTGGCAAGAACCGCTTTTCCTGCTGCCATCGCTTCTACAGCCACCATGCAAAATGCTTCTTCAACCTGAGACGGCACAATAACCAGATCGGCTATATGATAGAAGTTATGCATCTGGTCGGGAGATTGCCCCCCAGCCATAATACAATCCGTTCCAATCTCTTTTGCGGCGTCCAGTACTTTCTTTTGATACTCTGCTTTTTCACCCTTGCGGCTTGCATAAGGATCGCCAACAACGACAAGTTTAATATTACTTCTTAAGGTACGTAATTTTTTGAACGCCTGCAAAAGCAACAAGATGCCTTTATCAGGCGAAATTCTCCCGGCATATAAGAGAACGGTGGCATCTTCCGCAATATTTAATTGCGGACGGAGGTTATTTTGTGGGTTTCTTTTATAAGTCTCAGCACAAAAACCATTAGGCACAATACTAACAGCAGCGGCGGGCAATCTTTCTTCATAAAACGCTTTAAGAAACTGACTGGGCACGATAATTTTTGCATCATTATCAGGAAGTTCTGGTTCAAATGCGTTATGCATGTGCATAACCAGTTTTGCATTCGGATTGCGCTCTCTGATCTGCCGATACAGTTTCATACTATTATGAATAACAATGACGCTATCTTCCTGGGTAGTCACTTTATCTCTAATATTAAGGACGCGCTGGGAATAGGGTAGTGGGTCGAGACGAGTCCATTTCTGAAAAAGACGCTTATAAACTTTACTAAACCCAATGTAATGAATATCACAGTTATCGTTTATTTTATTATATTCAGGATAGCCAGCATTTTTTATACAAGCAATAGCACTCGGTATTGATAGTCGTTTTGCAACCTGGTAAATCCAGGTTTCTACCGCAGCCGCGCCACGAGGAGGAATTGAAAATATAGGAGTAACAGTAAATATGATTTTTTTAATCATAATAGCTATAATCCAGAATAGTTAACTTTATAGAAAAAGAAATGTTATACAAAAAGAAATGCGTGCCGAAGCAACGCAAAATAATGATTTATCTAGTATCTAGACAATTTTATCGTAATATATTTCATCCTCAAGTTCCGAGGCTGTAATATATGGAATAATATCGTAATGAATTGCAGTATCATCTGATAAATTAAAGATATTTAAATCACTCACATTTTTTCTCATAAAAGTAAAAAATGGCAGTATTTTAAACAGATCTTTACTAAGCTCAGATGGCATAGGGCTGGTAGATTCGTCATAGAAACGTGGGCAACTTCCTGTTAAGTCAAGCCCAGAACATATAATACGGCCATACTTGAGGGAATAGGCAACCTGAATAGCGGTATAAGCAATAGTATGGCAAGAGCAATACCCGATGCTGATATCCTTGCAAAATCCAGCCAGTCGCCCTCTTTTCGAAAGAGGAACTGAAATAAGTAATGCTTTATGAACCCGCTTGAGGATATTAAATTTAATTTTCTTTAAAAAGCCCCCTTTTTCTCGGCGATAAAAGGAGCGAATAATTAAACAGTTTTCTTCAATATATTTTTGATCATCCACTGAAGCCTGTTCGTACACATCAAGATTGACGATAGTAAACTGACTGTTACGGCTAAAGTTATAAAAATCTTCGCGCCGACGATGGAGGAAGCGAACATCCGTCAGAAGGTACAAAAATGGCTTGACGTTATTGTTTAGCAAATATTGAACAGAACCATTGACTGCAATGACATCTTTCATTCGTAACAAGGACAGCGGCGTCTTTCTGGACGTAGGACCAGAAAGAAAAATAATACAATCTTCAGCCGTTCTTTTCGCAATAAGTTGCAGAACATCGGCGTGAGTTATGAAGTAAACGCTGCCCATAAAAAACTCGTATGTTTATCATGCAACCTATAAATAAATGTTATATTCAACAACTAATATTACATCTCAAATTCTCTCAAGTATGTCATAACGCTGCAGCAAATAAAAGTCAGTCAGCCCCTTAAATTAAACCAAACGTGCTACATTGATCAGCGCTTTTCCTTACCCTTAATACGACGCAAGAAATTTCGAAGTTTTTTCTTATAAATCAATAAGTAAAATCCGATATCTCTCACATTATTTTTGATACCATAATGTCTTTCTAAATCAATACGATCCTTTGCTTTTCGTTGTCTGGAAGGTCTTTTTCCGGACAAATCGATAATTCTGATCTCATTGCCTTGCAGGATAAAGTTACCTTTATGGGGATCGCCCGAAACCATACCATGCTGATGCAGAGAATATATCGACTGTTTGATTTTCCCTCTCACCTCGTCAGAAATTTCTGGCATATCAACAAGTTCAATACCTTCAATATACTCAATTATCATCACGTATGTTTTTACATAGCGTAATGTTTTAATTTCCGCCAGCAGGTAAAAATCATTAAGCGCCGCAAACCCTTCACGCCGCACACGATCTGTCTGATGAAAAAGCTTTTCGTAGTAATCTCCTTTTACTAACGATTTGAAAAAGCGTTCAGTATTTTTTACTTTTGGACTAAATACTTTGAGAATATATTTTCCGTAGTCTGTATTAATCAATACAACTTTTGTATCTTCTATATTACGAAAGACTTTAATAACCTGATGATTATAAGATAGAAAATCTTTGAATATCTCAATGTATTTTTCACCGTCTTTTTTGACAAAGACGGTATAGTTTTTAATCTTTTTTTCAATAATCATAATGGAGATTTGGGGAGGGGAATTATTTGTGGAAAAGTTTACGATAAAGATATGCGCTTCCAGCCATAAGGCCTTTAAAATAATGACCCTGCACGAGAAGATGTTTATATCGCTTCTTAAATTCGACTATGGTACGCGCATCTTTTGCGGGAAAATCCTTCCAGGGCGAGTTAAGTCGTGCATTTTTATAATAGATAACTGAAGGATAATTTGCCCAGGCATGCCATGGTTTTGTAGCACCCGTATAATGAATTAAAATAGTATTATCATTAATTATATTGCTATATTTTTTATGTGACTTATCTTTCAACTCACTTTTAATAGTATAAATGGTATTATACGGTCGCGGTAGAAAAATGACTTTATCCTGTAGGAGAATATTCAAAACATCCTGATCGGGATATTTAAAAGAGTCAGCCTCTTTACCTGCCAAAAGTAAAAATGCCTTTTTGGTTAAGGCATTCTCTTGCCATAATTTCAGGTTAACAAAAACCACGCCGGAGTTAAAATAACCACCTTGTAAATTAAAAGCGCTTAATCTCTCATTTACCTTATTCTGGATGGAATCAACATCTTTTACGACCGCAGCAATCTTCTCTGTCAGATCAAGCTGTAGAAGATCTTGCAAAGATCCTTTGCATACAACATCGGCATCCAAATAAAGTAAGGTGTTTACCTTCTTGCTGAGATAATCGAAAGCAAATAAACGAAAATACATTGCTCTCGACCATACTTTAGTTTGAGGCAATACCTCAAGGCTTTCTACTTTAATAAGATAAAGAGAAATTTTTATGTGATGCTGTACGGCTAAACGCTCTATATATTTTACAAAACACGGGGAGTATGAATCACAAATAATGTGAAAAGCGAGCGGGATATTATTGTTTAATACAACTGAAGCGATTGATACCCCCACACCATCAAGATAGTTTTCATCAACGCCATAAGAAATGTTTAATACGTTATCATCATTATTATTACTTTCATCAAAAACTTTATATTCAGCTATTTCTATCTCAGGAAATGAATCCATTACATCACCTATGGGTTTTATTCAAGAAGTTTACGTTTAAAGTAGGCTATATAATAATTTACACCCGAAGTATAATGCTTCTGATTAAACATATGCTTTGCCGCATAACGTAACTGATGGCTAGTCACTGGATTTAAAAGTGCACAATGAGACCATGGTGAGTTGCTCTTAGCCTGTAAAAAATATTGTGACACAGGGTAAGCCCCCCAACTATGCCAGGGCTTCGTTGGTCCGATATAATGAACAAATACAGTCTCAGCATCGACTGGATTAATAACTGAATCTTTTAATTCATAGTTAAGACTAAATTGTGTATTAAATTTTTTATCAACAAAACGCGCTTTATTCACTAACAATATATTTAATACATCCTGATCAAGGTGCGTTATGCGCTGTACTACCTCCGGATCTTTTAGCATTTCAATCGCTTTCTTAGAGATATTTTCTGCGGTCCAAAGAGGTATGTTAATTAAAATAAAACCGGCATTAAAATAGCCAGAAACCAGCCCAGGCGTTGCCAGGCTAACCGAGCGCTTAGTCCACCATTCCAACTCGCCTTCAGCAACGACAGCAGCAATCTCATTTTCAGCGAAATTAAGATCAATAAGTTCCTGAATACTCCCCTTACATGCAATATCTGCATCCAGATAAAGTACTCTATCTGTTTTATCTGAAAAATAATCGGCGATAATGAATCTAAAGTATGTTGCATAGGTCCAGTTTTTGGTACTGGGTAGCGATTTTAAGCGCTCACAGTCGATTAGGTAAACAACAATCTGCGTAGCGTACTGTTTTGCTAATGCCTCAAATCGCTGCTGGTCTTCAGAGTCAAAGAAATCGGTAAAAACATGGAAAGCTAACGCCTTCTCTGGGTTAGCAAGGAGAACCGATGCAATAGAGACACCACAGCCAAAAAGAAAGTTTTTATCAATCCCATAAGCTATATTAAATTTATTAGCATCACTATGTTGTGCATAGTTATAATCTAAAGTCTGTTGAATGACTTCTTCTTCAAAATATTTTCTGCTCATAGTGATCACTTTTGTAATTTCGAGAATATCGCATTATTAAAATTTTTAAAATATAGCACATCGTAAAATCTCTCAATCGTGCCGGGAATAATATCATGCTGATATTTTATTTCACCAGAAATAACGCGATTAAGATGCCCTACAAAATCATCTATAGCCCCCGGGGTGTAAAGCTCACCATTCAAGCCGGGTTTAATCATATCGCGCGGACCAGACATACAATCAGAACTAATACACGGAATTCCATATGACATTGCTTCCAGCAGGGTCATAGGAAATCCCTCAAATGCAGAGGTAAGTAGTAACGCGGTGACATTTTTTATTTTTTGCTGTACGACTTGCCACGGCGTGCTTTGCCAACCATACCAGATCACACGCTGCTCAATACCAAGCTCCCGACTATAGGCCTGGCACTTTTCAAAATCTGAGCCATCACCAATAATATGTAGCTGCCATTCCCCTGTCGTACGAGCTAAGCCATCAAATAAATCTTTAACTCTTTTCTGTCCTTCAAATTTAAGACGCCCTACATAGAGAAATACAGCGGGTTTATCGCGCTCAGGCGGCGGCACAATGATTGTTTTAATAGAGACAGGATTATAAACGACGCTAATATTTTGCGCTGAGATACCCCGTGCCATCATCTGTTCTTTAATACCACTACTGATGGCCAGATGATAATCCGCGTACGTTATACATTCTGCATGTTTTTTATGGTCGAGCGAAAAATGCGGCCACGAGAAAATAGTAAACTGTTTACCACTTTTCTTTCGTGCTTTATTGGCATAAAGACATGAGATGACATCAATACATATCACAATATCTGGTGACGTTTCTTTCAACCATTGACTAAAATTATAAACATGCTTAGCTCGACGAAGAAAACTTAATTTTATATTTGAGAATGATTGCGCATATTTAATCTCTTTTAGCCATGCTTTATCCATTTTGTCATTACGACAAAAGAAAAACATTTCACAGTTGATTTTCGGAGAGCTATTTTCAAACGTATGGATAACGTTGCTAATAACGGTTTCCATCCCTCCAAAACCGGATACCGCTTCGCCAATAAAAGCTATTTTCATATATACCCCAGAGTTAAAACCTTAATCTAAAGACTTTAGATATTAAATAGCAAAAATAGTAATATAACCCTATAGAGTAATTTTTACCTGACATCTCTCTTTTGCTTTAAGGCGTAGTCAATATCTTTATTATTTTCGATAATGGAATATATTGCCACACCTGCTGCCATTATAAAACCATGATCAAAGCAAAGAGCAATGTCCAGTCTTCTTCCAAAAAAATCATCATGTTGAATTATGTTTTTTTGGTTTGAAATATAACTTTTAATGTCAGACATTCTGTCTATCCTTGTCTCACTCATAAATTACTCACTGAGTGCATAATTATTATAATTACAGATTTTTTCTTATTGTCCTTTCTTTAATTCGAGCGGCTTTAACATCCGCCTGATGAATCAACCCCGATTCTTTTTGCAAAATCTCTCGTAGGGGGAGAGAGAAATACTCACGCATAAACCGGAATATATCTCGCTGAGTCAGGCCAATATTCATTGAAGAAAAATAAAGCCCAATTAAATCTTTGTCACGCCAGCGAAGGGGAACGTGCTGACGTATCTGCGCGCGATGCAGGTCGATTACGGAGATTTTTAAATCCTCTTCGCGACCAGTGAAAGGTAAATGCAGAAGAAAGTGGCAAATATAACAGTCGCGATGATTAATTCCCCCGGCGTGCATTTTACGTACCATAGTCGCAACACGCTTAATGATCATCCACTTCACCTGCGCGTCCGGTGGATTAACAGCCCAGTCAGCACAGTAGTCTTCAAGGCTAATGGTGGGCGTTAAATCTTCGGTGATAATAAATGATGTTCTGGTTAGCGGGTTTACGCCTTTTTCACCAAAACCAACGCCGTGCATCGTATCAACGCCCAGCTCATGTAGACGATGAATGGCGTGCCATTCTCTGTCAGCGCCCAGAACAGGCATACGTAACGAAATCAGGTTCTTCACAATTTCTTTCAGCGAAGTACCTTTATGCCACTTCAGGAAGTAGCTTTTACCGTCCAGCTCAAACCGCAATGTTCGACGCGTCTCCAGCTCTCTGAACACTTCGCCCTGTAACGTTTTTACTTCCTCAAAAGCATCTTTACCGCGCCATAGTGAGGTTAACGGCGCTTTCAGCTCAACCATTTAAATCACCTGTAATAATATCTGCGGCCTTCTCCGGTAAGCTGTATAAATCCTGGGTATCAGCATAATACCGCGCATTTTCAGCCCAGGCGTTGCGTAAGGAAGGCTGTGTCAGCGCTTTGAGTAAAACCTCATTTAGCGCATCCTGGCGGAATGGTTCAGTCATCGCTTCGCCACAGTTTGCATCCACAATATAATGTGCATAACCGCACACCGCGGTTGTCAGCACCGGCAAACCAGCAGTAATGGCTTCCAGCAAAACAATACCTGCAGCTTCCTGATAGGCTGGATGCAGTAAAAGGTCGGCTGCCGCCATT
Organism: Salmonella sp. 2020_1395; assembly: GCF_043848115.1. Classification (NCBI taxonomy): domain Bacteria; kingdom Pseudomonadati; phylum Pseudomonadota; class Gammaproteobacteria; order Enterobacterales; family Enterobacteriaceae; genus Salmonella; species Salmonella sp. 2020_1395. The sequence goes on along the minus strand of NZ_JBCMFH010000006.1, from coordinate 101,158 downwards.
AACTCCGCGATATCATTACGTCCGGAGAAAAAATGCACATTCGTGCCGACGCCGCTTCTTTCAGCCAGTGCTGCAAACCTCTTCGGCTTATCCTGCCCGACAACATAGAGCACCGTATTTTGCCGTAAAGATTCGGGTAGCGATGCCAGCGCTTCAATAGAGCGATCCACACCTTTACGGGTAAAGTCAGACCCTACTTGCAACAGTAATTTTTGCTGTTCTGAGATACCATTTTTCTGACGATAAATTTGACGACTGTTCGGGATCTGTTGGCTATATTTTCTGTCCGGGTAAATCCCCGGAGGAAGAATATGGAAACGCTCCGCTTCAGTCTGATAATGTTTTTGGAAGTCAGCAATCTGCTTATTCGTCAGCATTAATAGTTGTGTCTGCTTGCCGTGTTCAAACGTGGCGCGTTCAAAAGCAGCATAATGCCGATAGCGTGATGTCAGGCGATAGAAAAATCCTTTTTCCTGGGCGACTTTTTCGGCATAACACACGTCTGCGGCGTAATACACATCAAGGCCCGGCATCTTATTGAATCCAACCACCCGATCGACAGGGTGGTCGCGCAAATGGTGTTGCACCCAGGCATAATATTCTGCGTTACGACCGTGGTTCGTCCGGGATTTAACCGGCACGCGGATTAATTCAAAGTTATCCGGGCATTCCCCTTCCCATGACTGAGTATAAACACGAACCTGATGACCTCGCGCCGCCACGGTTTGGGCAATGCGCATAAAATCACGCTGCAGACCGCCAAAAGGAAAATATTTATATAAGCAAAAGGCAACTCTCATAGCAGGCTGTCCAAATCTATGGTGCGTGCCTCATGCGGCAGCATTTTTTCCGTCGCGGCGATAACATCTTCAGCCGGAATCACAGAAAGGTATTTTTTATTACGATCAAGCTCATGCCGTTCAGGCATCGGCTGATAATTGCCTGCCCAAAACTGAATGATGTCGTCGGTCCAGGGACGCCAGAACACATGATCCGTCGCGCCGAAAAGGCAAATGACCGGCGTTTTGACTGCTGCGGCAATATGACCAGGGGCCGAATCAACGCCGATAAAGAGATCCGCATGGTCAATCAACGCGCCCAATTCAGGAAAGCGAGTTTTACCCGCCAGACCAGTAACCGGTTTTGTCTCACAGCCGCGTGCAATAGCATCCACGCAGGCCATCTCGTCTGCGGCCGGGCCTGACGTCAGTACAACTTGATAACCGCGGCGCTGCACGGCATCAATAACCTGCGAGAATTTATCATTATCCCAGCACTTAAATAGCTGCCGTGCCGTAGGCTGAATAACAACATATTGTCGGGTCACACCAAGTTGTTTGAGCTGTTGTCGCATGTTTTCCCAATGTTCCGGGCGATAGCTCATGGTGGTTTCCGTGACATACTGTTTTAGCGCTAACGGCTTTAGCGCGGATAATGTGCGCTCAACAGCATGTTCTCCCGCATAAGGTACTAAATGCGTAAAGCTTTTTTTCCATAAAGCAGACTGACGATTACCGAAATCCTGCGAGATTTTTATTTTTGCGTTTAAAAAACGCACAATAAGCGCCACGCTCCACTGATCGGTGAGATTGACGACCAGATCATACGAGTTAGCACGCAATTTTTTGATTAACGATAGCGCGTTTTTGATCTTCTCTTTTGTTCCTGCGCCTTTGTTACTGATGCCGTAGAGTGCATTAATCTCCGGATTTTCCGACAATATCGGTATGGTGTTCTGGTAAAGAAGCACATCGATTTTTGCATCGGGATAATTCTGCTTCAGCGTGCTGATGACAGGAGTGGTAAGTAACATGTCTCCATGAAAACGCATTTTTATAATCAGAATTCTTCGAAATGGCTTTTCCACAAGCGACTCTTTGGTTGAAATTGTCCGGATAAATAAGCAGAAAAAAGCACGCTACCGCCCCAGGCTTCACAGCAACCCGATGGCTAATACCGCACTCATTTTAGATGCGCTAGTGTAACACTTCTTTCGCAGCAATCCGATACGAATAATTTTTATACACAATCATTTTTTTAATCATAAATTCAAAGAGATATTAATTTATCCCTCTCTTGTGAATGGTCATTCCCATTGTCTGGGGCGACAAGGGCGGCAAATTTCAATGGATTGCGTAAAAATGCAAAAATAATGGGGTTCAGCGCCTGGAATCCTCGCTTCTGAGCCAATTTGGCGCAAAAATGGGAAAAGTAATGGTAAAGCCCAGGCTAAATACATAGAATCCCCAGCACATCCATAAGTCAGCTATTTACTATGCTCGAATTGCTTTACACCGCTCTTCTCTACCTTATTCAGCCTCTGATCTGGATACGGCTTTGGGTGCGTGGACGTAAAGCGCCAGCCTATCGTAAGCGCTGGGGTGAACGCTACGGATTCTACCGCCGTCCGTTGAAACCGGGCGGAATCATGCTGCATTCCGTCTCGGTGGGCGAAACTCTGGCGGCCATCCCATTGGTCCGCGCTCTACGTCATCGCTATCCCGATCTGCCTATTACCGTAACGACCATGACGCCGACCGGCTCGGAGCGCGTCCAGTCCGCCTTTGGCAACGATGTTCAGCACGTTTACTTGCCTTATGATTTGCCCGATGCGCTCAATCGTTTCCTCAATAAGATTGATCCTAAGCTGGTATTGATCATGGAGACTGAGCTCTGGCCAAATCTGATTGCTGCGCTACACAAACGTCATATTCCGCTGGTTATCGCTAATGCGCGGCTTTCCGCCCGCTCCGCCGCGGGTTATGCGAAGCTTGGCAAGTTTGTCCGTACGCTCCTGCGCCGTATCACTCTGATTGCCGCGCAAAACGAAGAAGATGGCGAACGCTTTGTGGCATTGGGCGCGAAGAACAATCAGGTCACGGTCACCGGCAGTCTGAAATTTGATATTTCAGTTACGCCGCAGTTGGCGGCTAAAGCCGTTACGCTACGCCGCCAGTGGGCGCCGCACCGTCCGGTCTGGATTGCCACCAGCACCCACGATGGCGAAGAGAGTATCGTTATCGCCGCTCACCAGGCGTTATTACATCAATTCCCGAATTTATTACTGATTCTGGTGCCCCGCCATCCGGAGCGTTTCCCGGATGCTATCAATCTTGTGCGTCAGGCAGGGTTAAGCTACATCACTCGCTCTTCGGGCGAAGTGCCGTCCGCCAGCACCCAAGTCGTGGTAGGCGATACCATGGGCGAATTAATGTTGCTCTATGGCATTGCCGATCTCGCCTTTGTTGGTGGTTCGCTGGTTGAACGCGGCGGTCATAACCCGCTGGAGGCCGCCGCTCATGCGATTCCGGTACTGATGGGTCCGCATACCTTTAACTTTAAAGATATTTGCGCCCGTCTGGATCAGGCGAGCGGACTTATCACGATTACCGATGCGGCTACGCTGGCAAAAGAAGTTTCCTCTTTACTGACCGACGCTGATTATCGTAATTTCTACGGACGTCACGCAGTTGAAGTGCTGTATCAAAATCAGGGCGCGCTCCAGCGTCTGCTGCAACTGCTGGAACCTTATCTGCCACCGAAAACGCATTGAGGACTGTCATGCAAAAACGGGCGATTTATCCAGGCACGTTTGATCCGATTACTAACGGTCATCTCGATATTGTGACGCGCGCAACGCAGATGTTCGACCATGTCATTCTGGCCATCGCCGCTAGCCCCGGCAAGAAACCCATGTTCACCCTGGAGGAGCGTGTGGCGCTGGCGCAAAAAGCGACCGCACACCTGGGTAACGTAGAGGTGGTGGGCTTTAGCGACCTGATGGCCAATTTCGCCCGCGACAGACAGGCGAATATCCTGATTCGTGGTCTGCGCGCGGTGGCGGATTTTGAATATGAAATGCAGTTGGCGCATATGAATCGCCATCTGATGCCGCAACTGGAAAGCGTTTTCCTGATGCCGTCCAAAGAGTGGTCGTTTATTTCATCGTCGCTGGTCAAAGAAGTGGCACGCCATCAGGGCGATGTGACCCACTTTCTGCCGGACAATGTGCATCAGGCGCTAATGGATAAGTTGAAATAAGTTTCCTTCCCTGCCGGGCCTGGCGTTTTACTTCTGACAGTGACGGCAATAGAACGTCGCACGCTGTGCGTGTTTCGTTGCGACTATCGGCGTACCGCATACCCGACACGGCTCGCCTTTGCGCCCGTACACCTGCAACTCCTGCGCAAAATAGCCCGGTTTCCCATCGCTTTGCAGAAAATCCTTCAGCGTTGTCCCGCCTTGTTCAATAGAGCGCAGCAAAACGGCTTTAATCACCCGTGCCAGCAGGTCGCACTCCTCTGTCGAGAGTGACGACGCCAGGCGGTCAGGGTGAATACCAGCGGCAAACAGCGACTCGCTGGCGTAGATATTCCCCACGCCGACCACCAGCTTGTTATCCATCAGCCAGGGTTTAATCGCCGTCTTCTTCTTCGCGCATTTCTGCCGCAAATATTCGCCATTAAACTCATCGCTTAGCGGCTCCGGTCCCAGATGCGCCAGTACGTTATGCCCTTCCAGCTCTTTGGTCCATAACCAGGCGCCAAAGCGGCGAGGATCGGTATAACGTAGAATTTTGCCATTGCTCATCACCAAATCGACATGGTCGTGCTTTTCCGCCGGCAGCGCTTCCGACAGTATCCGCAAGCTTCCCGACATCCCCAGGTGAATAATTATCCAGCCGTCAGGCAGCTCCAGCAGTAAATATTTAGCACGACGCTGAACGCTAAGGACGGGTGTATCGCTCAGACGATAAATTTCGTCTGAAACCGGCCAGCGCAGACGGCCGTTACGGATATGGGCGTGCAGGATAGTAGCGCCAACTAAATGGGGTTCAATACCCCGGCGGCTGGTTTCAACTTCGGGTAATTCAGGCATAACGTCTCCGGCTGTGTGGCAGGTCTCATTAATATGGGGACGGCCAGAAAACAAAAAACCCCGCCGAAGCGAGGTTTTTGTTACATCAAAGCGAGAATTATTTGATTTTCGCTTCTTTGTAGATCACGTGCTGACGGACAACTGGATCGAATTTTTTCAGTTCCAGTTTTTCCGGTTTAGTACGTTTGTTCTTCGTAGTGGTATAGAAGTGACCAGTACCAGCAGAAGAAACCAGCTTGATTTTCTCACGAATACCTTTAGCCATGATTTATTTCCTCTTAGTACTTAGTACTTTTCGCCACGGGCACGCAGTTCAGACAGAACTGTTTCGATGCCTTTTTTATCGATGATACGCATACCTTTAGCAGATACACGCAGGGTGACAAAACGCTTCTCGCTCTCAACCCAGAAACGGTGAGAGTGCAGGTTAGGCAGGAAACGGCGTTTAGTCGCGTTCAGTGCGTGGGAACGGTTGTTACCGGTCACCGGACGCTTGCCAGTAACTTGGCAGACTCGGGACATGTCTATTCTCCAAAAATCAAATTAGCTCGAGCTTCGTATGGGGTATCGGCGCCTCGTCAGGCTTTACAGCCTGGTCATCGCGCAGTTCTATTGAACTCTCGATTGCCAGGCCCAAATGCCAAACCCGAGATTCTCAAAGGTGGCGTAGTATACGCTGACCCGGCGATATGCTCAAGTCCCGAACAGACAAAGATCCCGATGGATCGCGCAAAGAATCTTAAATCCAGCCGCGTTCGGCAAAAGAAACGTACTCTCCGCGCCCAATTATCAGGTGATCGAGCACCCGGATATCCATAAACTGGCAACACTTTATCACGCGCTCAGTGATAAGTTTATCTGCTTTACTTGGCTCTGCGCAGCCTGAAGGGTGGTTATGCGCCAGAATGACCGCTGAAGCATTGAGTTTAATCGCTTCCCGAACAATCTCACGCGGATGCACCTCTACGTGGTTAAGCGTGCCGGAAAACAGGCGGCTGTGCTGAAGCACCCGGTGCTGGGCATCGAGGAAGATCACCAGAAAGATCTCACGCTCTTCGCCCGTCAGTTGGCTTTGCAGAAATTCCCGCGTCATTTCCGGACTCAGCAACGCACTTTCCTCATTCATGCGCACGCTGTAATAGCGCCTTGCCAGCTCAGCAATGCCTTTCAACTGCGCGAATTTCGCCAGGCCGATGCCGTTTACGCCGCGAAACTGCGCAAAGTCCGCCGACAGCAGGCCATACAGCGACCCAAAGTGCTGCAATATCTCTTTTGCCAACGTCATAACATCTTTTCCCGGCGTGCCGGTACGTAAAAAAAGCGCCAGCAGTTCCACGTCGCTGAGGGAAGCAATGCCGGATCTGAGCATTTTTTCACGCGGTAATAACTCGTCCAACGTATCCATACGCGCACCTCCTTTTTTAAGGAAGCGGCATAGTGGCACAGCCTTTGGGAGAGATCGACGCCCCGATTTTGTTCTTGCGTAGCGCCTCGCAAAGTGGAGCGCAGGCAAAGACACGACGCCGTAGAGATTGTGATAAAATAGCCGCCTTTCAAAGTCACCCAACAGGAAAGACATGATGAGCCTGGCCGGTAAAAAAATTGTTCTCGGCGTTAGCGGCGGTATCGCTGCGTATAAAACGCCGGAGCTGGTGCGCCGTTTACGTGAGCGCGGCGCTGACGTGCGCGTGGCAATGACCGAGGCGGCAAAAGCCTTTATTACCCCCCTGAGCTTACAGGCAGTGTCGGGCTATCCCGTATCCGACAGTCTGCTTGACCCTGCCGCCGAAGCCGCGATGGGGCATATCGAGTTGGGGAAATGGGCCGACCTGGTGATTCTTGCCCCCGCGACCGCCGATCTGATCGCCCGTGTAGCATCGGGTATGGCTAATGATTTAGTCTCCACCATCTGCCTGGCGACGCCAGCCCCGGTGGCCGTTCTTCCGGCCATGAACCAACAGATGTACCGCGCTGCCGCCACGCAACATAATCTGGAGGTGCTCGCCTCTCGCGGCCTGTTCATTTGGGGGCCGGATAGCGGCAGTCAGGCGTGCGGCGATGTAGGCCCAGGCCGAATGCTGGACCCATTAGTTATCGTTGATAAGGCCGCCGCGCATTTCGCTGCCGTCAACGATCTGCGACATCTTAATATCATGATTACGGCAGGCCCGACGCGCGAACCGCTCGACCCGGTGCGTTATATTTCCAACCACAGCTCAGGTAAAATGGGCTTCGCTATTGCGGCGGCCGCAGCGCGTCGCGGCGCAAATGTCACGCTGGTCTCCGGTCCCGTTTCGTTACCAACGCCGCCTTTTGTAAAACGGGTTGATGTCATAACCGCGCTGGACATGGAAGCCGCTGTTCAGGCCGCCGTTCAACAGCAGCATATTTTCATTAGCTGCGCCGCCGTGGCTGACTATCGCGCAGAGACTATCGCCAGTGAAAAAATCAAAAAACAGGCGGCGCAAGGTGATGAATTACTAATAAAAATGGTCAAAAACCCGGACATTGTCGCCGGGGTGGCCGCACTCAGTGACAATCGACCCTATGTTGTTGGGTTTGCCGCGGAAACGAATAATGTGGAAGAATACGCCCGGCAAAAACGTATCCGTAAAAACCTTGACCTGATTTGTGCAAATGATGTTTCTCTTTCAAATCAGGGATTTAATAGCGATAAAAACGCTTTACACCTTTTCTGGCAGGATGGAGATAAAGTCTTACCGCTTGAGCGGAAAGAACTCCTGGGCCAATTATTACTCGACGAGATCGTGACCCGTTATGATGAAAAAAATCGACGTTAAGATTCTGGACCCGCGTGTTGGTCAGCAGTTTCCGCTGCCGACTTATGCTACTTCTGGTTCTGCCGGGCTTGACCTGCGCGCCTGTCTCGACGACGCCGTAGAACTGGCGCCTGGCGCAACGACGTTGGTGCCTACCGGACTGGCCATTCATATCGCCGATCCATCACTGGCGGCAGTCATGTTGCCGCGTTCTGGCCTGGGCCATAAACATGGTATCGTGCTGGGCAACCTGGTCGGGCTGATTGATTCCGATTATCAGGGGCAACTGATGGTTTCGATCTGGAACCGTGGTCAGGACAGTTTTACCATTGAACCGGGCGAACGTATCGCGCAAATGGTGTTTGTTCCGGTCGTTCAGGCCGAATTTAATCTGGTGGAAGCATTTGACGCCACCGAACGTGGCGAGGGCGGCTTCGGTCATTCTGGCCGTAAGTAAATTTTACGCATCCCCATAACGTCATAATACTGCCGCAAGCGCTGAGTTTGCGGTTATAGCGTGGGTGCTCGCCTGGCAAGTGCTTATTTTCAGGGGTATTTTGTAACATGGCAGAAAAACAAACTGCGAAAAGGAATCGTCGCGAAGAAATACTTCAGTCACTGGCGCTGATGCTTGAATCCAGCGATGGAAGCCAACGCATCACGACGGCAAAACTGGCGGCCTCGGTCGGCGTTTCCGAAGCGGCGCTATACCGCCATTTTCCCAGCAAGACCCGCATGTTCGATAGCCTGATTGAGTTTATCGAAGATAGTCTGATTACCCGTATCAATCTGATTTTAAAAGATGAAAAAAACACCAGCACGCGTTTGCGCCTGATTGTGTTGCTGATTCTGGGTTTTGGCGAACGCAACCCTGGCCTGACGCGCATTCTTACCGGGCACGCGCTGATGTTTGAACAGGATCGCCTGCAGGGGCGCATTAATCAGCTTTTTGAACGCATCGAAGCGCAGCTCCGCCAGGTGCTACGAGAAAAAAGAATGCGTGAAGGCGAAGGCTACACGACGGATGAAAATCTGCTGGCAAGCCAACTGTTAGCCTTCTGTGAAGGTATGCTTTCACGGTTCGTGCGTAGCGAATTTAAATACCGCCCAACGGACGATTTCGACGCCCGCTGGCCGCTCATTGCCGCTCAGCTACAGTAACGCTGACTGGATAGTGGCTCACGCCTTATCCAGGCGACAGAAACATAAGCCCGGTAAAGCGCCACCGGGCAATTCGCTTACACGCCAAATTCTTCCCGGTATGCTCGCACAGCCGCCAGATGCTCAGCCATATCAGGTTTTTCTTCCAGATAGGCAATCAGGTCTTTCAGCGTAATGATGGAGATAACCTTACAACCATAGTCGCGCTCCACTTCCTGAATCGCGGAAATCTCGCCGCGGCCACGTTCCTGACGATCCAGCGAAATCAGTACGCCAGCCAGCGTAGCCCCGTGCGCCTGAATAATCTCCATCGACTCGCGAATCGCCGTACCTGCGGTAATCACGTCATCCACCAGCATCACGCGGCCCTGTAGCGCGCTGCCCACCAGACACCCGCCTTCGCCATGATCTTTTGCCTCTTTGCGGTTAAAGCAGTACGGCAGGTCTTTATCGTGATGTTCCGCCAGCGCAACCGCCGTCGTCGTCGCGATCGGAATACCTTTGTACGCGGGGCCAAACAGCAGATCAAATTCAATACCGGAATCCACCAGCGCTTCGGCATAAAAACGGCCTAACAACGCCAGGTCGCGCCCGGTATTAAACAGCCCGGCGTTGAAGAAATAGGGGCTTTTGCGCCCGGATTTCAGCGTAAACTCGCCAAACTTTAGTACCTGCTTGTTAAGCGCAAACTCAATAAACTGGCGCTGATACGGTTTCATGGATTCGCTCCTTTTCTTACTTTCATCATTTACGAAATTTACGGACAAAAAAAAGGCGACTTTTCAGTCGCCTTAAAATCAATTTTCTAACGCCGCCTTCTGCGTCGCCACAATGGATTCAATTCCCCCTCGGGCCAGCGCCAACAAAGTGAGAAGTTCTTCATGGCTGAACGGCTCGCCTTCCGCGGTACCCTGAACTTCAATAATGCGGCCATCTTCAGTCATCACGACGTTCATGTCGGTTTCTGCGGCGGAATCTTCAACATATTCCAGATCGCAGATCGCTTCGCCGTTAACGATGCCTACGGAAACCGCCGCCACCATGCCTTTCATCGGGTTGGTTTTCAGCTTACCGTTGGCAACCAATTTATTCAGCGCATCCGCCAACGCCACGCAGGCACCGGTAATAGACGCTGTACGCGTACCGCCATCGGCCTGGATTACATCGCAGTCCAGCGTAATGGTAAATTCGCCGAGCGTTTTCAGATCGACCGCCGCACGCAGCGCACGCGCGATCAAACGCTGAATTTCCATAGTACGGCCGCCCTGCTTACCCTTTGCCGCTTCGCGCGCGTTACGGGTATGGGTAGCGCGAGGCAACATGCCATACTCTGCGGTGATCCACCCCTGGCCTTGCCCTTTCAGAAAACGTGGAACGCCTTCTTCAATGGAGGCGGTGCACAACACTTTGGTATCTCCAAATTCGACCAGTACCGAGCCTTCAGCGTGTTTTGTATAGTTACGGGTCAGGGTTACGGGACGCACCTGATTAGCGCTACGGCCTGCTGGACGCATATTGAGATCTCCGGCTTAAAACGAATGTGGCTGCGCATTATACGGACTTCCGATGGTTATTCCTATCCTGACAAGGCCTGGATAGCTATAATCCCCTCATCTCTCCTTTAAAAACGGGAACATCTATGATCCGCAGTATGACCGCCTACGCCCGGCGTGAAATCAAGGGTGAATGGGGTAGCGCGACCTGGGAAATGCGCTCGGTAAACCAGCGTTATCTGGAAACTTACTTTCGTCTGCCGGAACAGTTCCGTAGTCTTGAACCCGTCGTGCGCGAACGCATTCGTACACGCCTGACGCGCGGCAAAGTCGAATGTATGCTGCGTTTTGAACCCGATGCCAGCGCGCAAGGCGAGCTTATTCTGAATGAAAAGCTCGCGAAACAATTAGTTAGCGCCGCAAACTGGGTCAAAATGCAGAGCGACGAAGGGGAAATCAATCCGGTTGATATTTTGCGCTGGCCAGGTGTCATGGCGGCGCAAGAGCAGGATCTGGACGCGATTGCCGCAGAAATTTTAGCCGCGCTGGACGGTACGCTGGATGACTTTATCGTCGCGCGCGAAACGGAAGGCCAGGCGCTGAAAGCGCTGATTGAACAACGGCTGGAAGGCGTCAGCGCCGAAGTAGCGAAAGTCCGCGCGCATATGCCGGAAATCCTGCAATGGCAACGTGAACGTCTGGTCGCGAAGCTGGAAGATGCTCAGGTTCAGTTGGAAAACAACCGTCTGGAGCAAGAGCTGGTGATGATGGCGCAACGCATTGATGTGGCGGAAGAGCTGGATCGTCTGGAAGCGCACGTCAAAGAGACTTACAACATTCTGAAGAAAAAAGAGGCGGTAGGTCGCCGTCTGGACTTCATGATGCAAGAATTTAACCGTGAGTCGAACACCCTGGCCTCCAAATCCATCAACGCTGATGTAACTAACTCCGCTATTGAATTAAAAGTGTTGATCGAGCAAATGCGCGAGCAAATCCAGAATATTGAATAATTCTGGCGCTCAATATGTCACAGAGCCCGCCTTATGCGGGCTCTCGCGTTTATCGGTAGTACGTTTTTAATTTCCGGCGAATAGCGTCGATAAGGCGCCGCTTCCACTCTACCGTTGAAGCCCGATACTGCATAAAAATAGCGCCTTCCGCCTGCTCCCCGGCAAGCGGCAGGACAAAAAGACCGCGCTTATCGGATAAATTTTCATACCAGGGGCGCGGTACAATCGCCATTAGCGGCGCCGACTGGACAGCAGGCGCCAGTTGACTGTAATCATGACAAACAAACGCCAGCGGACGTTCAAACCCGGCACGAGCCTGCTGCCTGTCCAGTTCGTTGTTCTCTTTTGTCCACGGCAAACAGTAAATGTGTTGATAATGCTGTAGATCAGCAAAATTCAACGCTGTGGCATTCTCCAGACGTGAACGCAATGGCGCGCCATAAACCGCGATCAAACGCGTAGTCCCCACCCGCTCGTAATGCAGAGCGCTGACCTGCTTTTGATGGTCGCCAATTGCCAGCACCAAATCAACCGAGCTATCCAACAGTTCATCACGCCAGGGTCGGCGGGCAAAAGGAAGGCACTCGATCACCGCCTGATGAAGATGACCTTTCTCTGCGAGAACGGGCGTAAGCAGCGCGTTCAATGCGGGAGGAAGTACCACCCGAAAACAACGGGAGCCGTTCTCTTTATCGCCAAATAGCTCCTCATTAAGCGAAACAAACACAGGCGCCAATTTGTCACGCAGCGCCTGCGCATAAGGCGTAGCAATCTGGCGGTTCCCTTCCCGTCGAAACAACGGATCGTTTAGCGCATCGCGCAATCTCATTAGCGCATGACTTACCGCAGAAGGCGACAAAGCCAGCTTTTGCGCCGTTTTCCCCGTAGAGCTCGTCTCCAGCAGCACATACAGTACTTTTAACAGGTTCATATCCATTTGCAGCAAGTTCATTAAACGTCTCTCTTATTGAACCTGGCTAAATTACTGCCAGGTATACTGCGGGCGCTTCAATCAGGAGAACATTATGAATCGCTATGCATTATTCATTGTATGTATATTTTCAACATCAGCACTTCCTGCCATGGCGGCATTAGATCCTTCACAACCGTTATCACCCGCGCCTCCGTTATCACTGTTTAAAGCGTGGGCTAAGCCTATAAAGCCGTTTCAAATCACAGAAGGCGTGTGGTATGTCGGCACGGAAAATCTCTCTTCTATTCTGCTGACCACTCCGGCAGGGCATATTCTTATTGATGCGGGGTTGGATGAAAGCGCACCGCAAATTAAAGCGAATATTGAAGCGGCAGGATTCCGCCTCACAGACGTGCGCTATCTGTTGAATAGCCATGCGCGGCTGGATCAAGCGGGGGGCATGGCACGTTTGAAAGCGTGGAGCGGCGCACAATTGGTCGCCAGCCAACCCAACGCCGATCAGATGGCGAGGGGTGGACGAGAGGATTTTGCGCTTGGCGATGCGCTCCCCTTCCCGCCCGTCACCACTGATAAAATTATCCACAACCAGGAAAGCATCAGCCTCGGAGGGATAACCGTGACAGCACTATTCACGCCTGGACATCTGCCCGGCTCAACTTCCTGGCGCGTAACGCTCCGCAACGGCAAGACGCTAATTTACGCTGACAGTCTCGCCACGCCCGACTATCTGCTGATTAACAACAAAAATTACCCTGACCTGGTTACTGATATTCAGGGTAGCTTTAAGACACTGGCCGCCCAGCATGTTGATATCTTTATTGCCAATAAAGGTGACCGCTTCGGGCTACTGGAGAAACGACAGCAACTTCGCAACGGCGATACACAGGCATTCTTTGATTCCAATGGCTTGCAACAGTATGTAGAACGCTCGCGTCAGCGCTTCATCACACAACTTACCGCACAGCAGCCATAATGAAATGATTCACCGGCGGCGCGTCCGGGGCGCCGTTCTTTTAAATTATCTAAGTCAAAACAGAAAAACCTCGCATACAATAAACCACAAAAATGATACTCAATTTATTGATATTTATAATAAATAATTATTAATCATAAATTTAAAATCATTACTAAAATTTATTAATCACGTAATGCCTTAGAAAATCTCAATCGTGATACAGCGCACAAATCGTTAATCTTCGCCCCCAGTAAATTAGGGGGAAATCATGCTGTTGCACGTTCTTTATTTAATTGGCATCACTGCCGAGGCCATGACGGGCGCACTCGCTGCGGGTCGTCGTCGCATGGATACATTCGGCGTAATTATTATTGCTACCGCCACCGCCATTGGTGGAGGCTCGGTTCGCGACATTCTGCTCGGTCACTATCCGCTGGGTTGGGTGAAGCATCCCGAATATGTCATTATTGTGGCGACTGCCGCTGTATTGACCACCATTGTTGCCCCCGTCATGCCCTATTTACGCAAGCTTTTCCTGGTACTTGACGCGCTGGGGTTGGTGGTTTTCTCTATTATTGGCGCTCAGATAGCCCTTGATATGGGCGAAGGGCCAATTATCGCCGTGGTAGCCGCCGTCACTACCGGCGTCTTTGGCGGCGTGCTCCGCGATATGTTCTGCAAACGCATTCCACTGGTGTTTCAAAAAGAGCTATATGCCGGCATTTCGTTCGCCTCGGCGGTGCTCTATATTGCGCTGCAACATTACGTCATGAATCCGGATGTCGTCGTTATCTCTACGTTACTGTTTGGCTTTACAGCAAGGTTATTAGCGCTACGTCTTAAACTTGGCCTGCCGGTATTTTATTACCGCCATGAAGGGCACTAAGACCCAAATCCGGGAATATGCTGAGCAGCCAGCCATCTGCTCAGCGTTTTGATCTGCGGATTATTCCGCCAGTCGATGACTCTCCCGGCACGACGCTCGCCCGTCGCTGGTAACTGCCGCCAGTGTTGCTCTGTTCGCATTAATAACTGCTCCCATGAACGATCGCCGCTGGCCTGTAATGCAGCCTGCGTTAAGGGGATATCCATCGCCATGATCCAGCGGGTAAACGACTGCCGGCGCGCCAGGTTAAATTGCCGCCATATCTGCTCGCTTTTTCCTTTAGCAAAGCCTGGCGTGTTGGCTATTTGCGCTGACGTCAGGGTAAGCCAGGAGAAGATATGCTCAAAGCGATGCGTCTGATGCAAGGCCCGCCAGCTGGCTTCGCCCATTCCGTCCAGACCCAACGCCGACCGTGACCCCAGCCATACCAGCCTGGAGATAAACTGTTCCTGACACGTTGCCGACGCGTAAAAGCAGGTCAGCGAGTTGAAATGGCTATCAGGCGGTACAGGTTTACTCCGCTCACGACTCCGCCAGACGACCTCATCAAGCCGGGGAATGCCTTGCCCGGCCAGACTCACCAGGATCTGATCGCCCGGCGCGATATCCCACGCTTCCCAACGTTTCACAGAGCCGATATTGACCCGCTGAACCCGCTTATCATCCAATATAACGGGGACAAGCGACGCTACTACGGTAATTTTGCCGCTTTTCCCCACCGAGAACTGAATAGCGCTCACTTGCGCGACCTGCGCTACTGGCGGATATTTCCATGCTGCCAGCCAGTCGCCCTGCCCGGGTCGCCAGTATTGTGACGCGGGCTCTTTAGCCATGCGTATCACTACGCCATCCGTCACAAAGGGCAACGCTGACGTCAGCCATGACTGGCGCGCCCGCTCGACCTCGCTGGCATCTTTTACCACCAGGGAATATTTCTTCGTCAGACTGAATCCAGCCTTAGCAAGTTGGCTTAATCTTTCGGGCATATTTGCCGGACCGTCCGGCCACGCCCAAATAAAAATACCCAACGAATTTAGCGCGGAGGCGTTATCCTGGCGCATTAACATTCCTGCGACTTTCGAGCGCGCATTCATCCCGCCCATCCGTTGCTGGATATGCCCCTCGCGCTGTAGAAAGATTTCGCCCTGCAACACCGCGTTAGCTAGCGCGCCTTGTGTTGTCTGCGGTATAGAGGGGATCAGGCGAATTTTTGGCGTCCAGTCCTCGCCTTGTAGTCCGTTACCCCGGCTAATAGCCCTGGTCAGTTTACCGTTTTGATAAACCAGCGTTACCGCTACGCCATCCACTTTTGGCTGTACCCAAAGCTCGCTGCGCCCGCGCATCCACTGTTCTACCGCCTGTCGGTCCGCGAGTTTGCGTACGCCCGTATGCGCAACAGGATGCATTGTTGTACCGTTTAACGGCGGTGAAACCGGAGTAGATGAAACATCCTGACCAACACAGCGTTGCCACTGAACCAGTCTTGCGCTGAGTTGGTCGTACACACTATCGTCAACCGCGCTAACCCCTTGTTTCCAGTAGATGTCATTCCAGTCAGCGAGCTGTTGCTGTAAACGGGCGATTTCTTCAGCGGCCCTTGCTGGCGGCCAGGCCGGGCAAAGCGCCCCACTCTGCGAATGCCACAATAAAATTCCCCACGCCATACTTTTCCATAATCTCATCACGACCTCCTGCGCACATTGCCCGGCAGGTATAGCGCTTTAGTGAATAAAAACCGACAGGTAAAAATGCATCATCCGAGCCGCTTTCCAGATTTTTTGGTGGGTTGCTGCAACGACGCGATAAAAGCGGAAAAAGGGACGCAAAATGCAATAATCTGGCGCAAAAAGTGTGACAAAGACTACGTCGCATAACGGCGATGTGTATAATAAGCCCGTATCAAGGCTCTATTTCGATAATCACAGACGTAAGATACTCATGGCTCAAGGTACGCTTTATATTGTTTCTGCCCCCAGTGGCGCGGGTAAATCCAGCCTGATTCAGGCTTTATTAAAAACCCAACCGTTGTATGACACTCAGGTTTCCGTTTCACATACCACGCGCGCGCCGCGTCCTGGTGAAGTGCACGGTGAGCACTATTTCTTTGTAAATCATGATGAGTTTAAAACCATGATTGGCAGGGAGGCGTTTCTGGAGCACGCGGAAGTGTTTGGCAATTACTACGGCACTTCGCGCGAAACCATTGAGCAAGTGCTGGCAACCGGCGTTGATGTTTTTCTCGATATCGACTGGCAGGGCGCCCAGCAAATTCGCGAAAAGATGCCGCAAGCACGCAGCATTTTTATTTTGCCGCCGTCAAAGATCGAATTGGATCGCCGTTTACGCGGCCGCGGGCAAGATAGCGAAGAAGTCATTGCCAAACGAATGGCGCAAGCGGTTGCAGAAATGAGCCATTACGCCGAATATGATTATCTTATTGTGAATGACGACTTTGATACCGCGTTAAGCGACTTGAAAACCATCATTCGCGCTGAACGTCTGCGTATGAGCCGCCAAAAGCAGCGTCATGACGCTTTAATCAGCAAATTGTTGGCAGACTGAACCCACTTTCAGTATCATGCCCAGTCATTTCTTCACCTGTGGAGCATTTTAAGTATGGCACGCGTAACTGTTCAGGACGCTGTAGAGAAAATTGGTAACCGTTTTGACCTGGTACTGGTCGCCGCGCGTCGCGCTCGTCAGATGCAGGTAGGCGGAAAGGATCCGCTGGTACCGGAAGAAAACGATAAAACTACCGTTATCGCGCTGCGCGAAATCGAAGAAGGTCTGATTAACAACCAGATCCTTGACGTCCGCGAGCGCCAGGAACAGCAAGAGCAGGAAGCCGCTGAATTACAAGCCGTTACCGCTATTGCTGAAGGTCGTCGTTAATCACAAAGCGGGTCGCCCTTGTATCTGTTTGAAAGCCTGAATCAACTGATTCAAACCTACCTGCCGGAAGACCAGATTAAGCGTCTTCGGCAGGCGTATCTCGTTGCACGTGACGCTCACGAGGGCCAGACACGTTCAAGCGGTGAACCCTATATCACGCACCCGGTAGCGGTGGCCTGTATTCTGGCCGAGATGAAACTCGACTACGAAACGCTGATGGCCGCTCTGCTGCATGACGTGATTGAAGATACCCCCGCCACCTATCAGGACATGGAACAGCTTTTCGGTAAAAGCGTTGCCGAGCTGGTAGAGGGGGTGTCGAAACTTGATAAGCTCAAGTTCCGCGATAAGAAAGAGGCGCAGGCCGAAAACTTTCGCAAAATGATTATGGCGATGGTGCAGGATATCCGCGTCATTCTCATTAAGCTTGCTGACCGTACCCATAACATGCGCACGCTGGGCTCGTTACGCCCGGATAAACGTCGTCGTATTGCCCGTGAAACGCTGGAAATCTACAGTCCTCTGGCGCACCGTTTAGGTATTCATCACATCAAAACCGAGCTGGAAGAGCTGGGCTTTGAAGCGCTGTATCCCAATCGTTACCGCGTCATCAAAGAAGTGGTAAAAGCGGCGCGCGGCAACCGTAAAGAGATGATCCAAAAAATCCTCTCTGAAATCGAAGGACGTTTGCAAGAGGCGGGAATTCCGTGTCGCGTTAGCGGTCGCGAAAAACATCTTTACTCGATCTACTGCAAAATGGTGCTCAAAGAGCAGCGTTTTCACTCGATCATGGACATTTACGCTTTCCGCGTCATCGTTCATGACTCCGATACCTGCTATCGCGTACTCGGCCAGATGCACAGTCTCTATAAGCCGCGTCCGGGACGGGTGAAAGACTATATTGCCATTCCCAAAGCGAACGGCTATCAGTCTTTGCACACCTCAATGATCGGCCCGCACGGCGTTCCTGTTGAAGTCCAGATCCGTACCGAAGATATGGATCAGATGGCGGAAATGGGGGTCGCGGCGCACTGGGCGTATAAAGAACACGGTGAGACCAGCACCACGGCGCAGATCCGCGCCCAGCGCTGGATGCAGAGCCTGCTGGAGCTACAACAGAGCGCCGGTAGTTCGTTTGAATTTATCGAAAGCGTAAAATCCGATCTCTTCCCGGATGAGATTTACGTTTTCACCCCGGAAGGGCGCATTGTCGAACTGCCCGCTGGCGCTACGCCGGTGGATTTTGCCTATGCAGTGCATACCGACATCGGCCACGCCTGCGTCGGCGCGCGTGTTGACCGGCAGCCTTATCCGCTGTCGCAGCCGCTTAGTAGCGGTCAGACCGTCGAAATTATTACCGCGCCGGGCGCGCGTCCCAACGCCGCCTGGCTGAACTTTGTCGTCAGCTCTAAAGCGCGCGCTAAAATTCGTCAGTTGCTGAAAAACCTCAAACGTGATGACTCCGTAAGCCTGGGCCGTCGTCTGCTTAACCATGCTTTAGGCGGCAGTCGTAAGCTGGCGGAAATTCCGCAGGAAAATATTCAGCGCGAATTGGATCGTATGAAGCTGGCAACGCTTGACGATCTGCTGGCGGAAATCGGTCTCGGCAACGCGATGAGCGTAGTGGTCGCGAAAAATCTGCAGCAAGGCGAAGCCGTGGTGCCGACCGTTGCGCAATCGAATCACGGCCACCTGCCGATTAAAGGCGCGGATGGCGTGCTTATCACCTTTGCGAAGTGTTGTCGTCCGATCCCAGGCGACCCGATCATCGCTCACGTAAGCCCAGGTAAAGGACTGGTGATCCACCATGAATCCTGCCGTAATATCCGTGGATACCAGAAAGAGCCAGAGAAATTTATGGCGGTCGAATGGGACAAAGAGACGGAGCAGGAATTCATTACCGAAATCAAGGTGGAAATGTTTAACCATCAGGGCGCGCTGGCTAACCTGACGGCGGCGATTAATACCACCACCTCCAATATTCAAAGCCTGAATACTGAAGAGAAAGATGGTCGCGTCTATAGTACCTTTATTCGCCTTACCGCACGCGATCGCGTACATCTGGCGAATATCATGCGCAAAATCCGCGTGATGCCAGACGTTATTAAAGTCACCCGTAACCGAAACTAGCGCTATGAATCCAAAACGTTATGCGCGTATATGCGAAATGCTCGCCAGGCGTCAGCCTGATCTCACGGTCTGCATGGAGCAAGTCCACAAACCTCATAACGTTTCTGCAATCATTCGTACCGCAGATGCCGTTGGCGTCCATGAAGTCCATGCCATCTGGCCTGGTAGCCGGATGCGCACCATGGCTTCCGCGGCGGCGGGCAGCAACAGTTGGGTACAGGTGAAAACTCACCGTACCATTGGCGATGCGGTAGCCCATTTGAAAGGACGGGGAATGCAGATTCTGGCAACCCATCTTTCTGATAAAGCCGTAGACTTTCGCGAGATTGATTACACGCGCCCGACCTGTATTCTGATGGGTCAGGAGAAAACCGGTATTACTCAGGAAGCATTAGCCCTGGCGGATCGGGACATCATCATTCCGATGATCGGCATGGTACAGTCGCTGAACGTTTCCGTCGCCTCCGCGCTCATTCTTTATGAAGCCCAGCGCCAGCGTCAGAACGCGGGCATGTATCTGCGTGAAAATAGCATGTTGCCGGAAGATGAACAGCAGCGCCTGCTGTTTGAGGGTGGTTATCCGGTGCTGGCGAAAGTCGCTAAACGTAAAGGTCTGCCTTATCCTCGCGTCAATCAGCAGGGCGAAATAGACGCCGATGCTGACTGGTGGGCGACGATGCAGGCGGCAGGGTAATCACCATGTCAGGCCGCTTGTTAGACACTGTTCCGCTCAATTCCCTGACAGGCGTCGGCGCAGCGCAAAGCAGTAAACTGGCGAAAATTGGCCTGCATACCGTGCAGGACCTCCTGCTCCACCTCCCTCTGCGTTACGAAGACCGTACCCATCTCTACCCCATTGGCGAACTGCTGCCTGGCATCTACGCCACCGTTGAAGGTGAAGTGCTGAACTGCAATATCACTTTCGGCGGTCGTCGGATGATGACCTGCCAGATTAGCGACGGTTCCGGCATTCTTACCATGCGCTTTTTCAATTTTAACGCGGCGATGAAAAACAGCCTGGCGACGGGACGACGTGTGCTGGCCTACGGGGAAGCGAAGCGCGGCAAGTATGGCGCAGAGATGATCCATCCGGAATATCGCCTGCAGGGCGATCTCAGCACGCCGGAACTTCAGGAAACGCTCACCCCCGTCTATCCGACCACCGAGGGCGTGAAGCAAGCGACACTGCGCAAGCTTACCGATCAGGCACTGGAGTTGCTCGACACCTGCGCCATTGCCGAACTACTGCCGCCGGAACTGGCGCAGGGTATGATGAGCCTGCCGGAGGCGCTACGTACCTTGCATCGCCCGCCGCCGACGCTCCAGCTCGCCGATTTAGAAACCGGCAAACACCCGGCACAGCGGCGGCTTATTCTTGAAGAGCTACTGGCGCATAATCTCAGTATGCTGGCGCTTCGCGCAGGCGCGCAGCGCTATCACGCTCAGCCGCTAAGTACCAACAACATATTGAAAGACAAGCTGCTGGCGTCGTTGCCGTTTACACCCACCAGCGCGCAGGCGCGGGTGGTGGCAGAGATCGAACGTGATATGGCGCTGGATGTGCCGATGATGCGTCTGGTTCAGGGCGACGTCGGTTCAGGGAAAACGCTGGTTGCCGCCCTGGCGGCGCTACGCGCCATCGCTCATGGTAAGCAGGTGGCGCTGATGGCGCCGACCGAATTGCTGGCTGAACAGCACGCAAATAATTTCCGCAACTGGTTCGAACCGTTGGGCGTTGAAGTGGGTTGGCTGGCAGGTAAGCAAAAAGGTAAAGCGCGTCAGGCGCAGCAAGAGGCTATTGCCAGCGGTCAGGTGCAGATGATTGTCGGCACCCACGCTATCTTTCAGGAACAGGTGCAGTTTAACGGGCTGGCGCTGGTCATTATCGATGAGCAGCACCGCTTTGGCGTCCACCAGCGGCTGGCATTGTGGGAAAAAGGCCAGCAGCAGGGCTTTCATCCGCATCAGTTGATTATGACCGCAACGCCCATTCCGCGCACCCTGGCGATGACTGCCTACGCCGATCTCGATACCTCGGTGATTGACGAGCTACCACCGGGCCGTACCCCTGTCACTACCGTTGCGATTCCGGATACCCGTCGCCATGAAATCATTGATCGTGTGCGCAACGCCTGCACAACCGAAGGCCGTCAGGCCTACTGGGTCTGTACGCTGATTGAAGAGTCCGACCTGCTGGAAGCGCAGGCGGCGGAAGCCACCTGGGAGGAGCTCAAGCTGGCGTTACCGGAGTTGAATATCGGCCTGGTACACGGCCGCATGAAGCCCGCCGAAAAACAGGCGGTGATGCAGGCCTTTAAGCAGGGTGAACTGCATCTGCTGGTCGCCACTACGGTGATTGAGGTGGGGGTCGATGTTCCTAACTCCAGCCTGATGATTATTGAAAACCCGGAGCGACTGGGCCTGGCGCAATTACACCAGCTCAGAGGACGCGTTGGCCGTGGCGCGGTCGCGTCGCACTGCGTGCTGCTCTATAAATCGCCGTTGTCGAAAACGGCGCAGAAGCGTTTACAGGTATTGCGCGACAGCAACGACGGCTTTGTGATTGCACAAAAAGATTTAGAGATTCGCGGCCCGGGGGAATTACTGGGCACGCGCCAGACGGGTAACGCCGAATTTAAAGTAGCTGATTTGCTGCGCGATCAAGCCATGATCCCCGAAGTTCAGCGTATTGCCCGTCATATTCACGAACGTTATCCACAGCAGGCACAAGCGCTGATTGAGCGCTGGATGCCGGAAACCGAACGTTATTCCAACGCCTAATCCTATTCGCCGCGCGACAGAGCCGACAGAAGATCCTCAATCTGGATAGCGATAACGTCCTGGGCTGCCAGGGCATCGCGCGAGATACGCGTTGCCATCGCACTCTCCGGCTCGTCCCGCAGCATTGCCGCCGCCTTCTGCACCCCGTCGAGGATCATCTCCGACGTTAACTGCCGGGTTAAAAACGCCAGATTATTTTCCAACCACGGTTCTTTCGTCGCACCTAATGGCGGTTGCCACTGCCACGAGCCCTCTGGCCAAAGCGGGTTAACCTCTACCGGATAAATTAAATGTGCGGCGTACTGCAACGCGCATACCGCTTTACCCGGCGTATCCAGTAACCACCACTGATTCCAGAGCGAACGGATAAACGGCGCAATGCCGCCGAGAGCATTGAAGGTATCCAGCCAGGTCAGCGGAGAGTTGAAACCGCGCTCGTGATTGATTCGCACCAGCATGGTCTCCAGCAAAAAATGCCGTACCTGCTGACGCTGAACGGCATCCATCATTTCCCGCCAGAGATAAGGCCGCCGTAACGCGCGCAGGAAAGACTCCTCGAAGTGATCGCCATAGCCATGGGTTAACAGCGTTTCGCGCCAACAGGCAAGGCACAGCGGAAACAGATAACGAAACAATTCCGGCTGCATCGGCTCGTGATAAACCAGATTCAGCACATAATAAACGCTCAGATGCCAATCGGTAATCTGCCGCCAGTCCGTCGCCGCCAGCGCCTGCAACTCAGCATCGGCATAGTCAAACTCCGCTTCCCACACGTTAAGAACCGGCGGCTCATCGCCAAAAATATGACGGCAGCGTTTTTTCATCTTTATCCGGCAAACATTGGCAGCATCAGGTACAGCTTGATCACTAACGCATTGACGATATCGATAAAGAACGCGCCGACCATCGGCACCACCAGGAACGCCATATGCGAGGGGCCAAAACGGTCGGTAATCGCCTGCATATTAGCAATGGCGGTCGGCGTTGCGCCAAGGCCAAAACCGCAGTGACCCGCCGCCAGCACCGCCGCATCATAGTTTTTCCCCATCATGCGCCAGGTGACGAAGATCGCGTACAGCGCCATGAAGATGGTCTGTACCACCAGAATCGCCAGCATCGGCAGCGCCAGCGACGCCAGTTCCCACAGCTTCAGGCTCATCAGCGCCATTGCCAGGAACAGTGACAAACTCACGTTCCCCAGCACCGAAACAGCACGCTCAAATACGCGATAAAAACCCACCAGCGCCAGGCCATTGCTGAGGATCACCCCAACAAATAGCACACAAACGAAGACCGGCAGTTCAAGCACCGTTCCCGCCAGTAGCTGCGCTACGATTTTGCCCACGGTCAGACAGATAGCAATCAGGGCGATAGTTTCGATTAGCACCAGAGAGGTGATCATACGACCCACATCCGGCTTTTCAAAGGCTGTCGGCACGGCCTGATCGTCAGGCATTCCATCCGGCGTGGTGGAGTGTTTCACCAGATAACGCGCTACCGGGCCGCCAATCAACCCGCCCAGCACCAGGCCAAAGGTTGCACATGCCATCGCAACTTCGGTGGCACTGGCAAAACCATAACGTTCGACAAACAGTTTACTCCACGCCGCGCCGGTACCGTGTCCACCGGACAGCGTAATTGACCCGGCAATCAGCCCCATTAACGGGTCCAGCCCCAACAGACTCGCCATGCCGATACCGATGGCATTCTGCATCAGCAGTAATCCGACCACGACGACCAGGAAGACGCCAACAACGCGTCCCCCCTTGCGCAGGCTGGCAAGGTTAGCGTTAAGGCCGATCGTCGCGAAAAACGCCAGCATCAACGGATCGCGCAGGGTCATATCAAAGTTGACCTCCCAACCGACGCTTTTTTTCAGTACCAGCAGAGCAACCGCGACCAGTAACCCCCCCGCCACCGGCTCCGGAATCGTATATTTCTTCAGTAAGGAGACAGACTGGACCAGCTTGCGACCCAGTAGCAGCACCAGCGTGGCGGCGACAAGGGTCGATAAGGTATCGAGTTCAAACATTTAAAGCTCCTGTAGTGCGCTGTGACACGTGCGCACAAATCATTTCCTGAGTCAGTTTTTTAGCTCTTTGCGAGTCTTCGGCATGGATTTTAAGCAGAAAAAGGCAAAAAGTTATATAAAAAGGTGCATTTATCTTTTTTAAATATTAAGAATATTCGCTCGCAATCGTTTGCTTTTACCATCTGGTCAGATAAAATCACCGCTTTTCCACCACGAGAATGTCCCTGATGTCCGTTAACGCCATCGAGCCGGCAGATGCGCAACCGGTTGCGCAGACGCAAAACAGCGAATTAATTTACCGTCTTGAAGATCGCCCGCCGCTCCCTCAAACCCTTTTTGCCGCTTGTCAGCATCTGCTGGCCATGTTTGTCGCGGTAATCACGCCAGCGCTGTTAATCTGCCAGGCGTTGGGTTTACCGGCGCAGGATACGCAGCACATTATCAGCATGTCGCTGTTCGCCTCCGGCGTAGCCTCTATTATTCAAATCAAAGCGTGGGGGCCGGTAGGATCGGGGCTGTTATCCATCCAGGGAACCAGTTTTAACTTTGTCGCCCCGCTGATTATGGGCGGTACCGCGCTGAAAACCGGCGGCGCGGACGTCCCGACGATGATGGCGGCGCTGTTCGGCACGCTGATGCTGGCAAGCTGCACCGAGATGGTGCTTTCTCGCATTCTACATCTGGCGCGCCGGATTATCACGCCGTTAGTCTCCGGCGTCGTGGTGATGATTATTGGCCTGTCGCTGATTCAGGTGGGGCTAACTTCCATCGGCGGCGGCTATGCCGCCATGAGCGACAACACCTTTGGCGCACCGAAAAACCTGTTACTGGCCGGCGTCGTCCTGGCCATTATCATCCTGCTGAATCGGCAACGTAATCCCTACCTGCGCGTGGCTTCTTTGGTTATTGCCATGGCGGCAGGCTATCTTTTGGCCTGGTTTATGGGCATGTTGCCTGAGAATAACGCGCCGGTCTCGCAGGACATCCTGATGGTGCCGACCCCGCTGTATTATGGTCTGGGCATTGACTGGAACCTGTTACTGCCGTTGATGCTGGTCTTTATGATTACGTCGCTGGAGACCATCGGAGACATCACCGCCACCTCTGATGTCTCCGAGCAGCCGGTATCCGGCCCCTTGTACATGAAACGGCTAAAGGGCGGCGTACTGGCTAACGGCCTGAACTCATTTGTTTCAGCGGTATTTAATACGTTCCCGAATTCCTGTTTCGGTCAGAACAACGGCGTAATTCAGTTGACTGGCGTCGCCAGTCGCTATGTGGGATTTGTCGTCGCGCTGATGCTGATTGTGCTCGGCCTGTTCCCGGCGGTAAGCGGTTTTGTGCAGCATATCCCGGAACCGGTGCTCGGCGGCGCCACGTTGGTGATGTTCGGCACCATTGCCGCCTCCGGGGTGCGTATTGTCTCGCGTGAGCCGCTGAACCGCCGCGCGATTCTGATTATCGCCCTGTCGCTGGCCGTGGGTCTTGGCGTCTCGCAACAGCCGCAGATCCTGCAGTTCGCGCCGGAATGGGTGAAAAATCTGCTCTCATCCGGAATTGCCGCTGGCGGCATCACGGCTATCGTGCTGAACCTGATTCTCCCGCCGGAAAAACCGTAAAAACCCTGCGGCGGCGACACGATTCGCCGCTGCTGTAACGCTCTTTCACCATTCCTGTCTTGAGGATTGCACGCAAATCGTGCATAAATCCCCTATGTGCATTTCACGGGATGGAAGACCATGAAATTGATTGGGAGGTTGCTTCTCTACGTGCTGATCGCCTGTGTAGTGGTGATTTTCGGCTTTTATTTTCTGCTGCAAACGCGCTGGGGCGCAGATCATGTCAGCAACTGGGTATCAGAGAACAGCGGTTATCACCTCACATTCGACGTGATGGATCATCGTTTTTCCGCCCCATCCCATCTTTTACTGGAGAATGTGACCTTTGGTCGTGATGGTCAGCCTGCTACCCTGGTCGCGAAAACCGTAGATATCGGTCTGAGCATTCGCCAGTTAACCGCGCCGCTGCATGTCGACACGATCCTGTTACAGGACGGCACGCTGAATATTTCAGTGCAAACCGCCCCTTTCCCGTTTGAGGCCGACCGCCTGCAACTTCGCAATATGGCGCTCAATAGTCCCGGCAGCGAATGGCGGTTGAGCGCCCAGCGCGTTAACGGCGGCGTTATGCCCTGGCGCCCCGAAGCCGGTCGGGTATTAGGCAATAAAGCCCAGATCCAACTGAGCGCCGGTTCGCTGACGTTAAACGACGTTCCCGCCACTAATGTGCTTATTGAAGGCAGTATCGACCATAATCAGGTGATGTTAAACACCGTCGGCGCCGATATGGCGCGCGGAGCGTTAACCGGCGTCGCCCGACGTAACGCTGATGGTAGTTGGGTCGTTGAAAATCTGCGGCTGAATGATATTCGGTTACAAAGCGATAAATCCCTGAGCGAGTTTTTCGCGCCGCTGACTACGGTTCCATCTTTGCAGATTGGTCGTCTTGAAGTGACGGACTCCAGCCTGCAAGGACCAGACTGGGCAGTCACCGATCTTGACCTGAGTTTGCGCAATCTGACTCTGCGCAAAGAAGACTGGCAAAGTCAGGAAGGTAAATTATCGATGAACGCCAGCGAGTTTATTTACGGCTCGCTGCACTTGCTCGATCCAATCCTGAACGCCGAATTTTCACCACAGGGCGTTGCGCTACGCCAGTTCACCACCCGCTGGGAAGGCGGTATGGTCAGAACCTCCGGCGCCTGGTTACGCGAAGGCAAAGCGCTTATTCTGGACGATACCGCTATCGCCGGGCTGGAGTATACGCTGCCGGAAAACTGGAAGCAGTTATGGATGAAGCCGCTGCCCGACTGGTTGAACAGCCTGACGCTGAAAAAATTCAGCGCCAGCCGCAATCTGGTGATCGATATCGACCCGGCCTTCCCGTGGCAAATCACCGCCCTGGACGGCTACGGCGCAAACCTGGAGCTGGTACAACATCATCAATGGGGCGTCTGGAGCGGCAATGCGACCCTCAACGCCGCAGCGGCAACCTTTAACCGTGTGGACGTGCGCCGCCCGTCGCTGTCGTTGACGGCTAATGCCAGCACGGTCAACATCAGCGATCTGAGCGCGTTTACTGGAAAAGGGATACTGGAAGCCACTGCCAGCGTATCGCAACTGCCGCAGCGTCAGACGCAAATCAGCCTGAACGGACGCGGCGTACCAATGGATGTGCTACAGCAGTGGGGCTGGCCGGCATTACCGATTGCTGGCGATGGCAATATTCAGCTCACGGCCAGCGGCAATATTCAGGCCGATGCGCCGTTGAAACCGACGGTAAACGGGCAATTACACGCGGTCAACGCACAAAAGCAGCAGATAACACAGACGATGCAAGCGGGCGTGGTGTCCGGCGGGGAAGTTACGTCAACGGAGCCAGCGCTGTAATTGAGGGCTTGCCCGGTGGCGATGGCGCTTACCGGGCTTACGGTTCTTGCTCATTTGTAGGCCGGATAAGCGCAGCTCACGGCGCCATCCGGCGATTCAGATTTAAAGCGTAATTACCACTTCATTTCCCTGCGGGGTGACCACTACGCCCAGTTCACTTCCCGCATATGAACCGCATTTGGTACCGCTAATCTGCGTAATATTACGCAGACACAGCGTCCAGTTGCGCGCCTCGCCTTCGCCGCTCACCGTAATGGTATTGCCTGTGCGTTTCGCCTGCAGCGTAAAGATTGTCGAACCATCCGTAGCAGGGACTTCGCAGACCGCTTCGCAGCCGTCATCCAGATGGAATAACTGGAAGGCCGTACCCTCATGCCAGGCGTAATCGGGCTTCTGGCTATTGTTGCCCAGCGCCAGTAGTGTATTGTCACGCACGTACACTGGCAGGCTCAGGAAGTCATGCTGCTGTTTATGCCAGCGGCTGCCCTGCACTTCATCGTTGCGCCACAGGTGCGTCCAGCGGCCTTCTGGCAGGTAGAACTCAACGTCGCCCGCTTCACTAAATACCGGCGCTACCATGACCGCATCTCCCAGCATGTACTGGCGATCAAGATAATCACACGCCGGATCGTCCGGGAACTCCAGCATCATCGCCCGCATCATTGGCGTACCGGCTTCGTTGGCGCGCGCCGCTTCCCGATACAGATATGGCATCATCCGGCACTTCTGTTCGGTGAAGAAGCGCACCACGTCACAGGACTCGTCGTCATAGGCCCACGGAACCCGGTAGGATTTGCTACCGTGCAGGCGGCTGTGGCTGGAGAGCAAGCCGAATGCGCACCAACGCTTGTAGACATGCGCCGGCGCGGTATTCTCGAATCCGCCAATATCATGGCTCCAGAAACCAAACCCTGACAGGCCGATGGACAGCCCGCCGCGCAGGCTTTCCGCCATCGATTCGTAGTTGGCGTAGCAGTCGCCGCCCCAGTGCACCGGGAACTGTTGCGCGCCCACCGAGGCGGAACGGGCGAACAGCACCGCCTCTTCAACGCCGACGCTCTCTTTCAGCACGTTCCACACCAGTTCGTTGTAGATGTAGGCATAATGGTTGTGCATTTTCTGTGGATCTGAACCATCAAACCACTGCACATCCGTTGGAATGCGTTCGCCGAAGTCAGTTTTGAAGCAGTCCACTCCCATCTCCACCAGGCCCTTCAGCTTGTCGGCATACCATTCGCAGGCTTGCGGGTTGGTGAAGTCGTAAATCGCCAGTCCCGGCTGCCATTTATCCCACTGCCACAAGGAGCCGTCCGGGCGTTTAAGCAAATATCCTTTCTCTTTCAGCCCCTGGAAGACCGGGGATTTCTGGCCGATGTAGGGGTTAATCCACACGCAGACTTTCAGCCCTTTCGCTTTCAGGCGGCGAATCATCCCTTTCGGATCGGGGAAAGTCACCGGGTCCCATTCAAAATCGCACCACTGAAAAGCTTTCATCCAGAAACAGTCGAAGTGGAAGACGTGCAGCGGCAGATTGCGCTCGGCCATACCGTCGATAAAACTGTTAACGGTCGCTTCGTCGTAGTTGGTGGTGAATGAGGTGGTCAGCCACAGGCCAAACGACCAGGCGGGCGGCAGCGCCGGACGACCCGTAAATTGGGTATAGCGGTTCAGCACGTCTTTCGGGGTCGGGCCGTCGATGACGAAGTATTCCAGATACTCGCTCTCAACACTGAACTGAACTTTGGAGACTTTCTCGGAGCCAATTTCAAACGACACGCACTGCGGATGATTCACCAGTACACCGTAGCCACGGTTGGTGATATAGAACGGGATATTCTTGTACGATTGCTCGGTGCTGGTGCCGCCGTCGCGGTTCCAGGTCTCCACCGTCTGACCGTTGCGCACCAGTGCGGTAAAACGCTCGCCAAGCCCGTAGACGGTTTCGCCCACGCCGAGATCCAGACGCTCGAACATGTAGTTGCGCCCGCTGTTGGTGTCCTGCACATAGCCGTTATTTTTCAACTGGCTACCGGTGATACGTACACCGTTACGCAGAAAATCCAGTGACCAGAGCTCGCCTTTGGTGACGCGCACGCTCAGGCTGCCGCTCTTGAGTTCGGCAAATTCAGCGTTGTTCTGCATCTCTACGTTGATATCTTGCAAGACATTGAGCGGATAATGTGGGCCGTTATCCAAAGCGCCCTGGAAGTGTTCCATCCGTACACCTATCACTCCTTCCTGCGGCGAGAAAAAGCGCAGGGTAAACAACGGGGTATCCAGTTGCCAGGTTCGTTCGCGGACATCACGCGGCGCGGCATAGATCACCATCTCATTCCCGTGCTGTTCAACGTCGAACACCTGAACCGGGTGAATCAAATTAAGGCCAGGCTGGATCAGCCAGTTTCCGTCGCTAATTTTCATAGTCTGTTCCTTTAGTTTTGCAATTCTTTATGGGTAAATTCTTGTTCGTTGCGGTGTGCGCCCTGCGCCAGTTGTTCCAGAATGGTTTTCAGGAACGGGCTTTTCAGGGTGTAGTAGCGTTTAGCGATCGCGGCGCTCAGCAGATAACAGATGGCCGGAACGATAGTGAACAGAGCGATGATGATGCTGATCGTGGCGCTGTTTTGCGTTTTCGCCGCCGCGTCGTAACCGCCGCCTGCCAGCATCCAGCCAATCAGCGCCCCGCCGAGGGCAAGACCCAGTTTCAGCACGAACAACGTGCCGGCAAAACTGATCCCCGTCAGGCGTTTGCCGTTACACCATTCGCCGTAGTCGACGGTGTCAGACATCATCACCCACTGGATAGGCGTGACTAACTGGTGCAATACGCCAATCACAAAGATAAAGACGAACATAGCGATCGTGGCGTGCATCGGTACGAAGAACATCGCCACGCTGATTACTGCGAGTAAAGCATTGGTCCACCAGAAAACGCTCACTTTGCATTTCCAGTCGGTCAACGGTTTTGCCAGCGCCGAGCCAATCAGGTTGCCGACGCAATAGGTGGTGAGGAAGGCGACAAACACGCCTGGTTTGCCCAATATCCAGGTGACGTAATACATCATCGCCCCGCCGCGCACGCATACCGCCAGAATATTCAGGATGGTGAGCAGGCCGACTATGCGCCACTGGTCGTTGTGCCAGATATCACGCAGGTCTTCACGCATGGAGGTATGGGTGGCAGGCGCTTCAACGCGCTCTTTGGTGGTAAAGAAGCAGAACGCCAGCATCAGGAACGCCACCACCGAGAGCGCCGCGATACCCCCCTGGAAGCCCAGCGCCTTATTCTCGCCGCCAATCAGTTTCACCAGAGGCATCATCAGTACGGTAGAAAGCATTCCGCCCGCCGTTGCCAGCACAAAGCGCCAGGATTGCAGGGAGATACGCTGCGTTGGGTCATTGGTTATTACACCCCCCAACGCGCAGTAAGGGATGTTGACCACAGTGTACAGAAGGGTGAGCAACGTGTAGGTGATGGCGGCATAAATCATTTTGCCGTTCAGACTGAGATCCGGCGTGCTATAAGCCAGCACACAAACGATACCAAACGGCAACGCGCCAAACAGCACCCAGGGTCGGAATTTGCCCCAGCGAGAGCGGGTACGGTCGGCCAGCAGGCCCATGCAAGGGTCGGAGATGGCATCAAGCGCACGCGCCAGTAAAAACATGGTGCCAACAAAACCAGCGGGAATGCCGAAAATATCGGTATAGAAGAACATCATATATAACATGACGTTATCAAAGATGATGTGGCTCGCGGCATCGCCCATACCATAGCCAATCTTCTCCTTAACGGAGAGAATCTCACTTTTCATTACGCATCCTTAACGCTTACAACGCTCACTGATACCGGTTACAGTTTTTGTAAACCTTCCCTGCGAGCGTGAATATTCCGTTATTTGGTTATCAAATTACGATTCTTGTTTTCTGTGATCAGGGTAGCGCCAAAAAGTGTGATGAAATGTAACTAATGGATTTTATGGGGGTTTATATGAAACCGATCATGGCAGAAGGAAAGGGAAGTTAAAAAAGCACGGGAGGGGATGTGGAAACGTCAGGAAGTAGCTATAATGCGCGCGCCTCCATGTAGCAATCGAGGCGCGGAAGATCGTCGTCTCCGGTGAGGCGGCTGGACTTCAAATCCAGTTGGGGCCGCCAGCGGTCCCGGGCAGGTTCGACTCCTGTGATCTTCCGCCAATTAACCTCTACTGAACGCTCCTGAAGTCAATAAAACTCCTTCTAATCCCTTATATATCAAGCCTTACATGTATTCTGAGGTCAACCGGAGTCTATTGGTATCAATATGCCTTTGGGGGCACAATTGGGCATACCAACTATTGGAGGTAAAATGACATGCCACCAAAAGAAAAAATCATTAATAATCAAATAATAATATCACTTTGAAACCGTAGTAAACCTTACAAATTTTCTATCGGCAGGGGCTCTTTTTGCTGGTGAATCCAACGGGGTCAACGTGCTGGCGGAGGAAGTACCGAATAGAGGGGAAGGAGAAAAGCCCCACATCTGGAACATGGCCGGATGTGGCTATTAACGAAGCCATCAAGCCAGGGTGTGTCCCGTAACTATTTTTATACAATCTGACGCATGATTTGATTACAAAGCGTCACTGAATTTGGCTCGTTACGATTTCCCTGAAGAAGCGTGGGCGCTCATTTCCCTTATGTTGCCACCTGAAAGGGGCTCTTCCAGAGGTGGACGTCCTTACTTTACTCATCGACATGTTATGAATGGCATATTTTGGGTGCTTTGTTCAGGCGCTCCATGGCGGGATTTACCTGCGCGCCTCAGCGACACGTTCAGAGAAAACGGCAAGAAACTACTAGTGCATGTTAAAGCCGGGAGCCATCAGATTGTTTTTGAGGCGATTGTTAGGTTAAGGACACACCCTAATGCTCCATTTGTTTCTGCTATCCTCAAACAACGATTTATTGCACCAATATCATGCCAATGAAGTCAATCTGCTGGCTCACAATTCAATAACCTCTGAGCACGATAAATTGAAATATACTCTAAAGGCGGTATATTATTTAACTTCTATATACTTCTTTCTATTTTACTCATGATATTCCAACGCACGCTTATCAGGCTGATTGAACCATTGACGTCAATAACCATATGATATTATTTTTGGTTTGTAGCAATCCGGTTATTGACATAGCCATTATTTGTTATAAGCCAACCTATTGTGGTGCCTACATGCATATACATGTCAATCGTGACAAAGAATTTTCCCCATAGCGACATGGAATTTATATACAATAAAGAGGTCATTCATACCGAACGACCATCTTTATGAAAAAGATCTAACACCGGGCTCTATCGAATATGTTTCCTGCCCCAGTAGTAGATCTACAGGTAAAGATATTATGGATAGTTGATGGTAAATCTACCCGTAGCTTTAAATTCACCTGCATTGATAACATTACTGCCATCCTGTTTTAAGGTAGCCCGAAAATTCATTGTTTGGGTACTATTTCCAATATCGCTGTTGGTATAATCAGGTGTATTGGTAAATTTATAAACTGAAGTACTGTCTCTGGGCTTGAGCAATGTCCAGTCGCTGGTGCTGAGTGGGTTCTTCTCCCCCTCAATCATTACACCAATCCCACTGGCAGCACTACTCGTCAATGTATTACTTAGTAAAGTTTTATCTGTTGTACCAATATTGGTAGAATCCAGCGTCACATTCAGGTTTTTAACATACTTACAGTTACTGAGTTCAATAGAAAATGTTTTCTGCATCGTCGTGCTTCCATTAACAATATCTTCAGCAGAAACACGTCCAAACGGCACGGTAGCATTACTAACGCCCTCACCGGTAACGGCACTGGCTGTGCAGGTTGGATAATTGATATTCAGTGTACCACTATTGAACACGTAGCTCACAGAATGCTGCGCAGCATCTGAGGTGTACGGTGTATTAAATTTAAGATCATATATACTACTTTTCAGAAAAGTGATGGGGAGGGATGTTGCGCCATTAGGATTAAATTTATCATCAATATAAATATGATATTTAATCCATAAAACAATGCCACCATAGGCATAATACTTCCAGTTGGTAGCCCTATCGCACATTCCATTTTTTGTACGCTGATCGGCCCCCATTATAGTATGCATATTAAAGGATTTAGCTGCACTATCACCGCTGGCCCAGTTGACCCAAAATTGCTCACTGTAATATTGACCACCAAAGTTAATACTAGTAAATTCAAGAGCAAAATAGAGCCCGGTAATATTTGTCTTCCAGAGCTTATTGCCATTATAAGTTAATCCAGAATCGATATACCCATGATGCAAATCAGCCTGACCTTCGTTACCATCCTTATTACAACTCAGGCCGGTATGAGGATCAAGATCTCTTGCAGCATCCGTCACAGCAATTTCCCGTAAACCGTTTCCTTCATGCATTGCCAGAGGTTTTACAAAAGTTGTCGGGTTGAAATCTACAGTGATATCACTGATGCTGCTTGAAATATTACTACTATTTACGTTGCCATAATCTCCAACAAAAACAGACCATCCATAGGAGGCTTGTGAAAATAAAGAAAGAGTCGACAACAACAGACATAACATGCGAAATTTAATCGTCATTATTTTATCATCCTTGTTTTTATTTACTGGTAAGATATATTCACCAGCACTCTGGCAGTTACCAGCCCTGATGACACATCTTCCATGCTGACAATTTTTTGCATCCGGGCGTAGAATGTCCACTGTGAATTACTGTAATTGCTATCCGGCAAGCTATAGATAGCTTTTGACATCCCATTGACATCCAGCACATTAAAACGTGTAGCGTTGCTCTGAGCGGAAAAAATTACCACGCCAACATTTTTCGCACCATCGTTATTTTGCGCCAACTCATTAGCAAATACCTGTAAGTTATCCGCAGGCAAGGCCCCCTGTTGCGGGGAAAAGGTAAATAACACCTGAGAAATCTTATCATCGCTGACCGGACAATCAACCAGACGCAGAGTAAAGTTTTGCCCCCCGGCATAATCAGTTTCAGCTGTAATCTCATTCGAGAAATAGTCCAGCTTAACGGTGGGCAGTCGCACCACACCGTTATCATTGACTTCCAACCGACAGGTATTATTAATCACCGTTGCAGTCACATCGACGTTATGGTCGGCGTATCCCGGTCGCGATAAAAAGGCCGTTGCCAGCCCTGAACAAAATAGAAAATAACACTGTCTGCGCGTCAGCATGGCTATTCCAGAGCCTTAGTTATAAGAGATAATAAAGGTGGTTTCACCAAGAAATGACCCCGCCTGAATATCAGCCAGGGATTTACCCGACGGCATGGCTAACCTGGCGCTCATATCATAATCAACCGTAGTAGAACCTGTTGCTGCTGAGACATTAATCTCCTGTGTGGTGGTGTCCGGCGTGTAGCAGTGGAACTGCGTTCCCTGACCTGCCGAGCTACCCGTCCATAGCTCCAGGGCCGTAGCCGTAGCGCCACCACTTGCAGCGGCTGTACTATTGGCAAAACCAGCCTGGTTTGAGTTGCCCCCTGCACAGCCATTGGCCCGCTTAACAATTTTCAGATTAGCCTTGCCGTTTGGCAAACCAGAACAATCAGAAAAACGTATTTTAAAAGCTTTGCCTGCATTACTTTGATAGTTCACTACCTGTGAAACTGGCACGTTACCCAGTGCGATAGTGTTGGTTTGAGTGGTACCGTCGTAGATAGCCGCAGTACAGGTACCTACTTCGATAGTACTTTTTACTTTGAGATCAAGGGTTGAGGTTCCGGCCCAGGCTGGAGAAGCAACTCCTGTGCTTAATAAACTACCAAAAACCATCCCGGCGAGTAATTTCCTGTTCATTATCATCATCCTTGTTAGTTATAGGTGAAGTTGAAGGTGGCGGTAGACTCAAACTCACCGGTAGACGTTGTACCACTGCTGTTAACGATGCGCAGGGCAACGGTCAAGGGTAAACCTGCCGACCTTTCATCAGAACTCCATGTGATAGTCGTGGCGTTATCCGGAGTAATAAAGTTATTACCGCTATCGCTCTGGCGTTTAAAACCCATGCCGATATTAGTTGCCGCAGTACTGTTTGACAGACTGTTGTTAATCAGGTTGCCAGTGCGTCCTGCGGAACTGGTGATTTTTGTGCTAATGGCAGAAATCCCGGGGCTGCAACTATCAGTTTTCAATGTAAAATTAGACTGCGCCGCAGGGTCTTCGCTAATGATTTTATCCAAAGAAACATTAGGTATAGTCAATGTATACTGACTATTACGCGTATTTTCCTTAACAGCCGGGCTGACGGCAGTATCAATAATAAAATTACAGGTGGTCTCAATCACCGTTGCGGTAAAATCAACATTAATTTCGGTAGGGGCCGCTGCCCCCTGGCTGGCTAGTGGTAATATCAGCCCCAATAATGGTGCGGTAAGTACAGATTTATTCCGTTTCATGATCTATTCCATCTTAGTTACGGTTGGAGATACGGCAGATGACATTACTCAACACCAATGTCTGACTCCCCGGTAGAGTGGCTGGCTGAGCCGGGAATTGATAGGCTGCGCGACAGGACTGCGGCCGACCCTCTTCATACCAACGAACGATGAGTTCACCAGCATCGTTAATACCACGCACAAATGCCTGACCATCCTGGCCCATATTGCCAATTGGCGCATCACCTTCATAAACCTCAGCAGCAAACGGCAATGTCTTATTATCGCTGCGGCTCATATTTATGATGGCTGAACGCCCCTGGTCGGTTTCGAAGTTGGCGAAGAGAATCGCGCCATCGCGCGGTACGGCAATGGTACTGGTACTTTTCAGTTCCACGTCACCATCCATGTCCTCAATATCCAGTGAAATGGTATTTTCACGGTATGGTGACAGCGAAGAGGTTACACCGTAGCCCCAACGGTCTACGCTACTGCCGCTACTGTTAATACGTGCACCTTTGGCCCCTGGCGCTTTCACCAGCACTATGGTGTCGCTGGAGCTAAAACTGTCATTACTGAAGGTCAGACCACCGCTATGCAGCACAAAACCACCATCTGTACTCAGTGAATATTGTCGACTCTTATCAGTATCAAATGAGCTGGATGCAGACCAACTGCCCCATTGTGAATCATAGCTGGCATAACCGCCTACTGAGGCAAGATCGCTACCGGTCTTATTCATCGTATAACCGGTGTTAACACTGTAATTCAGCAAATTATCTTCGCTATTACCGCTTGAGTTCATATTCACCATATGGGTGCCGTTAAAATCAGTATTAATATTGGCGTTAAGGCTGGTAAAACCTGAACGGCGGTAAGTACCACCAAAAAGATTACTCAATGGAATGCTAAAGTTAATATACATCGCATCGTCTTTATCACCATATTCGTTCCATGTACGCTGAACGGTAATACCCGCACTCCCCCAACTGAACCCTTTGCTATAGCCGACGTTGTACTCACTGCGACTATGCTCACCCGCCCAATAATCACTCCAGGATCCGGAAAGATAGAATGAACCGTAATCCTCTTTCTCAAATTGCAACGGCTGGCTGATACTGACGGTAAACTGATTTTTGAGTCGCTCGTAAGTATTCATTTTCGTACTCACCACGCCATGTGCCGCATCATCAATCAGGCGTTGTGCATCGCTCAGCCCAAGATATTTTCGGGTAGAATAGCGATAAGCAGCAACGTTGATCGAGGTCTCTGTCGGCTCCAGCAGTTTGTTCCACGTCAGGCGGTAACTCTGTCCGGCATAAGACTCATCATCGGTGATTTCCGCCTGCGATTGGGTGACATCCACTGCAATGGCGCCAAATGGTGTGTTAATCCCCACACCTAATAACCCAGCTGAGTAATCATTATCGGTGACTTGCAGGCCTGCATAACCAGTCACATAGTTGTTGATACCGTAGTAAAACGATCCCTGAATCAAATTAGGTTCATGACGCAGGCTGTCGTCTTTCATCTGCCCAATACTAAAATCCCAGCGGGCGACGCCAGGTCGCTGCATCTGCATCACTGAAGAAAACGGCTGGCTAAAGGTTCGCCTGGAGCCGTCAGCCTCTTCAATAGTAACGATCAAATCGCTACCGAAACCGGATGGGCTAAGATCGTCAATGATAAAGGCTCCTGGCGGTACGGTAGTTTCATAGATTTTGTACCCCCCCTGGGTAATAGTGACCCTGGCGTTGCTGTTAGCAACTCCTCGAATAATAGGCGCATAGCTAGCCTGCGAGGATGGCAACATTCGGCTGTCACTATAGAGGCGAGCACCGCGAATATTAACCGAGTCAAAGGTTTCGCCCGTCGTATAGGCCTCACCCATAATGAGCTGAGATCGCAATGCGGTAATATCACGCTGAACGTAGCGGTTCTGAAAATCGAGGTTACTACCACCATTTTTGGCCCAGTTATAGTTACCGGTGGCACGAAAGCGCCAACCCGCAAGGTTAACACCGCTGTTAAATGCACCATAAAAGGTGTCATTATTTCCATTGTCATATTCACTGTGATAGGCATTGAGTGAATAAGATAAAGTGGCGGCATTAATCCCATTGTCCCACAATGAAGGGTCGACATAACCTTGATAGCTACGATTCTGCCAGGCTTGCGGTACAGTAATGTATAAACGTTGATCGCTGCTATCGTAGCTAATATTCGAATTGTCTATTAGCGTTGTCAGATTCAGGCAATCGCTATTTTCATCCTCTTTCTTTAGCAAAATATCGCTATTTTTTATCTTCTCAGGCTGATTAATATGCAACTGCGCAAGATTTTTTTTGCTGATACAGGCTTCAGCATCATTTTTTCCGACATCAATAAACGGAATTTCCAGATTAGTTGTGATTTTATCATTAACAAAAACGCTGACATTGTATACCCCCGGCGGTGTAGGGTTACCGTCGGCATAGCGGCTAATATCAATAGACGACTTACCATCACCCATTAGAAAAGTTTCATCAAACTCAATGCTTTCCGCAGCATAGCCCCTATTAACAGCACACAATGCCAGGCAGATAGCAATGGTAGTGCGCGATAAGGGATGAGGGCAATTGATAAAGGTGTACAACGTTATAATCCTTCTTATTTTTATTGTAGAGAGGCTGTAGCGTTGATAATTCCGCCAAAATCATTGATAAAACTGTAGTTAATTTTGCCACTGCTGATCGTAGTCGCGGTTTTGAGAGTAAAACTGGTCTCAGTTAGCGGAGCAGCCATTTGACCGTCGACGATATATTTTTTACCAGTCGACTCCAGTTCAATACTATTAAACGAGACAAAATAGGGCGTTGGATTATTAACGGTCACAACGGACTTGCCCTGTTCATGCTTCATTCTCCAGGTTAACTTTGCCGGAGCCTCACCCGCCAGATCGCCCAATCCTTGAGGGCGGTAAAACAGTTTAATGCGCGTGCGAAACGCTAACTGCAGCGTGTTCTGCGCAGCTGAATTCTCATTTTTATTAGCTTTTGGCGGCACTTCCAGTACGTTGAACCAGAATACACTTTCCCGGTCACTGGGAAGAGTTTGACTACCGGTATACATAATTTTTATCGTCTGGCCTTTTTTGGGATCGATACGAGAAACCGGCGGAGTGGCGTTAAATGGTACCTTAATTGCACCAGGTTCCGTATTATCATTACCGGTATCCAACCAAGTTTGTACCAGCAATGGCCGCGAGCCTTTATTCTCCAGGCGCACGTTAACATCTTTTTGTGCGCCACGATAAACGATACGCGTACCTGAAATAACAATATCAGCCCAGGCGACATTACTTAGTAACGTGCCGGTAAGCGTGATGACCGTAAATGCAGTTCTCAGATGACATAACATAAGCATTCCTTGCGTGCTTAAATATCGCCATTAATCCATCGCGGTATGGGCAGGATATTTTATTGATAATAAGCGTACCGAAAAATATCGGCACGCATGCTCGCATGACAATTCGCTAAATAATCTTCACGGGTAGGTGTAGATTAATTATAAACGATAGAGTAAATAGAGTTAGTGGTGACCGCGCCGGAGGTCACTGCATCGCTGGTGACACCAGGAGCCATAACGTAGGAAGCGCGCAGATTATAGGTACCGGCGCGGGTAGTATCATCCAGTGCCAGTTCGTGTTTGTCAGAGTGGTTAACCATATTCACCAGAGTCAGACCGCCGGCAGCTTCAACTTCGTGTACTGCGATACTTACGCCATTGGCCATTTTAATGCCTGAGCCCAGGGTAATATTGGTATTGTTAGCCAGAGTACCGTCGCTGTTGGCGAAGTCTGCAGAACTCATATACAGAGCTACGTTTTTCAGATCAGCATCAGCGCCAGTGCAGTCCACGGTGATAGAGAAATCTTTAGGATTCAAACCAGTGGTGTTTTGTGCAACGGTTGCGGCAGCTTTCATATCTGCCAGAGTGACGGTTTTCAGTGTAACAGTACCGTCAGAACCGATACTGGTTTTACCGCCGTCAACAACTT
The DNA here is from genome assembly GCF_043848115.1 of Salmonella sp. 2020_1395. NCBI lineage: Bacteria > Pseudomonadati > Pseudomonadota > Gammaproteobacteria > Enterobacterales > Enterobacteriaceae > Salmonella > Salmonella sp. 2020_1395. The sequence continues at coordinate 61,304 of NZ_JBCMFH010000006.1, read as the reverse complement.
TAGCGATACAGGTCGCTGGATCGACCTGGCCATTGAACGTGATCTGGCCAGCTGCTACTGGATCGGCAGCCATTGCAGAACCCGCGCCCATCGCCATAACCATAACTGCTAACGATAATGTTTTTTTCATTATTACATACATCCTTAATGTGAATAAAAATTGTCATCTATGATTAAATGAGGGCGCAGTATGAGCGAGGGAAATATAATATGTAAAATAAAACACATGTATTATCATTTAGAAACAATTCACGTTAACTATAAATAAGGATATCCGTATAAAATATATTGAAAATAAATATATGTATGATTAAATATTATACTTTTAGGTATAAAATTAGTTCATTCAAATCATGTAGCTGATTACAAGAATAATTTTTTTATATTTTCTTAAAAGTGAAATTAAAAAAACTAAATAGATTTATTTATTTCATAAAATAATATTAAAAAGAAATAAATGTCAATGACTGCATTATGGTGTATTACCAAGAACGCTATTGTTGTGTCCGCTCATTCATTGAGCGCTGATGGCAAAAATCGCCGGGAGCATGTTTTACCAGCTCACGTAATAACGTGCAGATATGCTTAAAAGGCCAGCGACGGGTTCGTCCGGCAGGTAATGATTTCAGTCCTGCAACACTCGACTGCGTGAACCAGTTAATCCAGCGTCCGACGGAGGAACTGGCACAGCAGAGCGTTCTGGCAACATCGCTGACGCGGTCACCCTGATGCAACATCAGCATGGCCGTCAGCCTGCGGATGCGTTTTATGGATTACTTACTGCATCAGGCGTCGTTCGTCACGGGGAATGGGTGCTATGATCGGCATCGCTTAGTCCGGTTGGTGATTTGTTTTGATTTGGCGATTGATCAGATCGCACCATCCGGACTGGGTTCCCTCAAAGGGATTTACTATTCCGCGTAGCTATTTAGAAAAAATTTTTGATGCAAACATAGGAAACAGAATGGCTGCGCTCAGTAATCTGTTCTACCGCTTTAATTTTAAACGCTTCGGGATAACATTTACCGCTCATGGGCTCCTCTCTTTAAGTCATCTTAAATGACTCAGCGGTGTCTGTTAAACCTGTGGCGATTCCCTCCTCCGTTTTATCCAGACGAAATTATCCTGATAATGCGCTGTAGCGGCTGAATGACTTAATATCACATCAACCTAAACACTGAATAGTTTCTCAATTACCTGATTTTTCATTGTTATCTATTAGATACTGCAAGCATTTTATCTTTATACCCTTTCTCTCCCATACGTCCTGTTTATTCATAACCCCTCCCATTATTATATTTCAGCAGTAAAATATCCGTATACATTCTTATACCATGTGCTCATATTACTCCACATAATCGTGCTATTCACATTTAGAGATCACGTCATCGATCTGCTGACGAAGGAATCTCTATGCGTAAAGCCCGTCTCACTGAGCATCAGAACATCGCCGTAATTAAGTTGGTCGAAGCTGGACGAACGCTTAAAGATATCTGCCAGGAGGCGGATATTTGTGAAGTGACTGACAACATCTATGGACATTAGGTTTGACCACATCCTGTTTCTCACTAATGTGCTCCGGGAAAGAGTTTTCATCAGATGAGCAATTGAAAAAAGAAGCCAGAAGCTGAAGTTGCTTCGACCGATAAGTCTGTCGGTTGCTCAGACTGTCACGATCAGAATTAAGTCAGAGCAACTTATTGGCAAGGTATGACTCCCAGCGTTAAGTTACAAGATTTTCTCATGGCATTAGCATTACACCTCCTTAAAGTTTACATGCGTCTCTATAAAAGAGTCTTAAATTTGTATATAAGAAGTTGATGAGAGCACAAATGTCACCATTAAGTCATTGAATAACAATGCAATAAAAGAAAAAATCTTAAATTAGGTTTTAATAATAAGAATTCATTACAGGTTTACAGGAATTACTTTTATATTTCATCACATCACCCCGATAGTGACGAGGACAGCAGACAGATGGTATTGAGAACCGTTATTTATCACCCTCATGATTTAGCAAATAGTGCTGTTTTAAGATTTTTTCTGATATTGGAGATTATGTATAAAAATCCCAATGGGTGAAATACAAATCCGAAATGATGTATTACGACTGTCGGATCTGTCATGGTTTTTTAAAGCTATATTTTAGTGCTTTCCAGGAGTTTATGACACTGACAATATTTCGCGACCTTTGACAGCCGTAGCACGATATATTATCTGGATTGACACATTTATTTACCAATGAAATATTAATAGAAACATCGACGGGAGTCGTTCAGGATGATGAGAAAGCCTTCACAAATTGTCCATTGCATTAGTTGCGATTTATCCTGTCAATTATTCCCTGACAGCGCAGTACGGGTGCAATACTGTCATAATGCGGCATTTTCCATCTGGCCAGATGGTAATGCTTTCCTGAAAAAAGGGTTTATTGAAAAGTTATTGCTTGATAGACACAACCATTTATCCAGCGGTTTTATCTTTGTTGATTTTTCTTTCCCGAATCTTCGACGATTTACCGATTTGCAATGGGCTGACAGTCTGGCAGACAGTGGCATGCATATTGTCCTGATTTCTGACAGAAGTTTAACTCCGCTGGCCAATTACTGGATTTTGAAAAGCAATAAAATACAAGGAATTATTTATTCCGATGACGATGATATTGTGCAACAGCAAAAGATGCACCGCTTGTTTACCGGTCGGCTCGCCAACAGTAAACGTGGACGAACGCTTAACTATACGGAATTTATATTACTGAAGCGCTTTGTATCAGGAATAAGTATTCAGCAGATTGTAAATATTGACAATATTGATATTAAGAAACTTTATGTGCATAAGCTGCGGCTTGAAAATAAGCTAGGGCATAGCATTCACAAAATAATATCAAATATTTTATAGATCCGTTTCCATTTTTATTATTTCCATATTATTGCGATGTGGAAGACGCTTTACGCCATAATGCAGGAGGCAGAATGCCAACTCCCCAAAATTACTCATTCATCGCCATAGCGGTATCAGCAGCGTTAGCCTCTATGGTATTTCCCTCCCAGGCGGCCTGGGTTGACGTTGATAGTCTGCCATCCAGTGGGCTGGTCAGCCAGTTGCCGCCGGAATTACAGGCTATTATTCCCGCTCAGGCCAGTACCGGTTTCACCAAAGTCGGTACTATGCCCAACTACGTTTATCAGTGGAACACCGGCACCATCCCGGTTTATGGCAATGGCCTCACGCTTAATGGGCCGGGTGCGGAGGCGTTTGAACACACTGTCACGGTTATTCAAAACAGCGGGACGGGAAGTCCGGGCGTGATTTTTGGCAACGACCTGACCATTCGGACGCAGTCGGCGAATGCCGCGAATAATGGTAGAGACGTCGATGGCATCCGTACTCACGGCGCAAATACTCCGGATAACCCGGTATTTATTATTACCGGTGACCGTACCAACATCTACGTGGATGGTCAGGATGGTGACGGTATTAACGCCGGATATAACTCACTGGGCCAGGGTTGGACCGGATCGGCCAATATTTACGTCGGCGACGATCTGTATATCAAAACAACAGGTAGCCAGGGACGTGGAATTACAGCCAACGCCATGCGGGATGCGTCACGTGCCAAAAATACGATTGTCGTCGGCAATCGTGCACATATTGTTACTACCGGCGACAGTTCGGAGGGGCTGCGTACCGGACAAAGCGGTTCGTTGATTCGTCTGGGTGACGATGCAACCATCGAAACCTCCGGCGCATCCTCAACGGGGATTTACGCAGCATCCTCCTCCAGAACCGAGCTTGGCAACAACGCTACTATTACGGTGAACGGTGCCAGCGCACACGCGGTATATGCAACTAACGCTACCGTTAATTTGGGAGAGAATGCCACTATTAGCGTTAACAGCGCCAGTAAGGCTGCATCCTATAGTAAAGCCCCTGCCGGTTTATACGCCCTCTCCCGAGGCGCCATTAATCTGGCAGGCGGTGCGGCTATTACTATGGCGGGCGATAACAGTAGCGAAAGTTACGCCATCAGCACGGAAACTGGCGGCATTGTTGACGGTTCTTCAGGAGGTCGTTTCGTCATCGACGGTGATATTCGTGCTGCTGGCGCCACCGCTGCCAGCGGTACGCTACCGCAGCAGAACAGTACGATTAAGCTCAATATGACGGACAACTCGCGATGGGACGGGGCGTCGTACATCACCAGCGCTACGGCGGGCACAGGCGTTATCTCTGTACAAATGAGCGATGCGACCTGGAATATGACCAGCAGCTCAACGCTCACTGACCTGACGCTGAATAGTGGCGCAACCATTAACTTCAGCCATGAAGATGGCGAGCCATGGCAAACGCTCACCATCAATGAAGATTATGTAGGCAACGGCGGTAAGCTGGTCTTTAATACTGTGCTCAACGATGATGATTCCGAAACGGACAGGCTGCAGGTTCTCGGCAATACTTCAGGCAACACATTTGTTGCAGTAAATAATATTGGAGGAGCCGGGGCGCAAACCATTGAAGGTATTGAAATTGTTAACGTTGCTGGTAATTCTAACGGTACTTTCGAAAAAGCAAGCCGTATTGTTGCCGGAGCCTATGACTACAACGTGGTGCAGAAAGGTAAAAACTGGTATCTGACCAGCTACATTGAGCCGGACGAACCGATTATTCCTGATCCGGTAGACCCTGTTATCCCTGACCCTGTCGTTCCCGATCCGGTGGACCCTGATCCAGTAGACCCGGTTATCCCTGACCCTGTTATTCCCGATCCGGTGGACCCTGATCCTGTAGACCCTGAGCCAGTAGACCCGGTCATCCCTGATCCGACAATTCCTGACATAGGGCAATCTGACACACCGCCGATAACAGAACATCAGTTCCGTCCGGAAGTGGGCAGCTATCTTGCCAACAACTATGCGGCAAATACGCTGTTCATGACGCGTCTCCATGACCGTCTGGGTGAAACCCAGTACACCGACATGCTGACGGGTGAGAAGAAGGTCACCAGCCTGTGGATGCGTAACGTCGGCGCCCATACTCGCTTCAACGATGGCAGCGGGCAGCTAAAAACCCGCATCAACAGCTATGTGTTACAAGTGGGAGGCGATCTGGCACAGTGGAGCACTGACGGTCTTGACCGTTGGCATATTGGTGCAATGGCAGGTTATGCCAACAGCCAGAACCGCACGCTGTCGTCCGTGAGTGACTATCATTCCCGTGGTCAAGTCACCGGTTACAGCGTCGGCCTTTACGGCACCTGGTATGCTAACAATATCGATCGGTCTGGGGCTTATGTGGATACCTGGATGCTGTACAACTGGTTTGATAACAAGGTCATGGGTCAGGATCAGGCCGCTGAGAAATATAAATCCAAAGGAATTACCGCCTCGGTTGAAGCCGGTTACAGCTTCAGGTTAGGTGAAAGCGCGCATCAAAGCTACTGGTTGCAGCCCAAAGCGCAGGTGGTATGGATGGGCGTGCAGGCTGACGACAATCGCGAAGCCAATGGTACCCTCGTCAAGGATGATACCGCCGGTAATCTGCTAACCCGCATGGGCGTAAAAGCCTATATTAACGGCCACAATGCTATTGATGACAATAAATCTCGAGAGTTCCAGCCGTTCGTGGAGGCGAACTGGATCCATAATACGCAGCCTGCCAGCGTGAAGATGGACGATGTCAGCAGCGATATGCGTGGTACAAAAAATATTGGTGAACTGAAAGTGGGTATTGAAGGGCAAATTACCCCGCGCCTGAACGTATGGGGTAACGTGGCGCAGCAGATAGGTGACCAGGGCTATAGTAATACCCAAGGCCTACTGGGGGTTAAATACAGTTTTTGATTCAGGTAACAACAGAGCCGCTGATCTTCAGCGGCTTTTACCCGGAAACGCTTTCATTTGGCTGATAGGTTTCATGAACGGCTCCAAAAAAGCTTAATGTGTACAGAAAAATATCGGGCGTTTCCCGATGGTGAACATAAAGCCACGATGGCCCTGAGTCAGGATGGTGTAACTGATACTTTTCCCTGGATAGACATAAAAATCGGGTAAAACCGTCTCGATAACCGCATCGGACAGTGTTTCGTCACGCGTGACTTTGTTGATATCCGTCGATATAAAATGGGTGCTGTCTTTATTTTCACTCCATACATAGGAAACATCACGGCGGATCACGCCGCTCATTTTATTATCGACGTAATACGTTCCGCTGATGGAAACCACCCCAGTGCGTTTTTTCAGCGAATACATAAAGTCCAGCGTCAGGTTAGCCTGAGTGTTGTTATAAAACACAATCACAGGCGCCGTACATTTCTCTGGATCCCGGTTCTTTTCCGTATATAAATGAAAAAGATGCCCAAGCCCTACACCCAGAAACAGTAGCGTCAGGCAGGCTAACATCAGTGCCTTTTTACCCATGTGTCACCCCGCGGAAAAAAAGCGTCACGCAGCCTGTATCACCGCGCGTTTTATAAGGTTGCTGACAAATCAATGCCGTAACCGCTGGGGTGCGACTGCTGGAAGGGAAATAGACCCATGGGTATTTCTGACAATCCATACCGGTTTTTAGAATCATTGACTTATAGCTTGCAAAGCGGCTGCCGCTTTCGATATCTTCATTTCGCGAGAAAAAATGACAGCCCTGAGTTGTTTCAACCAGCGTGTAGCGATCGTAAAAATCCTTATCGGGAACGGTTTGCCAGCTGATAGTGCCAAGCAAATACCGACAGCAAATGTCCCGGTCATCCAAAGTACAGGTACATAATGTTTAAACCAACGCCCTGACGTACGCGGCGGCGTCTCACCCTTTTTTTCTATTGTCTGAGCGAAGTCTTTGCGGATGGTCATGAGGCTCACGCCAGGCTCAATCTGAAAGCCTCTACGCGGAACCGTGATTATCAGCGTATCTTCATTTTCGCCAACGGTACGTAATCCGCGGCGAATAATGGAGATATTCTGATAAAGCGTATTTGCCGACACCACCATGCCGTCTTCTTCCCACACTTTTTGAAAGAATGTTTGTTGTGAGACGACGGAGGGGGCGTTTTCCAGCAGAAGGCGCAAGCAGCGGCTGGCGGGCGTTGTCAGAATAATGTTGAGATCTGGCCTCGATAATGACGCCAGGCGATTCATTTCTGGATTAAATTCAATATTATCGTTAATTATCCATAACATCGCATTGTTACCATGCCAAAACATAACGTAGTTGGAGAGGGTTAATAGACACCACTGAGTATAGTCTGATGCTGTGGCTGCGTAGCAGGACATGGATTGTCCCCTGCACATACCGATCATATAGAAGAGCGAGAGGCATAAGACATTAACAGGTAAGCGTAGACACCGCTTTTCTCATTATAGCAGACTCAGGAGTGAAAGTACGTTTGGTTTTCTTGTTCATTAAGTCTCCTGTTTTGTATTGAGGTGAGAATATCACCTTTAATCAAGTGGCCAAATTTACTGTGCCACTACGCTTTAATATCTCATAGATAAATCATGAGAAAAAATATCCTGATAATCTACCCCACATGAAAGACAAGGTTTTATTCAATGTGTTCCTATAATGGCTTGTAATATCCCAAAAAGCAGCACTCGTTATATAGGGATGGTTTCCAATTTATTAAGAGTTACAGTAGCCATACTTAATAAAAGCACGCGTCCCACTTAATATTTAAGCTGTGCTTTATGTTATTTAAATATAAATAAGTTAATCCTTAACCCACATATTTCAAATTTATACCAAATAATTTTAAAACTATCTATCAGAAACAATTTGCAGGGACATAGTTTGCTTTTTCAATCAATAATCCTCTCTGACATGTAAAATAGAAACATTTATTCATAATATGAATATTGTTGTGATAACAAATTCGCGTGAAAGTAAATCGACTGAAGGTGATGCCGATGAATATTCCTTCAGAAAGAACTCAACAGGGTAATCCAGAATCGGCAACGGATTACTGTCATCAGCTTAAAAACGGAAATCGCCCCGGCGATTAATGACTTTAACACTGATAGTGACTATCAGTGAAAGGCAACAACAAGGAATGAATTATGTCTACACCCGCGAATTTTAACGGTCAACGCCCTGCCATTGATGCTAACGACGCAGTAATGCTGCTGATTGATCACCAAAGTGGCCTGTTTCAGACCGTCGGCGACATGCCGATGCCGGAATTACGCGCGCGCGCCGCGGCGCTGGCTAAGATCGCTACCTTATGCAATATGCCGGTCATTACTACCGCATCCGTACCACAGGGACCGAATGGTCCGCTGATTCCGGAAATCCATGCGAATGCGCCCCACGCGCAATATGTCGCGCGTAAAGGGGAAATTAATGCCTGGGATAATGCCGATTTTGTACAAGCGGTAAAAGCGACAGGCCGTAAAACGCTGATCATCGCCGGTACTATTACCAGTGTCTGCATGGCTTTTCCAGCCATCAGCGCCGTCGCGGAAGGGTACAAGGTATTTGCGGTAATTGATGCCTCCGGCACGTACAGTAAAATGGCGCAGGAAATTACGATGGCCCGCGTGGTGCAGGCGGGCGTAGTACCAATGGATACCGCGGCGGTAGCCTCTGAGCTGCAACGTACCTGGAATAGGGAAGATGCCGCAGAATGGGCGGATGTATATACCAAAATATTCCCGGCCTATCAGCTACTGATTGAAAGTTATACCAAAGCGCAGGAAGTAGTAAAAAATAATGAACTGCTGGATTCTCAACGCGCATAAATAACGCCCTGAAGCGGCTAAATAGCCCCATTTAATGGGGCTATTTTACTTGCCATTTTGGACCTGGGCAGTGCTCGCCAAAACGCGTTAGCGTTTTGAACGCCGCTTGCGGCGGCCCGAAGGGCGAGCGTAGCGAGTCAAACCTCACGTACTACGTGTACTCTCCGGTTTTTGCGCGCTGTCCGTGTCCAAACTGGCTGCGCCAATAACGCCTGGTGGGATAGGCTCTTAATCAAATACGCCATTAATAATCGCCGTGACCACCGCGGTACTGAGCGCGATCAGCACCAGATTATCCCCAACGATTTTCCACTCATAGCCCGGATAATAAGGTAATTGTCCCAGCATAGACGCTGGCACCGTTTTTTTAGCGATTCCCGGCGGTAGCGGTTTTCCTCTCGCCAGATTTTTCGCAATCCCCGGAGGTAAAGACTGATAACCCGTCAGCCCTAAATTCACTGCCAGTTGCCTGGCGACAGCATAGCTAATGTCCGACTCGACGTGATCCGGTTTACCGCCATTTTTACGGTGTTCCGTTTTTTGCCCGGCATTTCCTTTATGTCCGTTACCGTTATTACCCTGATTAGCCGCGTTATTACCCTGATTAGCCGCGTTATTACCATGTCCGCCGCCATTGCCATTTCCCGGATTCGCCAGCACAGGCGTAGCGCTCAGGGAAAACGTAATCAACGTCGCCAGGACGGCGGTTAAACCACGACGATTATTCATGATATTGCCCTTCTGATGTGGGATACCATGAAAATAGCGCCCCGCCATAAAAAGAACAACTACATCGATTCTTATTTTAAGCGGGGCTCGCCAACAGCAGCTTATCGTATCCAGATAGTCAGTAAAATCAGGATGATTGCTATCAGGACAACCTGATAAAAAATTTTGTCCAACCCTCTTTTTTGCATGGCGTCACCTCGTTATAAAACGATTTGCCAGAGGGCTAAACACAACACCAACAGGCTAATCAGTAAAAATATCAGCGCGATGATTTTATCGGGTGAGCGATTCATCTGGGCGATCCTCAAACATCATTAAAACCACTGGCCAAAGCGTTTGATATAAAAGCGCTTCATGCCTTGCGCCACCAGACAGTAGCTCAATAATGTCGCCACCAACCACGGGAAGTAGCTCAGTGGCAGCGGCTCCAGTCCAACCATCGCGCCCAGAGGTGAGAATGGAATATAAATGCCTATCGCCATAATCAAGCCGGTCGTCAATAATACCGGCAACGTCGCCCGACTTTGGATAAACGGTATTTTCTGCGTCCTTAGCATATGCACGACCAGTGTCTGCGAGAGCAGCCCCTCAATAAACCAGCCGGACTGAAAGAGCGCCTGCGCCTCTACGTTATTAGCCGCAAAAACGTACCACATCAGCGCAAAGGTTGTGATATCGAAAATAGAAGACGTTGGGCCAATCCATAGCATAAAACGACCAATATTTTTCGCGTCCCATTTCCGCGGCTTACGCAGGAACTCTTTATCCATTTTGTCCCACGGCAACGACAACTGCGAAATATCGTACATCAAATTCTGGATCAACAGATGAATCGCCAGCATCGGCAGAAACGGAATAAACGCGCTGGCTACCAGTACCGAAAAAACATTGCCGAAATTAGAGCTGGCGGTCATATTCAGATATTTAATGATATTGCCAAAGGTTTCCCGCCCTTTGATAACGCCTTCCTCAAGCACCATGAGATCTTTTTCCAGCAGAATAATATCTGATGACTCTTTAGCAATATCGGCGGCGCTATCGACGGAAATTCCCACATCCGCATCACGAAGCGCGGGCGCGTCGTTGATCCCATCTCCAAGAAAACCAACGGTATGACCATTTTTCTGTAGCGCTTGCAAAATACGCGTTTTTTGTAACGGCGTCAGCCGGGCGAATACTGCGCGTTTCTCCACCTCAGGCGCCAGTTCGGCATCTGACATCGCCTCAACCTGGGTTCCGGTCAGGATATCGTGCGTATCAATACCCACTTCCAGACAGATACGCGCCGTCACAACCGGATTATCGCCGGTGAGGACTTTGACCGCCACGCCGTTATCCCGCAACGCGGCAATCGCTTTTCCGGCGCTTTCTTTCGGCGGATCGAGAAAAGTGAGCATCCCTTCGATGGTAAGTTCGGTCTCATCCTCCACACTTAATGTCGGATTGTTCCCGGAACCATCCAGCTTACGTGTCGCTATCAGCAATACACGGAATCCCTGCGCATTGTAATCTTCGGTTTTCGCCAGCAGTAGCTCGCGGCGTGTTTCCGTCAGCGCCACCACACGATCGCCTTCGCGAAGATGGGTGGCTACCATCATCATCTCTTCAACGGCGCCTTTGCAGATCAGGCATCTGTCTCCATGCTGCGCATCCTCCACCAGGACCGATACCCGGCGACGTACAAAGTCGAATGGCAGTTCATCGCGTTTAATGAAGCGCGCTTTTGTCGATGGTGCGATTCGACCCTCGCCAAAACGCAGTATGGCGCGATCCATCACATTCCGGGCGCCGCTCTGGCTGCTACTATTCAGCCAGGCCAGCATCAATACCCGGCCGCTTTTTACACCGCTCACATCCAGATGATGCTCCAGAAAAATATTGTCCTGGGTTAAGGTACCGGTTTTATCTGTACACAGCACATCCATCGCGCCGAAGTTTTGAATAGCGTTCAGGCGTTTGACGATCACTTTGCGCCGCGACATCGCAATCGCGCCTTTTGCCAGGTTGGAACTGACAATCATGGGCAACATTTCCGGCGTCAACCCCACCGCAACCGCCAGCGCGAACAGCGAAGCCTCTACCCAGTCTCCCTTACTGAAACCATTGATCAGCAGGACAACCGGCACCATGATCAGCATAAAGCGTATCAACAGCCAGCTCACGCTGTTGACTCCGCGATCGAAAGCCGTCTGGGTACGCGTACCCACAATGGATTTCGCCAGCGAGCCGAACCAGGTACGGCTTCCCGTCGCAACCACGACCGCTTGCGCTCTGCCGCTGGTTACATTGGTTCCCATCAGACAGATATTGCCCAAATCTAACAGGCTTTTATCTTTGTCAGGCAATTGCTCGCTGTCTTTACCTGCCACATCAGCCATAACATCGTATTTTTCTACGGGTAATGATTCACCACTAAGAATTGACTGACTGATAAAGAGATCGCGCGACGCCAGCAGTCGGACGTCGGCGGGCACCAGATCGCCTGCGGCCAGAAAAACCACATCGCCCGGCACCAGTTCTTCAATGGGAATCTCTTCCTGCACCGCGCCTATATTGCCCGGCCCACGACGCAACACCGTGGCGGTGGTGCGCACCATCTTTTTCAGCGCCTGTGCTGCTCTGTTAGTGCGAAACTCCTGCCAGAAACGCAATAACCCGCTCAAACTGACCATCGTCAGGATAATCAGCACGCCGGTGAGATCGGTCTCTTCACCACGGCGTAACGGGAGCCAGTAATCCGTGATGAAACTGACCCCTGCCAGTGCCATCAGAACGTAAATAAACGGGTTATTGAATGCCTGCAGAAGCTGAACCAGCACCGGAGGAACTTGCTCATGCGCCACTTCATTGCGCCCATACACTTTCAACCGTTCGCTGGCCTCCTCCGTCGTGAGGCCCTGACGATGGCTGTTCAGCCGCGCCAGTGTCTCCTCCGGGCTATGAAAAGCTTCCGCTTCGATCGGAAATACTTTTTTATGCTGCTTATCATTTTCTGACGCCGGGCGATTGAGTTTCCGGTTTTCAATGTTCATGTCAGTCATGATGAATCCCCAAAATTAAGGTGTAGTGTTTCCTGCATATCACGCCCAGGGAATAGTAAACTCACGATTTGAAGGTGAATGCCCCGGGAGAATTATCTATGCATAAAAAAGAGTTATTGCTTACTCACTATTTTGAGTGGGTTTTATTTTATCGACTCGGGAATATCCATCATTCCCTCCTTATACGCCTGGCGTAATGTTGCAATTGAATAAAAACTATTATTGACTATCAATGCTCCAGTGAATTGCGGTGATATTATCGTTATCACCTATTCTGGATATAATCAGTTCTCGCGTTTTACGATAATCAGCATGATCCACGAGCTCGGCACGAATTTCTTTATAGCCCTGTTCCTGAGCGGGGACCGAACCTAACCCTTGTAAACAGATCGCGGCCTCTTTTACGATATTCAGTAACCACTGACGAACCGCGCTCTCATCTTCTTTATTACAGGTTACTTTCAGGATATAACGTTTTTCTCCCTCGGCGGATACCGGGAGTTGATTTATACGCTGCGCCGCTTCACGCAATAAAATATTGGCACAAAGAATAATGATCGTCGCCGCCAGCGCATTTTTGAACTGCCCTAAGCCGCATAACACGCCGATGCCCGCCGAACACCATAGCGTTGCCGCAGTGTTCAGTCCGCGCACATTCATCCCTTCGCGCATGATGACGCCCGCCCCCAGAAAGCCAATACCAGAGACAATCTGCGCCGCAATTCTCCCGGGGCTGTCTGGCGATGTCGTCATGGAACTCAGAATAAAAACGGCGGCGCCTGTCGCCACCAGCGCATTAGTGCGTAATCCCGCCATACGTTGACGCCATTGTCTTTCCGCGCCAATCAGCGCGCCCAACAGCATAGCGGCCAGTAAATTCAAAATATAAGGAAACATTAACATACGTTCCTCCATTTTTTCTGGAAGAATAAGTACGTGCTATATTTAGCACACGACAAATTTCTGCCCTGAGGCAATTAGCGTCGTGTTGACGGCGGAGGAAATAAAGCGTGTTTAAACATGAACATGACGATTACCTCGCGACAATGCGCGTGTTGTAACATTATTGGGATGACAATCGTCACAAGGGGAGATTGCTGCCCACCGGTTCGGCAAGCAGCGCAGGAATAGCGTGCGTTAACTTGCCAGATGATTTACGTAAAAGTGACTGTCCAACATATTACTCCTGCATGAATTTGCGCTTATTATAGTCAGTCAATATGTTCTGTAAAGTGCAAAGGCGGGGATAGTGACGATTTGTTTAAGTTTGTTTGATATTTCCTATGGCAAAAAAATGACAATATTATGTCAATAACAGGCTCGTCTGAAATCATTAAACAATAAATTCCTGCTTAATACCGACGATAGCTCTGTTATGATGCCTGCACGTAAAAAAATAAAACAACATGACGAGGAAAAAATGGGTTCCACCAGAAAAGGGATGCTAAACGTCCTGATTGCCGCCGTATTGTGGGGGAGTTCAGGCGTTTGCGCGCAGTACATCATGGAGCAAAGCCGTATGTCGTCACAGTTCCTGACGATGATACGTTTGTTATTCGCCGGGCTGATACTGGTGACATTCTCCTTTATGCACGGCGATAAGATATTTTCAATTCTTAAAAACCGCAAAGATGCCCTGAGTCTGCTGATTTTCTCCGTGGTGGGCGCGCTCACCGTTCAGCTAACCTTCCTGCTCACGATTGAAAAATCCAATGCCGCCACCGCGACAGTGCTGCAATTTTTATCGCCGACCATTATTGTAGCGTGGTTTGCATTAGCGCGAAGAACACGACCAGGCATTCTGGTCTTAACCGCCATTCTTACATCGCTTATCGGCACCTTTTTACTGGTGACTCACGGCAATCCAACATCGCTGTCGATCTCTTCAGGCGCGCTGTTCTGGGGTATCGCCTCCGCATTTGCCGCCGCCTTTTATACGACCTGGCCTTCCAGGCTAATCGCCCAATACGGCACGCTGCCAGTGGTCGGCTGGAGTATGTCCTTTGGCGGCCTTATTCTGCTGCCCTTCTACGCTAAAGAAGGAACGCACTTTGCGGTGAGCGGCAGTCTGATTCTGGCCTTTTTCTACCTTGTGGTGATCGGTACGTCGCTGACGTTCAGCCTCTATTTGAAAGGCGCGCAACTGATTGGTGGCCCCAAAGCCAGCATTTTAAGCTGCGCGGAACCGTTAAGTAGCGCCCTGCTGTCGCTACTGCTGTTGGGGATTAGTTTTACCTTGCCGGACTGGCTGGGCACGCTGCTCATTCTCTCGTCAGTGATTCTGATCTCCCTCGATTCCCGTCGACGCGCGCGGGCCGCTTAACGCCGTTGATAATCACGATGACCGGGCGGAAGAGGGAAAAGTTTAATGGCGCTTTGCCTTAATCTCTTCGTCAGAAAGCCCGGTAATCATCAGCACCATCTCTCGCTCGATCCCCTGTTCCAGCATCGTATGCGCAATACGCAAGGCTTCCTCCTGCTTACCTTGATGTATACCTTGCTGTATGCCTTGTTGCACGCCTTCACGCTTACCTTTTCTGCGCCCCGATTCACGTATTCTGTCTACGATCGTCATTAATCTCTCCTTGTGTTGGGGAACACGACGCGCCACCTCGCGGATAAACTTGCCAAAACGAGGCGTGCTGCCATGCTGTATTAGCAAATAATTAAACAGCGCTTTTAGCTGACTGTCATTAGCGTTTCCCGTAATCAGAAGTACCGCTAAGCGCTCGACCAATCCCATCAGGTCGCGCTGACGTATATGCTTTTGTACCAGCTCCAGCATCGCGATACGTCGATGCTGCATAATCTCGTTATCCGGCACCACCGTAATGTCTACCAGTGGAAATGCCGTCGCATAAAGCTGACGCGCCAGTGCAGGATCGTCAAACTCATCCAGCCAGCACAGCGAAAAGGGATACGGGCTTTTCGCGCCATGGTAAAACAGCATGGGAATCACCAGCGGTAACGTTTTATGGCCAGCATCCAGATGGCGCTGCATCGCGGCAGTCGCGTAACGCATTAACCGGAACGCCATATGCGCGTCTGGCGTACTCTGATGCTCTATAACGACATAGATATAACCGTCGCCTTCACACGTTTTTAGTGACCAAAGGACATCGGAATAAAACGCGCGTAAATTTTTCTCGATAAAACTGTCCGGCGCCAGTTTCAACGTCGTCAGATCGCAACGTATTCTTAGCGAATGGGGAAGATGAATATTGAGAAAATCCCGCGCGGTATCCGGATGGCGTAAAAACGTTTTGAATACCGCATCATGAGGCGTGGACGTGGGGCTTTTTTTCATGGCGATCCGTCACCTGAGGCATAAGATGACGCCACTGTACTCGCCAAAAATACAGACAGCATTCAGGAAAATTTACCCCTGCGAGGAGGCTCGAAAGGGAATCACTGACGGCTGCAATACGTACATTTTTGCCCGGCCTGCTACGCATTATCGACCGGTAGCGTAACGCTAACCGGGCCTACAAATACACGTCATCTGTAGGCCAGGTGAACGCAGCGCTCTTCGGCGATAAATCTCACACCAGCGCTTTGACTATCTCCATCAACCGAATGACCTCTTCGGGGCGCGTATTGCCGGTTTGCGGATCGATAATCGAGCTGTAAACATGCGGCATGACGCGCGGCACGCCTGCTTCCAGGCAGGTTTGCAGGATAATACCGAAATTATCCAGTGAGATACCGCCGGTCGGCTCGATAAGCGTCATGCCGTGGCGGGCAGCGGTTGTCGCCAGCGCATAGAGTTCCGGTAACGACTTTTCGCCGCCCATCGGGAAAAACTTCGCCGCATGTGCGCCCATATCCTGCATCATGCGTACCGCCGCTTCACAGGAAACGCGGGCTGGCGTTCCCTGGCTGCTGCTGACGCCGGTAGAAATCACCACCTCGCCAGGCGTTCCCGTCGGGCTGACCAGGGCGTTAATATGTGTTTGCTCGCCGCCTGTCGCCGCCAGTGCGCCCGCTGCGAAGCCGCTACCGGTAAAGGTCTGGTTAACGTGGGCCGGGTGAGTATGGGCGGCAATCATCGCCGCTTTGTAGTACTGCGCCGGGTCGCCTGCGCCCAGACCCACTGAGATAGACGGCACCTCCGCCATCCAGCGTTTCACCTCCGGCACGCCCTCTTCTACCGTAGCGAACTGCGCGGAAAGTACGCCAATGACCGCATGGCCTTCGGCGGCTTCATAGATAGCCTTCGCGTTGGCGATATCCTTTGCCAGCACGTTAATCGCTACCCGCTGACGATAAAAATTAATCTGCTGCATGTTCTGCAATCTCCCTGAGTCGCGCCACAATCAATGCCATTTCCCCTTCAGCTACCGTGCGTGGATCGAGGCTAAAAACCCCCTGATGAAGCTGATATTTGCGGGCGTAAATCGCTATCTCGCCGCCGCGCAACTGCGCTTCGACGTCCTGCGCGTTCAGCCCCAATTCAGATGCGTTCACCCGCACACGAATACGCCAGATTGCACGCCCGGCCTCATCCTGTTCGATATCGGCATAAAGTCCATGGATGGCGGAAATCGCTTCCGCGACCGGCTGTAACTGTGCTGCGGTCACGGTCGTCTGGCCCTGGTGGTAATTCTCCAGCGCATACACCAGCCCAACCATGTTTTCCTTGCCGATTTTCATTGCCCTGGCAATCCCCTGGTGCTGCGCTTTGCAGGCGGCAATCCACGTTTTCTTACCAGTGATAAAGCCGGAGGTTGGCGCATTAAAGGCTTTCGCGCCGCTATAGATAACCATATCCGCGCCGCTCGCCACCCAGCCGCGCAAATCCTCTTCCGCCGCGGCATCGACAATCAACGGCAGGTGGTTGGCCTGCGCCACCTGTACAAAATCGTCAATGCTCAACATGCCTTTCTGTACGCAATGGTGTGATTTCACATACAGTAGCGCGGCGGTCTTTTCGTTAATGGCGCTTTCCAGTTGCCAGTGGGCCGCCAGATTGCTCGACCCCACTTCCACTATGCGCCCGCCGCCAAGACGAATGGCGCTGGTGACTGGCGCGCCGTAGTCCACATTATGCCCGCGCAGCATCACTACCTCATTGGCCATACCGGTACTGTCCGGCATCAGGGCGACGCGCGCCCGATCGCCGTGGGTGATAGCGGCAGCGACGGCAATGGCAATACCCGCCGAGGCGCACGAGGTGATATAGCTATCTTCAGCACCCGTATAGCGCGATACCAGTTCGCCGGTTTTTTCCACCAGCGCATCAATCTCGACGAAAGCGGAAGCCGCGCGCGCGGTGGCCTGCATGACCTCCGGCGCGACGCTTGAGACGCCCAGAATGGTCATTTTGCCGCAGGCGTTAATGACCTTTTTCAACCCCAGTTGTTGATAGATATTCGGCGTCATGATTTACAGCACTCCCAACAACGAACAGACTATGCTCAGTGCGACAATCGACAGCAAAATGGTGGTGTAGCGCGGCCCTTTTTTTACCAGATAGAAGTAGATGGCGAATACCGCCGCCAGTGGCAGTAAGCCCGGCGCGATAGAGTCGAGGATCTGCTGAACCACCACTTCAGATCCTTTCAAAGCGCTAATTTTTAACGGCGTGGTGATTTTGACGTAGCTGGCGGAAAGCGCGCCCATCATGATCAAACCCAGCACGTTGGCCCCGTAGATCAGTTCTTTGATTCGCCCCCCTTGCAGCAGGCCGATAATCGAATCACGCCCCAGCGTATATCCCTTGTGGACCATGCCGTAGCTGATCGCCAGGGTGATCGCCGGGTAGAGAATCAGCGGGATAATACCGCCCATTGCGCTGCCATTTGCCGCGAACGGAATAAAGATCGCTATCAACAGCGGCATCACCGCCGCCCAGATAATCGAGTCGCCCATCCCGGCAAGCGGCCCCATCAGGCCAGTTTTAATGCCGGTGATAGACGAGTCGTTAATCGGCTCGCCGCGCGTTTTTTGTTCTTCCATGGCAATAGAGATGCCCTGAATCACCGCGCCGAAGGTCTGCTCGGAGTTAAAGAAGTTAAGGTGGCGTTTTAGCGCTTCTACCTGCTCCTCTTTTTGTGGGTAAAGTTTTTTGATGATCGGCGTCATCGAGGCGCAGAAAATCAGGCTTTGTAAGCGCTCATAGGAGCTGGAAACCTCGGCGCCCAGCCAGTAGATAAACCAGGCTTTGGTGATGTCTGCTTTGGTCAGCGCCCCGCTTTCCCGCGCGCGCTCAACCAGTTCATGTTGCATTACGTCACTGCTCATCATGCTGCTCCTTCATTTTTCGCCAGGCCTTTAATCAGGAAGGCGACACAGGTGCCGAAGATGGCCATCGCCATGATGTCGACCTTGAGGTACAACACCGCGAAGAACCCGCCGATAAACCACGGCAACAGGCTCTTTTTACCGATCACCATAATGGTGATGGCAAAGCCCAGCGCCGGCAGAATGCCGCCCATGATTTCAAAGGAGTGGGTTAACCAGTGCGGCATCAGTTTAAGGAAACTTTCCACCACATCCTGGCCAAAGTAGTTAGCGGCAAAGACCACCGGGAAGCGCAGCACCAGCCCCAGCAATGCCGGGTAAAGAAAGGCGCAACGCATGATGCCCGCCATGTTTGCCGTTTCCGCGTGTTTATCCGCCATATGCACCCAGGCGGCATTCAGCGTGCGCCTCAGCTGATCGAGAAACACGCCAATCACGCCAAACGGGATTGCCAGCGCGATCGCCAGGTTTGGGTCCATACCGGCCTTCACCGCGATAGGAATGGAGATACAGGCCGCCAGCGCCGGGTCCGACGGCACGTTGCCGCCCGGCGTTGAGGTCACGCCCAAATAAACGAGCTGCATCCCTGCGCCGATGATCATCGCGGTCTGCATATTGCCAAGCAAAAGCCCGACAAATACCGCGATCACCACCGGTTGTAACAGCATCGCGGAGAAGGTGTAGCCGAGGCGTAAACGGGCAAACCAGTAATACAACCCCATCAGGCTTGCAAAGAGTAAGGTATCCATAGTGTTATCCTATACACTTCATCCTTCAGGCTGCCTCTTTGTTGGCTGCCTTCGCTCACCCCAGTCACTTACTTTAGTAAGCTCCAGGGGATTCACTCAGTTGCCGCCTCGATGCATCCAGAATGATTTTGTGTCTATTAAAGGGTTAGAATTTTTTCAGGATATCGTCGAGCGGCTGCGGCTTATCTTCCGGAATGGTCTGGAAAAATACCTGAACGCCACGGTTTTTCAGGTCGTTAAGAATGCCGACGTCTTTTTCATCCAGCGTAATATTCTGAAAAACCGCTTTGCGGTTTGGCCCGCCGCCGAGACCACCAACCTGAATGCGGGTGACGTCAAAGCCCAGTTGTATGGCGTCCTGCACCGCCGCCAGTGAGGGAAAAAGCACCAGCACGTTACCGTCGCCAAGCTGATTTTCTTTCCATGCGGCGGCAAAACTCTGGTTGCCGAAGCAATCCACTTTGATATTTGGCGGCGCGGCCATCAGGTAGATATTTTTCATAAACGGATCGGCATCCAGTTCATCACTCACAACGGCTATCCGGTTCGCCTGAGATTGTCCGACCCACTTCGTGACAACCTGCCCATGAATGAGACGGCTGTCGATGCGGCATAAAACGATATTGGCCATGATGTTTTCCTTAGAGTGATTGTTGTAGCTGACGTACATGGGCGACCACATCCAGGCAGCTACTGCGCC
This sequence comes from Salmonella sp. 2020_1395, assembly GCF_043848115.1. Taxonomy (NCBI): domain Bacteria; kingdom Pseudomonadati; phylum Pseudomonadota; class Gammaproteobacteria; order Enterobacterales; family Enterobacteriaceae; genus Salmonella; species Salmonella sp. 2020_1395. Next base: position 41,113 of record NZ_JBCMFH010000006.1, on the reverse strand, counting down.
CGGCCTCAACTAACTCATCCACGCAGGCGGTTAGCATCCCTTGTTCACGCCTGTCCAGCGCCTCCAGCAGTAGCGACGCATTCAATCCGGCAATCACCGCCACCGGATAATCGGCGCTTAGCCGCGCCGCGACGTTGGACGTCGTGCCGCCGACAAAATCCGTCAGGATCAGCGAGCCTTCCGGCAGCGTTTTCACCACGGCCTCGACGCGTTGATAAAACTCGCCCAGCGTATCGACAGGCATTAGCGCGATTTCCGTCACGCCTTTAATTTCGCCCGTGACCATACGCAGGCTGTTGCAAAGCGGTTGTCCCCAGCCGCCATGCGTCAGCAGCAGGATGTGGGGCAACGGTTGTGTGGTAGTCAAAATGGCCTCCTGGCGCAATTACATGAGAACACCGGCATATATTGCCCGGTGGCACTGCGCTTACCGGGCCTACAGAACACTCCCGTTAGGCCGGATAAGGCGTTTACGCCGCTATCCGGCCTAACGCATCATCAGAAGAGCAAAGGTTGTGCCAAAATTTGTGTCACGCGAGGAAGAAGAAAGGTCTGGCGAGGCGCGAAGCCCCGCCAGTAAAAGGATTAGCTATAGAGCAGTTCGTAGATATAAAAATATTCCGCATCCGATAAACGGATGGCGTAGGCGTCTTCGATCGGCAGAAAAGCGGATTTGATGACACTAAAAGCGCGCGCGTCCAGATTCGGCTGACTTTCCAGCGCCATCTGTAACGGTTTACGGTTAATCACAATACGCTCTACCATACAGCAGCAGTGGATCAGGAAGCGCAGTGTCACCTGGCGGCTTGGTTTCAGGGAAAGCGAAGACGTCAGATGGTTAAAAACGCCCTCCATCTCTTTCAGAATACGCTGCGGGTTAAGCACGGAAATATGGTTGATGATGCTCTCCATCGTTAGCGCGCTGATAAAGCGCATGGCGCTGCGCTCCATCTCCAGACGGCGTTCAGCGTTGGACAGATCGGGCGTTAACAGGCTCAACACCAGTTCAGGCCCTTGTTCGGAGAAAAGCTCTTCCAGCGAAATAAACGGAATATCCGGCAGCCCCGGCTGGAAAGTGCCGACAATCCCCGCCAGCCGCTCGCTGGCATTCAATGCCTGCTGAACGCGCTCCAGACTACGTACCTCGTTATAATCAAGGATCACCATCCTGGTGTCCTGCGACATCAGTTCGCCAAAGCTCTCCTCCAGCACCTTTTTGATTTTTTCCGCCGTTCCCATGCCGGTAATACAGGAGATGACCAGCACTTTGCCGCCGTTCTCCTGCTGCGGCGTACAAAGCTGGCAGGGGATATTTTTACTCTGCAGGAGCGCCGTCAGCTGTGGTAAGTCGCTGGTTTCATAGCTTAAATCCAGCCCGACTTCCAGCAGACTGGTCAGCGTGATGTTCGGCATGAGCAAAACATCTATCTGGAATAACTTACTGATCGTACTGCCGAAATGGATCAATGAACCGATGTCCACCAACAGGATAAGCCGCCGATATTGGCGGGTTTGAATCATTTGGGTCAGCGTTTCCAGCGTGTCATGCACCGACTGTTCAAACGGCATGTCGATGGCGCTGAACAGCTCGCGCTCCAGCACGCGGTTGACATATTGCGCCTGGCTGGTGGCGGTGGTCGCGCCGTGGGCGATCAAAATGACCCCGCAGTCGGGGCTGGCATCGATACGCTGACGATAATGGCGGCACTCTTTCAGGAACAGGCATAGCCAGACCACTTCCGTCGCCGGACACTGAATATGCAGCAGTTCGTTGATTTTCCGACACAGCAGCGTGGCGTTGTCATATTCGTCTTTGCAGCGATCCAGGATCAAACTGGAAGAGTAAAGCTGCGGGATCAGGCCGCGCTGCACGTAGCCTATCAGCGCCAGGAAGTGTTTACGCAGTGGGTTAACCAGATTTTCCGGCAGCGAAAATCCCAACACCTGCTCTACGCAGCCAATCAGCAGCGTCACGCGCTCTTCAATCTGGTCGCCATAGCGCGGCGGATGCGCCACGCTGTCGCGGCTGTAGAGACCGTATTCAAAAATCGAGCTGAGTTTATTTTTCAGGATCGCCAGCGTCTCCGCCGGGGGGACGTTACTGTTGCGCAAATTAACATACTCGCGCGTCAGGAAGCTGTAAAAGAGGTCGCTCTCTTCAATTTCCGCCCCGGTCGCCAGCGACGTCTTCAATGCGGGCAGCGTGCGCGCGTCTATATTTAGCCGCGCTTTACCGTCAAACAGAGTATCCACCAATAGACGCTGTTCCGGCGTCGGGTTAACCGACATCTCCGCCAGCCGCTTATCCAGCTGTAGCGTGTCGTTATGCTCGGTCATTCCCGATGCCCACGCCTGAGCGCAAAGAAACTGAATATCGCTTTTTAGCTGACCGATATTGCCTTCCAGGGGTTTATTCAGCAACCAGAGCAACAACGGTTTATCAATGCTGACCGTACGTTCTATTTTGCGGCTTTCCCGCTGTAAGAACCCCACGATCAGTTCGATCTGTTCTTCAACGGAGCGCTGGCGAATGCCCGGCAAATCAATGCATACCTGAATACGCCGCTGGAAAGTACGTAACAGCGCCGACCCGACCGGCTCGGTAGTGGCGCAAATCAGGCGTACCGAAATTGATCGCGGCTGGCTGCTCACGCCAAGCGGACGGTACTCGCCTTTATCCAGAATAGAGAACAGCTTTTCCTGCCCTTCATAAGACAGACGGTGCACCTCGTCCAGCAGCAGATAACCACCGTCCGCCTGCTCCACGAGGCCTGTTTTATGTTCATTCGCGCCGGTAAACGCCCCCTGCCGATGACCAAACAGATGCGAGGAGAGCAGTTCCGGGTTATGGGCGTATTCCGCGCAGTTAAAGTAGACCAGCGGCGGGATAGCGCCGCTCGCCTGTTCACAGGCGAAACGGTGCATCAGTTCCGCAAAAAAGGTTTTACCGACGCCGGACGGCCCGGTAAGCAGAACGTGTAAACCGTGCGGATAGAGCACCGCCGCACGGCCTTTTTCTACCGCATCGCGCAGGCTGCGATCGTAACCAATCAGGCTGGTAAACGGATCGTCGGGCGCATAATGCTCTTCATGCGGCAGCACATCCGCCACCGACCGCACCTCGCGTTCAGACTCTTCCAGCTGTCGTCCCAGCAACATTTCCAGCGCCTGGCGATGCAGAAAATAGACCGGGCGGCCACGGCTTTTGATTGCCAGGCCGTCATTCCATAACTGATTGAGATCTTTGCTGACGGAGTTACGCGCCAGCCCAAGATTGAAACCTATCGCCTCCGCCGTAAACGCCGTCTCCTGCGCCAAATCGGCAAGACATAGCCCGCGCGTCAGCCGTTCCAGCTCTCCCAGTACGATCTCAATACGTCTCATTACACTACCGCTTACGAAATAAAAGAGTAGTCAGAACATACACTATTCTGCCACGCAAGAAAGTGAAGGCGCAGCGAGAAACCGCCTTCCCACTTTTGCCTGACTTCAACGCCAACGGATAGCACGCCCCGATGAGTGAACGTCGCACGGTCTACACTTACTCTTGAAAAAGTGCAAACCGATAAGGATACCGTTTATGAAACGAAAAACGCTTCTGCTTATTGCCACACTTGTCGCGCTACCGGGCGTCACGTATGCCGACTCTCCGTTTAGCTCACTCCAGTCGGCGCATGAAAAAACCACGATTTTAAAGGATTTGCGCAAAATGTGTACGCCCAAAGGCGCGCTAACCGATGAAGCCTGGGAGAAAAAAATCATGGCGAGCGAGGGGAACCAGCAGCATATTCGGGAGGCGATGATCGCGATAGAGCGCAACAATCAGCATAACTACTGGCAGGCTCTCGGCAAGGTGGAATGCCCGGAGATGTAGCACCGCTTTTCCGCTTTTTGGTCGCGAAAATGCGGACTGTAACCGGTTTCTGTTCGCTAAAAGCGCGTATTCTGGAGCGAATTTACGCGATCAAGGAGTACGACAATGCGATACCGTTTTCCCGATAACTTCTGGTGGGGCAGCGCCTGCTCAGCGTTGCAAACCGAAGGGGATAGTCTGAATGGCGGTAAAAGCCAGACCACGTGGGATGTGTGGTTCGAGCGCCAGCCGGGTCGTTTTCATCAGGGCATCGGTCCAGCGGAAACCTCAACGTTCTATCGCCACTGGAAGCAAGACATCGCGCTACTGAAACAGTTAAAACACAACAGTTTTCGCACCTCGCTAAGCTGGGCGCGGCTCATTCCAGACGGTGTAGGCGAGGTGAATCCACAAGCGGTGAGCTTCTACAATCACGTCATCGACGAGCTACTGGCGCAGGGCATCACGCCGTTTATTACGCTGTTCCATTTTGATATGCCGATGGTCATGCAGGAGAAAGGCGGCTGGGAAAATCGCGACGTCGTAGAGGCGTTTGGTCGGTACGCGCAAACGTGTTTTACCTTGTTTGGCGACCGCGTGAAGCACTGGTTTACCTTTAACGAGCCGATTGTGCCGGTGGAAGGCGGCTATTTGTACGACTTCCACTATCCCAATGTGGTGGATTTTAAACGTGCGGCCACCGTGGCGTACCATACCGTGCTGGCGCACTCGACCGCCGTGCGCGCCTGGCGCGCCGGGCGCTACGACGGTGAAATCGGCGTAGTGCTGAATCTGACGCCGTCCTACCCACGCTCGCAGCATCCCGCCGATGTGCAAGCCGCGCATCATGCGGATCTGTTATTCAACCGCAGTTTTCTTGACCCGGTATTAAAGGGAGAATACCCGGCGGACTTGGTGGCGCTGCTGAAAACCTATGACCAGCTGCCTGCCTGTCAGCCAGGCGACCGTCAGCTTATTGCCGACGGCAAAATCGATTTACTGGGGATTAACTATTATCAGCCGCGCCGCGTGAAATGCCGTGATACGGCGGTGAATCCGCAAGCGCCGTTTATGCCGGAGTGGTTATTTGACTATTACGACATGCCGGGGCGCAAGATGAACCCTTACCGCGGCTGGGAAATTTACGCGCCAGGAATTTACGACATCATCACCAACCTACGGGATCATTACGGCAATCCGCGCTGTTTTATCTCCGAAAACGGGATGGGCGTTGAGAACGAGCAGCGTTTTGTGCAAGCGGGACAGATTCACGATGATTACCGGATTGACTTTATCTCTGAGCATCTTAAATGGCTGCATAAAGGCATTAGCGAGGGCTGTCACTGTCTTGGCTACCACATGTGGACCTTTATCGATAACTGGTCATGGCTGAACGGCTATAAAAATCGCTATGGTTTTGTACAACTGGATTTAGCCACCCAAACGCGCACGGTGAAAAAAAGCGGAGAATGGTTTGCCGCCACCGCAGAGCATAACGGTTTTGATTAAGCGTTTATTATTGCCGGATAACGACTAACGTCGTATCCGGCCTACAAATGGCAGCAATATCAACTCATTGGCGTAATACGGACTTTCGCCGCCACGACTAACGCCGTCAACAGCATCAGTCCGCCGGAAAGCGCCAGCGGCGAAAGCAGCCCGAAATTGTCGAGCGCATAACCGCCCACCGCCGCGCCACAGGTATTTGCCAGTTGAATCACCGCGACCTGGATGGAACCGGCTTTTTCCGCCTGATCGGCAAGGGAACGAGTGATCCACGTTGACCATCCCACCGGCACCAGCGCAAACGCCAGCCCCCAGATAATCGCTATGACCGCCGCCACGGTTTTATCGCCTCCCCACACAATGAGCGTCAGCGCGCTCAGCGCCAGTAGCAGCGGCGCACCGGCCAGCGCCAGTTTTACCGAACGTTTCAGGACATAAGATGAGAAAGAAGTGCCAACGAAGCTGGCAATACCAAAACTGAGCAACACCAGCGTCAGACCATCAACGTCAAAGCCCGCCAGATTCATATAGACCGGGCGAATATAGGTAAAGAAAGCGAACTGCCCGGCAAAAGACATAAAGATGGCGATCATCCCGGCCATCACGCCAGGGCGTTGCAACAGGCTAAACATATTCTGTTTCTGGTGAGAAGGTTCGCCCGGCAGCGACGGCAGTGATTTCACCACCCAGATGACGCACAGTACGCCCATCACCGCAGCGGCGTTAAAGACATTACGCCAGCCAATAATACCGCCCAAAAAACTGCCCAGCGGCGCGGCGATCACTAACGCGATGGAAACCGCGCCAAAAATCACCGACAGCGCTTTCGGCACGGTACGCGCGGGAACCAGTCGCATGGTCAGCGACGCCGACATCGCCCAGAATCCGCCCAGCGCCAACCCAAGACAGGCGCGGCCCAGCAATAGCAGCGTAAAGCTGTTGGCAAAGGAGACCATCAGACAAGAAGCCGTCAGCAAAACGGCGAACAGAATAACGATATAACGCCTGTCGGTCGCCTGAATAATCTGGGTAATGAACAGGCTGGAAAACATCGCGACAAACGCCGTAACGGTGACCGACTGACCGGCGACGCCCTCGGAGATCCCCAGATCCTGCGCCATCGGCGTCAACAGACTAACGGGCAAAAACTCAACGGTAATCAGGCAGGCGACACAAAACGCCACGGCAAAAACGGCTGACCAGTTAGGCCTGGCAACCCCATCAGCGCGGAATTTTTCTGCGATATTTTCATTCATTGTGGTCACCTGCGTCGTTTTAGTGCGGAAAATCCACGCAGTGTAACATTACAAAATGTGATCTGATTAACGTTTTAGCAACTGACATTGTTGCGCTGCATTTTGCGAGGCTGGTCGAGCGTTGAGAATTATCTTCTCTCGCTGCGTGTAAAACCAAAAGGTAAGACATAGTGTATCACCTGGTGCTATACTTTAGATTACAGGATGTCAACCTGATGCGAATCTTCAAAACCAGGTGGTTTAACAGAGAAGCGAAGTCCCACACGATAAAAGACGACGAGTTAAGCGAGGCCATCAACGCCGTACTGCAAGGAAAAGCAGATAATCTCGGCGGCGGAGTTTATAAAAAACGTCTCAATCAAAACCGCGATCGCGCAATCGTGTTGGCAAAGGGAGGCGAACATTGGTTTTACACCTTCCTGTATGCCAAACAGGATATGGCCAACATTAGCTATCGCGAACTCGCGGGTTTCCGTGAGTTAGCAAAACACTATGCTTGCCTGACCGAAGATCAGATAACGGCACTCATTAATAACAAAGAACTGGTAGAGGTGCGCCATGTCAGCAAAAACTAAATTCAAAAGCCCTGCCTTTGAAGCGATTCATAGCGCGGCATCTGGATTATTTAGCGTGGATGCCATTCCCCAGGAGACAATGCGCAGTTTTGACACGACCTGCTTAAGCAGCATCAAAGACCTGCAGCCACTTGAAATAAAAGCGTTACGAGAAGAACTCAACGTTAGCCAGCCGGTTTTCGCTCGGTACCTGAATACCAGCGTATCAACGGTTCAAAAGTGGGAAAGCGGCGCCAAGCGTCCCAGCGGGATGTCACTGAAACTACTTAATGTTGTCCAAAAACACGGGCTAAAGGTGCTGGTATGAGGGTTTTACCGATGGTCTGTTAAGGCTATTCATACGATCATGAGTGCAGGAAGCCTCTACAACTTCCTGCGCCGTTTGATGGGAATTGCACTATACTGACTCACCAAAGCCATCAGCAAATGCAGATTTTAATTCATCCATAAAAGCCAGTTCATCCTGTCCATCACAAATTAAATCAATCATTGTGTTTCCCTTTACGCCAGCCCCCAAAATACTCATCATTCCTTTAATGGGAATTTCTTTGTCATTATTAACTAGCGTTAATGAAGACTGGTATTTTTTGACAATTTTCGCAAGTGTAGCGGCTGGCCGCGCATGAAGCCCCGTACTGTTCATAACGCGTACTGTTTGTCTAATCATATATTTTCCTTAAGAGACTTTGCGGAATGCTGAGTGATTTTTATTCATCATCTTAATTTTAGAATAAACATCATCCTCAACTGCCTGTTTTGCGTTCGCCATGACACGTGCCAGATTAGCCTCGTTGTTATTATTTACCCAAGCCTTACCGACAGTAGTAATAAAGGCTTTACGCAAATCACTCGCAATATTCACTTTGGCTACTTTGTAATTAACAAAGCTGCGAAGAATATCCGCGTCAATACCAGAACCTCCATGAATAACCAAAGGTACCGGACTGACAGACGCGATGCGTTGTAATAGCGGGATATCAATGCGTGGGATATCTTCAAGACCATGTACATTACCAATTGACACTGCCAGCATGTCGCACCCTGTCTCCTCAACAAAGCGCTGAACCTTCTCAGGTTCAGTTTTGCAGTCAGCCTCGCTGACATGATCATCTTCCTTACCCAGAATAGCGCCTAATTCCGCTTCGACGGGAACACCAAATGATTTACAGAAATCGACAGCTTCTCGGGTAAATGCAATATTTTCTTCGAACGGTAGCGCCGCGCCATCAATCATTACTGAGGTAAATCCGGCCCGGACAGCCTGCTTAACATCTTCCAGAGTTTTCCCATGATCCAGATGCAGGCTGACAGGAATATCCATTTTGTCGGCATGCCGCTTAACAATTTCATAAATGTAATCGTAACCTGAAAGCTGTGCATTAGTAGGAGCAATTTGAATAAAATTGGGCAATCCGGAACGTTCTATTGCATTAAGAATGGAAATTGTTGTCTCCAGGTTCGTTGTATTAAATGCACCCGCAAGGACATGTTTTTCCTGAATACAATTGAGCAGGATCCTACCATTGACTAAAGGCATATTAACTCCAGATATTTATGTGAGCAGTGTAAGTAAATTATCGAACTATTGAGTTATCACAGTTATTCACCAATAAGCGCCCCTTCTTGCCGCAGTTTAAATTGATAAAATGACAGCCATTGCTGCTGATATATTTTCAACTTTGCAGAACGAACCGCGTCAGGAAAATATCGATCAGCCACAGGAACAGTCGGGGGGACAACATTCGGACAGGCTATCAACAATGCTCCAAGGGAGACGGTTTCATCAAAAGCAATGGCCTCAATTGGACACTGGAGGATGTCAGCCTTCAACTGGAGCCAGTATGGGTTTTTCACCGCAGGACCAATGACTTTTACTGTCCTGCCCGCCGGGATATTAAAGCACCCGTGACAGTGTGCAAACTCCATCGCCAGGCCAATAAAGACACTCTCAAGCAGAGACTCCGGAGGAAGTGAATCCGTCAGACCAAAAAGCAGGCCACGAGTGTGCCGATTTTTATTTGGCGAACCCGAGCCCCGCAAATGAGGAATAAATACCGGCACATGCTCGACAGACCAGGAAGGTTTGAGGTATTGCTCCATGGCTTTTTCCAGGCCTGTGCTTATTTCCTTATCAGTTAAACGAAAGGTTTTTTTCACCCATTCAAGCGCATAACCGCCGACAGGCAGAGAAGCGAAAAGCGTGAAAAATTCACCATCGGAGTAACAACCATTTGCCAGCTTATCCCTGCGAGCCTGCACATCAAGCGTTGGCTGTGTATTCAGCAGTAAAATACCCTCTGTCGTGCCGGTAGAATTCAGCACATCGCCCGGTTGCATCTGTAATGCGCGGGCACCGACCATATGATCGTGTCCGGCCAGGGTGACTTTTACCTCATGTGGTAATCCCAACTCCTGCCTGAGCGTTGCAGTCACCCATCCGGCCACTTCACCCGGCTTTATCAACGGAGCCAGTACACCGAACGGTATGCCGAGAATCCCGGCAGCATTACGAGACCAGGTACGGCGAGCAATGTCCAGACACAACGTTCTACTGGCCAGGGATATTTCCGTCTTTTTCGCACCTGTCATTCGCCACAACAACACTTCTGGAGCATGTAACCAGCAGATATCTTTTCTTTCATGCAAGGAGTAGTTATCAAGCAACCATCTCATTTTAAATGCTGAGTAATTACTGTGAGGTGGCAATCCCGTTATAGAATACAGTTCTTCAGCCTCTGCCTTGCTTAATGACGAGAGATAAGATTCACCACGTCGATCATACCAGGCCAGCATCGGGGTAAGAATGACGCCCTCCTTATCCACAAAGACGCCAGACTCACCGAAACTCGCAATACTGATATTTTTTACCGGAAACGGTACTGAAGCCACCAGTTCAGCCATTACCAGTCGCAGTGCCTGCCACAGCGCTTCGATATCGAAATCTACCTCGCCTTTGTCCGACGATATTGTTGGCGTCGGAAACTTGCGGACTTCCAGAACTGACACGTCATGACAGGAATAACAGCTGACTTTGCAGTTAGTTGTGCCAATGTCAATGACAAGCGCTGCGTGGTAATCAGGCATAAACCGTTCCTTTTGTCAGGCGAAAAACACCATAAATAACCAGCGCAAGCACAGGAATCAGCCCGATAGCAATAATATTTCCGTTGAATATTTCAAGCAGCCAGAAACGGAAGGGGTTACCGCCATCAAGGAAGCTTGATACCTGACCACTTGACCCCTCAGCCATTTTGAAATTGACATCCTTAGCCATACCGGTAATAAATGGCGCAATTTTGGTCGCAATCCACAAGTCGGCGACAATAACAGGAATTGCGGTTATCACAGCCCGGAAAATATTGCCACGACATGCCAGTACAATCATGGAAGCCATGACTGCCAGGTTCGCAAGGTCTCCCAGTGGCAGGACTTTATTGCCGGGAAGAAGGAATGCAATAAAGACAGAGATGGGTGTCAGAATCAGTGCTGTAGATATAATGGCTGGGTTACCTACTGCTACCGCGATATCCAGTCCGATAAAGAGATCATCACGGCCAGGATATTTGGCATTCAAATATTTCTTAATGGCTTCAGACAGAGGTAATAAACCTTCCATCAAAATTCGTACCATACGCGGAAGAATGAACATGACACCGCCAATGCTGATCCCCAGCAACAGGATATGTTTAAAGTCATACCCGGCAATGATGCCCAACAAGACCCCCAGAATAGTACCCACCATCATAGGCTCGCCGAAGATTCCCATTTTTTTCTGAACGTTTTCCGGATCAATATGAATACGGTTAACACCAGGGATCTTGTCGATAATTTTGTCGAACAGCAATCCAATCGGAAAGAAGACGACAGATGACAGGGTCGGAAGTGAAATACCTTCCAGACCGAAGTACTTTGCCACTAATGGCGCAGACCAGTCCGCCAGTTTGAGAACCACGATCGCGGCAATAGCGGCTGCGGACAGACCCAAAACAAAACTCCCTGTGCTGTAGTAAACCAGCGTTCCAGCCAGGGCAAAGTGCCAGTAGTTCCACATGTCGACATCAACAGTACGTGTCTTATTCAGGGCCAGCATGGCGACATTAATCAGCATCGTCAGCGGAATGACAAAGGGTGCGATTGGTGAGCCCCAGGTAATTGCGGCCAATGGTGGCCAGCCTAAATCGACAACAGGAAGGCTAATACCAGTTCGCTCAACCATTGCCTGTGCAGCCGGGCCTACGTTGCTGGTAAGTATGTCAAAGATGGCATAAATTCCGACAAACCCTATTCCGACAATTAACGATGAGCGAAGTGCTTTAGCGGGTTTTACTTTGAAGAACAATGCCAGGAAAAAAAGGACCAGCGGCAATAAAACCGTTGGGCCAAACCCCAGGACATATTGCACAACGGTATAGAGAGTATGTGCTATATCATTCATATCCGACCTCTTATTCAGATGTGACCAGACCTCGCGTTAGCGCCTGGATAATTTATCTGTTTTTTATTTATGAAATCAGGCTTGGCCTTTAAGGATTGAAACTATTTTTTCAAGAACTTTATCTTCACCTACTCCGGTAATGATTGGCAGACCACTAACAACCGGAATATCCAGTTCATAAGGAACTTTCGTTGTTGATACAACCAAAGCTGCACCATCGGTATTGTTTGGCAATGAGGCTACATTAGTTTGGGAATAATTAACATCAAGCCCATTGTCTTTACAATATTCCATTACTTTTTCTGCCACAGCCGTGGAAGTAGCAACACCCGTTGCGCAAACAAATAGTATCATTTTACTCATACTTCACCTCTTTCAGATATGCGTGTGTAAATTGACTGATAAATTTCATCATCATTCATGACCAGTAACTGCTGCATAAAATCCTCATCCTGGATCACATCCATAATCCAACCCAGTACGTTGAGCTGCTTATTGCTTTCACCTAAAGCAAGCATAAACACCACCCTGACAGGTACGGGATCTGGTTCCCCGCCCATATCTTCGAAATTGACGGGTTCTGCCAGTATTCCAACGCTAATGGCGTTTTGGCGAACATACTTGTGATCAGTATGTGGAATAGCGACGCCTACAGGCTCAACCGGTAGACCCGTTGGAAAATTCTGTTCTCGCGTAATGACGTGATCGGCAAAATCAGATACAACCATACCATCGTTAATTAACGGACTGGCAAGAGCCTTGATTATGTCATTCTGACTCACCTCTTTAGGGAGGTGGCGAACATAATGACGGCGAAAATGAATATCCTGCATAGATTCCTCTTTGCTAGTTAGGCATCCAGGCGCTGTAAAATAGTGCCAAGATAATATTTATTACCTTTTAACCAGACGTTACCAAAATCAATGGCCAATCCTCTAGAGAAAAATACCAACTGTTCCAAATGCAAAACAGGTGCGTCTTCACCAATATCAAGATAATGGCCTCGCTCATTACCAATTAATTTAGCTGCGTAACGGCTTTCAGAAAAACTTATTTTCTTATCAGATAATCTTTCTATTGCTGAAAATAAATTCTCCCTGGTAAAATCTACATCAATAATACCGGGGCAGAGATCAATGTTGATACGATTTTCAATCAACATGACTTTTTCATCGCCAATACAACGAAGGCGTTTAAGAAATAAAACATCTTGTCCCGGTTTGATACTCAGTTTCTCTGCTACAAAGCGGTTAGCGGGCTCCAGTCGGGAGGTTATAACACTGGTTGTGAAGTTTATCTTCTGGCTGGCTAAGGCTTCAGCAAAGGAGAGCAAACCTTCACCCAGTGGGTAAGCAACATTTTCCTTCTTTACGAAAGTTCCTTTACCCTGCACTTGCACAAGAACACCTTCCCGGACAAGTTGGTCAACCGCTTTTTTAACGGTACCGCGACTCACCTCCAGCATATCCATGATTTGAAACTCTGAAGGTATCCGGTCATCCTCAACCAATTCTCCGCTATAAATACTTTCCCTTATCCACTCCACAACCTGTTGATACAGTGGGATGTGTGAACTTTTACTCAATGTTTTCATGGTGCGCGCCTAAACATTTAGAGTTGTCTATAGACAATCATGTACAACTTCGAGTTTATGATAAGAAATTTTGAGACAGGAGGTATGGCAAGGAGTCACAGTTTTAGTGTTCAAAACAAGATCACATTTCCGTGATATATGTCACGGAAATGATGAGCTATAAGCCTCTGATGTTTTGGCGTCGTTAGCGGTTATTCGGTGCGTTACTTCTGTGGTTCACCCTTAGCAAATACGATGGCGGCTACGCTTTATTTAGTTAACGATGAATCGCGCCACCCGGCCGTTAATCGTGGCTCGCCGCCCTTGCCAGCCTCATTCATCTCGTCTTTTGTTAACGAGATAGTGAAGAGTATCAATGCAGCCAGTGGACACCCTCTTCCGGCTGAAAAAAGGCGTTATAGCGCAGTTGAAACGCGTTGATCTCCTGCATATCGGGTTCCATTTCGCGCAAAAAGCCCAGCGCCAGCCGTACCTGTGTATCGGTGATCGGCGCGGCTAAACGCGCTTTTTGCAGCAACCGATGCCACCGCTGCAAATTCTGATCGCCGCCATCGACAATCACCATTTGCCAGATCAGTAACACCTGAGCGGCATTTTGCAAATGCGACTCATCAGGGCGATGCAGATACTGTAAAAATTCACCGCCCGCCGTTTTACCCATTTGATCAATCATCGATTCTATCGGCACTACATCAATATTCAGACGTTCGCTCAAACGGCGAATCGCCCGGCGGGTATCCGATGTCAGCACCCGAAACCCCACAATAAACACCACCACAAACGTGGCCAGAATCAACCAAATCATGCGCACATCCGTCACCAAACAGGATGCCCATCATAACGGTAAATTTATAACTGTCGACGTTCTGGCCTGTCAGGATGTGATTTATTAACGCCTGTCTTCATTTACGCCAGACGCCGGATGTCCTGTCTGACGAACGCAAGGCATAAAAAAGCCCGGCGTTAAGCCGGGCAAAACGTTACCAAATGCACACATTTAAGCGATATTGACTTGCTGAATTTTTTTCTCACGGCGGATTTTGCGCTCTTCCATCACGGCGACCATCGCCATCAGGCAGATACAGCCGATCGCGGCGGCGTCCAGCGCGGCGAAGGTGCCCGCCCAGCCGGTCAGACCAAAAACGGGAGTGCCGTCGGCAATCATGCCCAGACCCAGCTTGGCAAAGCTATCGCCGATAAGATAAGCGAAGGTTCCTTTGATACCGTCCGCAGCGCCGATGGCTTTTTTCGGTACGAAACCGACAGCCGCCACGCCAATTAACAGCTGCGGCCCAAACACCAGGAAACCGAGCGCGAACAGCGAGGCCAGATAGACATACTGGTTGCTGGCGTGCTGGTAGACGCCGAGGGTGGCGATGATTAACGCCAGCGCCACACAGGCTACCAGCGCACGACGACCGTTCGCCAGGTCAGAGAGCCAGCCCCACAGCAACGTGCCGACCAGCGCGCCCACTTCAAACAAGGTAAAGCCCTGAATCGCCACTTCTTTGGAGAGCTTCAGTTCCTGGAAGGCGTAGACGGTTGACCACTGGTCGATACCAATACGCACCACATACAGGAAGATATTGGAGAAACACAGCAGCCAGATCACTTTGTTTTTCAACACATATTCAACAAAGATCTGCCACTTGGTCATTTCGTTTTCTTCAGTCTCTTTATCCTCTTCGCTGATCTCTTCGCCGAACAGTTCTTCAGCTTTGCCCAGACCGTAAGACTCCGGGGAGTCGCTGCCAAAACGCAGACCGATAAAGCCAACAATCAGCGCGATAATCGACGGGAAGATAAACATGCCGATGACGTGACCGTCGAACAGGTAGTTGGCGCCGAACAGCGCCACGCCTGCCGCGCCCGCGCCGCCGAGGTTGTGGGAGATATTCCAGAAGCCGAGAAAGGTGCCGCGTTTACGACGCGGAGTCCATTTGGTGATGGTCGAGTAGCTGCACGATCCGCCGGTACTCTGGAAGAAACCGCTCAGGGCATAGAAAGCGATCATCAGAAACAGACTGGTTGACCCCGCGCCCATACTGGCGCTGAAGCCGAGCATACAGATAGCGGAGAGGATCAACATAAACGGTAGAAACTGCTTGGTATTTTTACCGTCAGCGTAGTAGGAAACCAGCGTTTTCCCCACGCCGTAGGTGATCGAAAAGCCCAGGCCAATCATCCCCAGCTCGGTCATGCTCAACCCGTAGGTAGAGATCATGTCGTTCTGCGCGATGTTAAAGTTTTTGCGGATCAGGTACATGGTCAGGTAGCCGATAAAAACCACCAGATAGGACTGCATGAACGGCTTGAACCACATTTTACGCCGCACATCGAGCGGCAGATCCAGGGTCGGCTTGCGCACCTGGTTTAAGAAGGCCAGCATGGATTACTCCTGAGCTAATTTTTATACCTGCGAATGGCAGGCATTGTAAAAATCCACAGGAAAAGTGGCCTGCGACAGCGTCCAGGCAAAACCGGGAAAATTTCTTAGTTTTGCCCCATTCAGCGCAAAAAGGTGAGGTGCGTCACGCTTCGCTGGTCTCGCGTGGGGCCTGGGCGTTCAGAAATGGCAGCAGCAATAGCGCGGAGATCCCCGCCGCGATGGCGATGACCGCAAAAAAACCGGTCCAGTGCCAGATCTCCAGCACTTTCGCTAACGGCCAGCCGGAAAGCGACGCGCCGAGATAGGCGAACAGGCCGACAAAGCCGGTGGCCGCGCCCGCCGCCTCTTTATGCGAGCACTCCGCCGCCGCCATGCCAATGAGCATCTGCGGGCCGAAAACAAAGAAACCGGTGGTGAAGAAACAGGCCGCCTGCATCACGTAACTGGCGAACGGCATCAGCCACAGCGAACCCACAGAGAGCAGAATCCCGGCGGCGAAGATTAAATTCATCGGTCCGCGGTTGCCGTTGAAGAGTTTGTCCGAGCCCCAGCCCGCCACCAGCGCGCCGATAAATCCCCCCAGCTCAAACATCGATACTGCCGTGTTGGCCGTGACCAAATCCACGCCCAGCGTCTCGGACATATACAGGTTGCCCCAGTCATTGATCGCCGCACGCACCACGTACACTAAGACGTAACACAGCGAAAGCAGCCAGATATAGGGATTCAACAGCACATATTTAGCGAGGATTTCTTTGCGGCTTAGCCCCGCGCCCTCTTGCTGTTGGGCGACCTCCAGCGCATCGTGCCGCCAGTCGCCTACCGGCGGTAAACCAATCGCCTGCGGACGGTCGCGCAGCCGCCAGCAGAGGACCATGCCCACCCCGATGGCAAGCAATCCGGCCACCATCATCCCGACACGCCAGCCATAATGCAGGGCGACAGCGGCAATAACGAGAGGGATCAGCGCCCCGCCGACATTGTGCGCGGTGTTCCATAACGCCCACCAGCCGCCGCGTTCGGTACGCGAGTACCAGGCGGTCAGCAAACGGGCGCAAACCGGCGATCCAAACCCCTGGAAAAAGGCATTCAACGCCCATAGCAGAGCAAAGGCCCACAGCGAGGTCGAGAAGCCGAACAGAATATTCACTACGCCGGTCGCAATCAGCCCGATGCCCATAAAATAGCGAGCGTTAGAGCGATCGCTAACGATGCCGGAAACAAATTTCGACACCCCGTAGGTGATGTAAAACAGCGTCGCCAGCAGGCCGATATCGCTGCGACTCAGAATGCCGCTGGCAAGGATTTCCGGCGCGGCGGCGTTAAAGCTTTTACGGGTGAAATAGAACAGCGCGTAACCCAACCAAATGGTGATCAGGATGTGCCGCCGCCAGTAGCGATAGCGGGCGTCAACCTCGTGCTTATCGGTGATGAGCGGCGCGTTGGCCGGGGCTTTTAAAAACGAAAGCATTATCCTTCCTTAAACGTAACGCTGGGGCAACGAGACGCTCACCCGCGTACCGTGGGTACAAGAGATGGTTAGCGTCCCGCCGAGCGCCGACACGCGTTCGCGCATTCCGGTCAGGCCGAAGCCCTGCTGCTGAGAGCCCGGCGGCAGGCCGCTGCCGTCATCCTCAATCACCAACATCAGCCGCTCATCCTGCTGCCAGCCCTGGAGCGTCACCGCGCTGGCATTGGCATGTTTTACGATGTTATTCAGCCCTTCCTGACAGACGCGAAACAGCGTCACGCGCTGACTTTCACTCAGCGCCGTTTCGTCAATTCGCCAGTCGAGGTGACTGACAATACCGCGGCTTTCCAGCTCCATTTCGCGCAGCAGCGAACGGATGGCCTGCGCCAGCGTTAAGTCGTCTAGCTGGCGCGGGCGCAAGCGCCCCAGCAGGCGACGCACGGCGTCATACACGCCCAGCGAAAGCTGCTCGATAAGTTGCCCGCTCTGCTTCACGCCGCCGTTATCCGCCGCCAGTCGTTGCACAATGCCCGCCTGGGTTCGAATCGCGGTGATGGTCTGCCCGATGTCATCGTGAAGCTCACGCGCAACATCGCGCCGCACGCTCTCTTCGGTCTCCAGAAGACGCTCCGCCAGCCGATGGTTGCGCGCCAGCTCCTTTTGCAACGACTGGTTCAGCTCGCGCAGACGCTGAATGCCCGCGCCAAGCAGTAGCCCGGTCAGGCTTTGCGCCAACAGCGAAAGTAATAAATCGACGGGATGATCGTGCCAGGTCTGGCTGGCGATCAGCGCGATAGCGTTCATCAGTGTGGCAATGAGCGCGCCCTGCCAGCCATAATGCCAGGCGAGCGCGATAATCGGCAACGCCAGGCAGAACGGCGTGAAGCGCGAAAGTTCAGCAGGTAAACCCAGTTGCAGCCACAGACTGACGATAAACAGCAGCAGATACCAGATCAGATGCCGCCCGCGCCAGTTTACCGGCTGCGACACCAGCGATGGTCCCAGCGGCAGCCAGGTAGTGCTGGTGAGATAGTGCCAGAAAACCAGGCAGATGGGGGCCAGCGTCAGACCACCCGTGAGGGTCAGCAGTAGCGCGTTCCATGCCGCTTCCCCCTGCCACAGCCAGGGCAGGGATTGCAGTAGCGCCGCGGCGGTGAGGGCCGCGCCCTGAAGCAATAACGTGCGCCAGTCGCGCTGATGGCGGTAACGCGAAGTCAGCGCCACGGGCAGTAGCGTCAACACACTACCGATCATCAAAAGCGGCAGATGGGCCAACGCAACTTCCTGCGCCAACCAGTACACCAGCAGCCACTCCGCGCCCAGCAATACTGGCCAGTATCCGCGCGGGCATTGCAGCATAAGTCCCAGGCGCAGGCCGAAGGGAAAGAGTAGCGCCGCCAGCTCCGGGCGCTCTACCAGATGCAGGCTGATGCTCCACAGGCAGAACCATGCGGCGGAGAAAATAAAAAAGCAGGCAACAACGGTGATTAAACGGGAAAAAAAGGTGTTCATTACCAACCATCAAACATGCGATGCGCCAGTTCAACGTCATTGCTGACGCCTAATTTTTCCAGC
This sequence comes from Salmonella sp. 2020_1395, assembly GCF_043848115.1. NCBI lineage: Bacteria > Pseudomonadati > Pseudomonadota > Gammaproteobacteria > Enterobacterales > Enterobacteriaceae > Salmonella > Salmonella sp. 2020_1395. The sequence goes on along the minus strand of NZ_JBCMFH010000006.1, from coordinate 22,459 downwards.
AGATTCGCGCGATGGACATGCACCGTTTTTGGCGACAACCCCAGCTCGGCGGCAATCTCTTTTACCGCCATACCTTGGGCGAGTTTTTCCGCCACCTGACGCTCGCGTTTGGTCAGCGGATCTTGCCGACCCGCCGCCAGTTTCACGGCAATATCGGGGGTCAAATAGCAGCCGCCCGTCGCCACCGTATGCACCGCGGCGATCAGTTCATCCGGACTACAGCGTTTAGAGAGGAAACCGCGCGCGCCGGCGTTCAACGCCTGTTCCACCAGCGCCGGGCTATCGTGAACCGAGAGCATGATCGTCGCCATCCCTTTTGGCAGTTGGCTTAGCAGCTCCAGTCCGGAAATATCCGGCATCGAGATATCGCAGATACACACCTGTACGCCGCGCCCCGGCAAGCCTGCCAACGCTTCGCGCCCGGAACCAAATTCGGCGACCACCTGCAAATCAGGTTCCAGCCCCAGTAGCTGTGCAAAGCCGGAGCGGACGATAAGGTGGTCGTCGATAAGGGCAACGGTAATCATGGGTTCTGTCCTGATGGATAAAAAAAACGCGCTTACCTTAACGATAAGCGCGCGGCTGTTCAAGCCTTGAGCGGTCAGACAATGCCTGTCGTGACGGTGAACGTCCGGGTTTGCTGCGGTTCCAGTTGAAGCAAGGTTCCATTTCGCTGCGCCGCGAGAAAACCTTCAGGCCGACAGGTCGCGGGCAGGGCAAAGGCGGCTACCTGCTGATCGCCGTTATAAAGAATCCAGCGGGTCACGTAATTCAGCTCCGCGCTGGCGAAACGTGTCACGAACGTGGTGCCATCCGGGGCGATCATACTGAATTCCGGGGTATCCGTATACCTGTCCAGTTCATCGGCGAAGAACACGATTTCCGGGTCGTAAAAGCCAGGCTCGTTGAGCGTTGCCAGCGAGGCTTCACCCTGCAAAAGTCGTTGATTAAACGCCAGCCACTGCGCCGTGGGTTTGACATGCGCCGGCACCGACTCGCGTAGCTTCAGCGCGGTATCCGGGATATTCTGGCGGAACGTGGCGTTCGGCACATAGGCATAGTTCATGTGGCACATGTACTGTAGCGGCATGGCGACTGAAGCCAGGTTAGTCACGGTCATCTGAATATCAAACAGCGCGCTTGCTTTACGCATTACCACCGCAGGTTGCGCCTGATAATGATGACCGAACCCCATCACATACTCGTAGCGCCCGGTCACGCGCAGACTGTCGCCCTCTAACTCCAGCCAGGCGTCGTCCATAGCAGCGCAGGGCATCTCGCCGTGCAGCGGATGTGTATCTTCCGGCGACGGGCAGCCATTCGCCAATAGTCCGGAATGGAAAGCAAAGCAACCATACGTTGCCACCACTTCCGCAGCCGGCTTCGGCTGGCGGAACATGTTGCGCATAGTCAGATCATGACCGTCAAACTGCGCGTCCCAAATCATCTGCCCCATCCAGGGCAGAATCACCAGATGACCGCGGCTGTTTTGTATTTTCAGTCCTTCCACGCCGCTGGCGTAACGAAACGCCGTAACCGTAAAATCATCATTTTCCAGCAAGATACGCGGCTGCTCGCTAAAAAGCTCCCGCCATAATGTAATACGTGTTGTCATGGTTGATCTCCTCAGGACGCGGCGACTTCAGCCAGGTTGCCGCGTACTTTGCTTTCGCGCCAGAAGTAAACGCCAACGTAAACAAAGCACAGCATGGAAACCAGGAATGAGAGCTGTAGCGAGTGGAACATGTCCGCCACGTAGCCCTGAATCGCGGGAACTACCGCCGCGCCGACAATCGCCATCACGATCACCGCCCCCGCCATTTCGGTATGTTCGTTATCGACGGTATCGAGCGTTCCGGCATAAATGGTCGCCCAGCAGGGGCCAAACAGAACACTGACCAGCACCGCCACGTATACCGCGCTAAAGCTGGGCGCCAGCGCCACATAGGCCAGGAACAGCGCGCCGATCACAGAGTAAAGGATCAGGACTTTTTCCGGGTTAAAGCGTGTCATCAGAATGTTGGCGATAAACTTGCCGATAAAAAAGCAGGCGAAGCTGTAGACCATAAAGGTAGAGGCATCGCGCTCATTGATATCGCCTAACTCCAGCGCCAGACGGATAGTGAACGACCAGACCGCCACCTGCATTCCCACATACAGGAACTGCGCCACAATACCGCGACGGAAGCGGGCGTTGCTGGCGAGATAGCGTAGCGTATCCAGCGCCGAGGGACGTTTATGACTCGCGGTTTGCGCGACTTTACAGGTCGGGAAACGCGTCAGCAGGAACAGTACCATCACCACTACCAGGACCATAATCATGTACTTATAGGGTTCCAGAGTGTTTTCCAGCATCAGCACCTTGAAGTTGTGGACTTGCTCGGCATTCATGCCCGCCATCTGTTTTTCCAGGCTTTCCCCTTCGGAAAAGACCAGATATTTACCCAATAAAATGCCTGCCGCCGCGCCGATCGGATAAAAGGTCTGGCTGATATTCAGCCGCAGCGTGGCGTAGGCTTTCGGCCCGATCATCGAACTGTAGGTATTCGCCGCCGTTTCCAGGAAACTCAGGCCAATCGCAATGGCGAAAATCGCCGCGAGGAACATGGTGTAGGTCGCCATGTGCGACGCCGGGAAAAAGAGCGTACAGCCGACAATGTATAGCGTCAGGCCGATAAGTATCGCCACTTTATAACTGGTTTTTTTAATGACCAGCGAGGCCGGAATAGCAATTAAAAAATAACCGCCATAAAAGGCGCTTTGTACTAATGCCGAAGCAAAGTTGCTCAGCGAAAATACACTTTTAAATTGCGTAATCAGAATATCATTTAACGCGGCTGCGCATCCCCATAATGGGAATAAACAGGATAACAAAATAAACTGGAACAGAGGTGTCTTATTCAGATACCCGTCGGGCATCTGAACGATGTTTTTATCGTTCATAGTGCTACCTTTAACAGTGCAGGGTGATTGTTATTCGTTCAACGAAAGATACTCATTAAATTGCTCAATGCTTGGATAAGAGGATTGGGTGCCTTTCCCGGTGACGCTGAAAGCGGCAAAAAGAACGGCTTTTTTCATGGCGGCTTCCACATCCCCGCTCTGGACGTAGTAATGCGCGAAACAGCCGATAAAGGCATCGCCCGCGCCGCTGGTATCGACAGCGTTCACTCTAAACGCCGGAACATGGACTTCCTGGTCACGCGTCATCCACAGCGCGCCTTTCTCACCCATGGTGACGATAATATTGTTCAGCCCTTTATCTACCAGCGAACGTGCCGCTGCGCGAATATGGTCATAGGTATCCACTGGCATACCGGTTAATATTTCCAGCTCGGTTTCATTGGGTACAAAGAAATCGCATTTACAGGCATAAGACATATCTAATTCCCGTAATGCTGGCGCAGGGTTTAATAACACTTCAATCCCGTGTTTCTTGCCAAATTCTATTGCGTGATAAACCGTTTCAAGCTGAACTTCCAGTTGCAGAACAATAAGCTGGCATTTTTTTAAATCTTCCGCCGCGCGATCGATATCTTCCGGCGAGAGAAACTTGTTAGCGCCTTTGATGATCAGAATGCTGTTGCTGGAGTTGGCGTTGACGAAAATCGGCGCTACGCCGCTGCTGGTACACGGTACTTTTTCTACATACGTCGTATTGATCCCCCAGGATTCGAGATTACGAATGGTGTTGTCGGCAAAAATATCGTCGCCCACTTTGGTCAACATCAATACTTTTGAATTGAGCTTAGCGGCCGCCACGGCCTGGTTCGCCCCTTTTCCGCCGCAGCCGATTTTAAACGCCGGCGCTTCCAGAGTTTCCCCTTCTTTGGGCATCTGGTTGGTGTAGGTGATAAGGTCCACCATGTTAGAGCCAATAACCGCGATATCCATTTTACTCCCTCTCAGAAATCGTCACACGACAATGATATTAAAATAACATTATCATGTTACTTCCGTATCATTTGTGACTATGATCGCGATTAGAGGATCATTTTGCCATTTACTGCGTGAACAATCCCTGGCGGAACAAATCATTTTTAGGGTTACAATTTACTGAAAATTAACTATTTATTGTTATAAAACGCGAATAAACCCACTTTTATTTCCTGACGGCCAGACGTATAGTAGTGCCACACTGTAATGTTCTCAGAAACACATAAATGTTACTGATGGAACATAACAACATGATTTGCGGAGAGGGTGAATGGAGACCAAGCAAAAAGAACGTATCCGACGCTTGATGGAGTTACTGAAAAAGACCGATCGAATCCATCTGAAAGACGCCGCGCGGATGCTGGAAGTTTCGGTGATGACCATTCGCCGCGATCTCAGCCAGGATGATGACCCTTTACCGCTGACGCTGCTCGGCGGCTATATCGTCATGGTAAATAAGCCTACGTCTTCAACCAATATGCCGCTGCCGGCGAAAAAGACGCATCATAGGGACGACCTTCCCGTTGCGATCCTGGCCGCCGGCCTGGTGCGTGAAAACGATTTGGTTTTTTTTGATAACGGTCCGGAAATGCCATTAGTTATCAGCATGATACCGGATGATATTACCTTTACCGGGATTTGCTACTCGCATCGGGTATTTATCGCGCTGAATGAAAAGCCTAATGCCACGGCGATTTTGTGCGGCGGCACCTATCGGGCCAAGAGCGATGCCTTTTATGATGCCAATAATCCTTCGGCGCTGGATTCGCTCAATCCGCGCAAAGTGTTTATTTCCGCCAGCGGCGTACATGAACATTTTGGCGTGAGCTGGTTTAACCCGGATGATCTTGCCGCCAAACGTAAAGCGATGGAGCGCGGTCTGCGCAAAATTTTGCTGGCGCGTCACGCCCTGTTTGATGAGGTCGCGCCTGCCAGCATTGGTCCGCTTTCTGCCTTTGATGTCCTGATTAGCGATCGCCCATTACCGACAGATTATGCCGCTCACTGTCGGAATGGTTCCGTCAAAGTCATCACGCCTGATTCGGAAAGTGAATAACTTACTCAAAAAAGACGGCAATTTTATTGAACATGGTGGGATCGGACTGGTTTCGTACCACCTTCGCCACGTCTTCCAGTTTATCGATCTGACTGATCATCTGTTCAAGCCGCTGATCGTCATTGACCAGAAGCCAGATGCGGCTCTGATCGCTGCCCTGAATCGGTAAACAGAGAATACCCTCAACGTTGAAAGCGCGTCGGGCGAACAGCCCGCAGACGTGGGTCATCACGCCAGGATGGTTGCGAACGGTCAGCTCCAGAATAACGTTATCATGTGATTGTTTCTGCATGGCTTATTCCCCCACCATCTCTGTATTTGCCGCGCCCGGCGGCACCATCGGATACACTTTTTCTTCTGCATCAATGCGCACATGGATCAACGCCGGTCCAGGACGACGAATGATAGCCTGCAACGCCGCCTGCGGATCGGCTTCGTTATTCAAATCACAGGTATCCAGACCAAACCCGGCGGCAATCTGCATAAAGTTGATGCTTCCCGGATAGGTTGCCGCAAAAACGCCCTGTTTATAGAACAGACTCTGTTGCTGATGTACCAGTCCCAGCGCGTCGTTATTCATCAGGATAATTTTCACATCCAACTGGTTTTCACTGGCGGTAGCCATCTCCTGAATATTCATCATCAAACTACCGTCGCCGGAAAAACACAGTACCTTGTGGCCCGGATTCGCCAGCGCCGCGCCAATCGCCGCGGGCAGACCAAACCCCATGGTGCCCAGCCCGCCGGAAGTCAGCCACTGACGCGGACGGTTGAGCGGATAAGCCTGCGCGGTCCACATCTGATGCTGACCTACGTCAGTGGTAATAATCGCGTTGTCGTCCACACAGGCGGCGACCGCATTAATCAGCCCATAGTGACTAAGCGGGTTATTTTCCTGGGGAATACTGCAAGGGAATTCTTGCTGCAAGTCCGCCACCAACTGATGCCATGCTTCCCGCGGCTGTGCCTCGATATGGGGAATTAACTGTGCCAGTACATCATCGACATCCGCCTGAATAGCCACATGCGGCTGCTTGATTTTGCCTAACTCGGCGCGATCGATATCCACATGGATGATTTTGGCATTCGGACAAAACTGCTCCGTTTTGCCAATCGCCCGGTCATCAAAACGCGCGCCCAGGACAATCAGTAAATCGGCCTCTTGCAGAATAAAATTGGTACTGCGCGCGCCGTGCATCCCCAGCATTCCTAACGACAGCGGATGCGCCTTAGGCAGCATTCCCAGCGCCATTAAGGTCATTGTCGTCGGCAGTTGCGCTTTTTCCGCCAGTTCGCGCACGCGTGTCGGCGCATTGATCACGCCGCCGCCCAGATACAGCACCGGACGCTTCGCCGCGTTAATCATTGCGGCGGCCTCGCGGATACTCTCCGCGCTAAACTCCGGCGGGGGTGATTTTTCCGCCGGCGACGGCAACGCATCCAGCTCAATTGTCGCCGTCTGCACATCTTTAGGAACGTCTATCCACACCGGGCCGGGACGCCCCGACTGCGCCAGACGAAAAGCATCGCTCATCACCTGAGGCAGCTCGTTGATATTTCTGACCAGATAGTTGTGCTTGGTGATGGGGATAGAGATACCGTAGGTATCCACTTCCTGAAACGCGTCAGTACCGATCATGGACGCCGGAACTTGCCCGGTAATGCAGATTAACGGAATGGAATCCAGGCGCGCATCGGCAATAGCCGTGACCAGATTGGTCGCGCCCGGCCCGCTACAGGCCATACAAACAGCAGGTTTACCCTCCGTTCGCGCCATCCCCTGCGCAATAAACCCCGCGCCTTGTTCGTGGCGCGCCAGAATATGACGAATTTGCGTGCTTTGGCTTAACGCGTCGTAAACGGGGAGGATCGAACCACCAGGAATGCCGGTGACGATACGAATCCCCTGGCGCTCCAGAAAATGAACAATAAATTCCGCGCCCGTAAAGCGCTGAGGTGTAGATGTTGTGCCCGAACTTGCCATGCTCCATTCCTTTTATTCTGAGCCGACGTTCCGGGAAGGTGTCTTAAACAAAAAACCCCGCCCGGTTTGCGCCGGCGGGGTTTTGGAATCGTGTGTGTTCCGGACCCTACGGCGCATTGCCGACGACCACCACCACACGCACGACGACCACTGCGCGAGATGGCGCAGTTGTTAGTAGGGTCGCGTTCAGCATGGAAGGGTTCATTAGGGGCCTTGTCTGTTTGTTATTAACACGTTTTATACAAGCACAGCGCTTTCAGCATGACAACGGAAAAATTTTCATCTGCACAAAAATGCGTCAGCGATCACATTTTTCTACGAATTTACACGTTTTGAGTATAGGCGTGATAAGCGTAGCGCCCTCCGGTAATCGCCAGGATTGATGATTACGCGTTTCACAATGCCGGAAAACAAAAAACCTCGCCGAAGCGAGGTTCTTACAGCGTAATGCGGGTGGTAGCCGCGAAGCACACTGTGTTATGTCAACAGCAGAAGTATACGCGTTCTGTGCAGAACGCGCAATTTCGGCGCGAATTTTGATGAATTTGAGTATGGATCAGAAGCTCCGTTCTGTCTATAAATTACTGTTAATTTATACAGTACTTAACTATAATGTCTTTGACACAATGTGTTATGCGGGGGCCGCATCGTAAACCGGCGCAACGAAGTCCTGGCTGAAACGGGTGGTGCCGTCAGCGCCTTAACCCCCTCGTGAGCACACTGTGTTATGTCAACACGCACACTATTCCTCGCAAAAGGGATCGCGTGCGCAACAGCTGACAACAGGCAGCGGAAAGGTACGTCGGCTGGCAGTGCTCCTTAACCACAGGAGACGCGTATGAGCGTAGTGGATATCACCATTCTTATCCTGAAACTCATTGTTGCAGCACTGCAACTGCTTGATGCTGTTCTGAAATACCTTAAGTAATTCAGATTCAAGCCGCACCGAAGGGGAGCGGGCAACCGCTCCCCTTTCACCTTATCCGCTGGTCTTTCGCTTCCCGGGTATGTTACGTTTTTATGACACCCTCAACGACGCCTGACGCTATGACCCTTTCCGTTTTCTGCATTTTGCTGTTCGCCGCGCTGCTACATGCCAGCTGGAACGCCATTGTCAAAGCGGGAAACGATAAGCTCTACGCCGCGATCGGCGTCAGCGGTTCCGCGGCGGTCATGGCATTGATCCTTTTGCCCTTCTCACCGCAGCCAGCTCACGCCAGTATCCCTTTTTTAGCGGCCTCTACCGCGCTCCAGGTGGTGTATACCGTCCTGGTCGCGAAAACCTATCAGGTCTCGGACATGAGCCAGACCTATCCTCTTATGCGCGGCACCGCGCCGCTGCTGGTGGCGCTCATTAGCGTTCTGTTTCTTGGCGACAGCCTGTCGTCGATGGCCTGGGTCGGCATCGCAGTGATCTGCATGGCGATACTTGGGATGGCCTGTAATGGCCGCGCCAGCTCTCAACGTGGTGTCGTGCTGGCATTAACTAACGCCTGTTTTATTGCCGGATATACGCTGGTGGACGGGACCGGCGTAAGACTCTCCGAAACGGCGCTGGGCTATACGCTATGGTCATTTTTTCTCAACGGCGCCTGCCTGTTAACCTGGGCGATGATTGCGCGGCGGCGGGAAGCGTCGCGTTATCTGGCGCAACAGTGGAAAAAAGGCATTTTTGGCGGGATTGGCACTATGGGATCTTATGGGCTGGCGCTATGGGCCATGACCCAGGCGCCGCTGGCGGTGGTCGCCGCGCTGCGTGAGACATCGATTTTATTCGGCGCGCTGATAGCCTGGCTGTTGCTTAAAGAGAAAGTGGCCGGGCTACGTCTGGTGGCGGCAGGAGGGATTGCCCTCGGGGCGATTTTACTCCGTCTGTCATGATTGCCCAATGACAGCCGCAGACGTAACACATTCTCGGCAACATTTGTTGCCGCTTTTGTTTACATATCCTGCCGTTCCTTCGTCTGCCATTGCTGGTCGCTGTCTGGCCTTCTTTTTCTGGTGTGATAGATTCCTCTCGCATTTATGGGAATGCGCAGCAAGTTATTCTTATTTTTTCTTTTTTTGAAAAGTAATCAGCGAAATGAAAAGGCAGAGAAACGTCAATTTGTTGTTGATGTTGGTGTTACTGGTAGCCGTAGGGCAGATGGCGCAAACCATTTATATTCCCGCCATCGCCGATATGGCACAAGCGCTAAACGTCCGGGAAGGCGCCGTCCAGAGCGTAATGGCTGCTTACCTCCTGACCTACGGCGTCTCGCAACTGTTTTACGGCCCGCTTTCCGACCGGGTTGGGCGCCGCCCGGTAATCCTCGTCGGCATGTCTATTTTTATGGTAGCGACTCTGATCGCCATGACCACGCATAGTTTGACGGTGTTGATTGCCGCCAGCGCCATGCAAGGGATGGGAACCGGCGTTGGCGGAGTAATGGCGAGAACGCTCCCGCGCGATCTGTATGAAGGAACGCAACTTCGTCACGCCAATAGCCTGTTAAATATGGGGATTCTGGTCAGCCCGCTGTTAGCGCCGCTGATTGGCGGTCTGCTGGACACCCTGTGGAACTGGCGCGCGTGTTACGCTTTCCTGCTGGTGCTTTGCGCTGGCGTCACCTTCAGCATGGCGCGCTGGATGCCGGAAACCCGCCCCGCCGGCGCGCCGCGCACACGGCTGATCGCCAGCTATAAAACGCTGTTTGGCAACGGCGCATTTAACTGTTATCTGCTGATGCTAATCGGCGGGCTGGCTGGCATTGCGGTCTTTGAAGCCTGTTCCGGCGTGCTGATGGGGGCAGTATTAGGTCTCAGCAGTATGGTGGTAAGCATTCTGTTTATTCTGCCGATTCCGGCGGCGTTCTTCGGCGCCTGGTTTGCCGGACGCCCGAATAAACGCTTCTCAACCCTGATGTGGCAGTCAGTTATTTGCTGTCTGCTGGCAGGCCTTATGATGTGGATTCCCGGCTGGTTTGGCGTGATGAACGTCTGGACGCTACTCATCCCCGCTGCGCTGTTTTTCTTCGGTGCCGGGATGTTATTTCCACTGGCCACCAGCGGCGCGATGGAGCCGTTTCCTTTCCTCGCAGGCACCGCTGGCGCGCTGGTCGGCGGGCTGCAAAATATTGGTTCCGGCGTACTGGCGTGGCTTTCGGCAATGCTGCCGCAAACCGGTCAGGGCAGTCTGGGACTGTTGATGACCCTTATGGGATTGCTGATCCTGGCGTGCTGGCTGCCGCTGGCGTCACGGATATCGCATCAGGGACAGACGGTTTAACGTTTCCCTCGCCAGGCTTTTTGCCGGGCGTTTCACATTCCGGCGCGATCATCGCATTGAGCAGGGACTCCTGCGCCGGACGCCACGCTCCTTCTTCGCCGTCATAAAACTGAGTGTCCGCATTTATCGCATACGGAATATGCGCTTTTTTCAGCTCGCAGGCCATAAAACGGGCAAACGCGAACTGTGAAGCGACCGGCGTGATTTTTATCGACTCTCCCGGCGCCCATCCTCCCACCCAGCTTGCATGGCCGGTCTTATGCTGCCAGCGAACCGCAGCGTTAATCCGTGCCCGAATCGCCGCTTTTTCCGCCGCCGTGCCTGACGTCCACGGATATTTACCGCCGCTTTTCAGGGGTCCCCACGGGAAGATGTGCCACTCCGCCAGTACATAGTTCTGGCTTTGCGCCGGCAGTTTAAGCGCCGACAAATCCTCCGGCGCGGCGCGCATGCGGGGGGCAACGAAAATCATCCGCTGTGGGTCAATGGCGTGAATCAGGCGAATGGTTTTGTCATATACGCGATTCAGCGACGCCATATTATGATTAAGTTTGTCGGCAGGCTCATAAATGAGATCGAACCCCAGAAGCGGGGATGTCTGACCAAAATAGCGCGCGACCACGCTCCACCAGTTGATCAGCTCCTTTTCATGGCTGGCGCTGGGATCGGTTTTATACGCATCCGCCTGATAGGCAATAATGGGTATGACGCCATAGTATTCGCAGGCTTCTACCAGCTTACGCAAATGGATGAGGCGCGCTTCCGTCGGCGCGCCTGCCACACGAATACGGACATGCGTTAACCCTTTTGCCTTAAAATCCCGCACGACCAGCGGATCAAACTCGCGGATACCCCGTTCCGTTCGCGCCCAGTCAACATCCATCCCAACGCCAAGCTGCTGCGCATAGCGCGCCGCCGTCAAAGGCATCGGTTTCGCATAGACGACCGCGCTGGTCAGCATGAGAGAGGCAATAAGCGGTTTAAACACGACGCCCCCTAAAATTTTTACCACGGTGATAGCACGTATTTAGCATATTCACTCCCGGCAGGTGTAGCGACAAAGCGTAATAAATCTTCACACCTGTTCCTGCAACCAGCGAATAAATGCCTCGATTTTCGGCCACTGCCTGCCAGGCAGAGTGGTGACATAATAATGCTGATGACATTTCAGCCTCATGTCACCAAAAGGCGCAATCAGTTCACCGCTGTCGAGACGCTTTTGCACCAGCCGTTTACGCCCCATCGCCACGCCAATGTGGTTCATCGCGGCAATCACCGCTAAATCAGAACGATCGAAGCCAATGCCGGATGAATCCGGCAAATTTACTGCAAAATGCTGCGCCCAACTGTGCCACTCATCGGTGCCCGAATCGTTACTCCACGCCTGTCTGTCGTGTAAGAGCGTACAGTGCCGTAGGTTATTCAGGTTGTCCTGCAAGGCGAAACGACGGGCGTAATCCGGGCTGCAAACGGGCAAAATCGCCTCATCCATTAAAAAATGGTGCGTGAGCTGCGCCGACGGCGCATCGTCAAAATAGATAGCCAGGTCAATGCCGGCACGCTGTAGGTTAACGTTATCGTTGCCGGTCAGCATAGTGAGAGAAATTGACGGATAGCGGCGGGTAAAGTCCCCCAGCGCAGGTACCAGCCAGCACTGGGCGATAGAGGGACGGGAATACACGGTCAACGTGCCGGACAGTTCCTGATTTTTGATATCGAGAATTTCCTGATTCAACGTATCCAGCGACGATTTCAGCGCCCAGAATACCCGTTTGCCTTCATGGGTAAGCTCCACTTTACGGTGAGAGCGGACAAATAGCTGGATTCCCAACTCGGCTTCCAGTTGATTGATACGATGGCTTACCGCACTTGGGCTTAACGACAGCTCATCTGCCGCCAGAGCAAAGGACTGGTGTCTGGCCGCGACTTCAAAAGTATAGAGTTTGGATAACTGCCAACCGTTGAGTAAGCGGTTTCGGGTATCGCGAAGGGGTTCCATGGCAACCTCAGTCATCTTTTAATTTCCCGAAGTGTAAAAAAACACGCTGAAAAAATCCGCACATAGATGAAGTAAAATGAACCATATCGCAAAATAAAGGCAATATTAGATGGAAATCACATAGTTGATTCAATTTACATCATGTGAATGGCAAATTATATCGTTTGTCAGGAGGTGCTGTTTTTCTGTCCAATAAGAACAGATTAATCACAGGGTAGGTGAGATATGCACGCTCAAATCTGGGTAGTGAGCACGCTGCTGATCAGCATCGTGTTAATCGTATTGACCATCGTGAAGTTTAAATTCCACCCCTTCCTGGCGTTACTGCTCGCCAGTTTCTTTGTCGGCGCGATGATGGGCATGGGGCCGCTGGAGATGGTCACGGCGATAGAAAACGGAATAGGCGGTACGCTCGGTTTTCTGGCCGCCGTTATCGGTCTTGGCACCATCCTCGGCAAAATGATGGAGGTTTCCGGCGCGGCGGAACGCATCGGGCTTACGCTCCAGCGCTGCCGCTGGCTCTCTGCTGACGTGATCATGGTACTGGTGGGGCTGATTTGCGGTATCACGTTGTTCGTGGAAGTGGGCGTCGTGTTGCTCATCCCACTGGCGTTTTCTATCGCTAAAAAGACCCATACCTCGCTGCTGAAGCTGGCCATTCCGCTGTGTACCGCGCTGATGGCCGTCCATTGCGTGGTACCGCCGCATCCTGCTGCGCTGTTTGTCGCAAATAAACTGGGGGCGGATATCGGCTCGGTGATTGTCTACGGTCTGCTGGTCGGACTGATGGCATCATTGGTCGGCGGTCCGCTGTTCTTAAAGTTTCTGGGTAATCGTCTGCCGTTCAAGCCCGTACCGACAGAGTTTGCGGATCTTGAAGTGCGCGCCGAAAACACCCTGCCATCGCTGGGCGCAACGCTGTTTACCGTTCTGCTGCCGATTGGCCTGATGCTGGTGAAAACCGTCGCTGAACTGAATATGGCGAAAGACGGCACGTTGTATACGCTGCTGGAGTTTATCGGTAATCCGATCACCGCAATGTTTATCGCTGTCTTTGTGGCGTATTACATACTCGGTCTGCGCCAGCATATGGGTATGAGCGCGCTACTTACCCACACCGAAAACGGCTTTGGCGCCATTGCGAACATCCTGCTGATTATCGGCGCGGGCGGCGCGTTCAACGCCATTCTCAAAAGTAGCGGGCTGGCGGACACGCTGGCGGTGATCCTCTCAAATATGCATATGCACCCGATTCTGCTGGCATGGCTGGTAGCGCTGATTCTGCACGCGGCGGTCGGCTCTGCGACGGTGGCGATGATGGGCGCCACCGCGATTGTTGCGCCCATGCTGCCGCTCTATCCTGACGTCAGCCCGGAGATCATTGCGATTGCCATTGGTTCCGGCGCCATTGGCTGCACGATCGTGACCGATTCCCTGTTCTGGCTGGTCAAGCAGTATTGCGGCGCTACGCTGAATGAAACGTTTAAATACTATACGACGGCCACGTTTATCGCATCTGTCGTTGCACTGGCTGGCACATTCCTGCTTTCCTTTATCATCTGATCGTAAAGAGACGTACTATGGAAAACATACAAAAGCTCATCGCCCGGTATCCTTTGGTCGAGGATCTGGTCGCCCTCAAAGAAACCACCTGGTTTAACCCGGGCGCCACCTCTCTTGCACAAGGTCTACCGTATGTCGGCCTGACGGAGCAGGACGTAAACGCCGCCCATGACCGTCTGGCGCGCTTTGCGCCGTATCTGGCGAAAGCGTTTCCGCAAACCGCTGCCGCTGGCGGCATGATCGAATCTGACGTGGTCGCTATTCCGGCCATGCAAAAGCGGCTGGAAAAAGAGTATGGGCAAACGATCGACGGTGAAATGCTGTTAAAAAAAGACAGTCACCTGGCAATCTCTGGTTCCATTAAAGCGCGCGGCGGCATCTACGAGGTGCTAACGCACGCGGAAAAACTGGCGCTGGAGGCGGGTCTGTTAACCACCGACGATGACTATAGCGTGTTGCTTTCGCCGGAATTTAAACAATTCTTCAGCCAGTACAGTATCGCCGTCGGTTCAACCGGCAATCTGGGGCTATCGATCGGTATCATGAGCGCCTGCATCGGTTTTAAAGTGACGGTACATATGTCTGCCGACGCCCGCGCCTGGAAAAAAGCGAAGCTGCGTAGCCACGGCGTGACGGTCGTGGAATACGAGGATGATTACGGCGTGGCGGTTGAGCAGGGCCGAAAAGCAGCACAATCCGATCCAAACTGTTTCTTTATCGACGATGAAAACTCTCGCACGCTATTTCTGGGCTATGCGGTAGCGGGTCAGCGTCTGAAAGCGCAATTCGCGCAGCAGGGACGCGTCGTTGACGCCAGCCACCCACTGTTTGTTTATCTACCGTGCGGCGTTGGCGGCGGCCCTGGCGGCGTCGCCTTTGGCCTGAAACTGGCATTTGGCGACAACGTCCACTGTTTCTTTGCCGAACCGACCCATTCACCCTGCATGTTACTCGGCGTTTATACCGGTCTGCACGATGCCATCTCAGTACAAGATATCGGTATTGATAACCTGACGGCGGCTGACGGCCTGGCGGTAGGTCGCGCTTCGGGCTTTGTTGGTCGGGCAATGGAGCGTCTGCTTGACGGCCTTTATACCTTAGACGATCAAACAATGTATGACATGCTGGGCTGGCTGGCGCAGGAGGAAGGAATTCGACTGGAGCCATCAGCTCTGGCGGGGATGGCCGGGCCACAGCGCATTTGCGCCGCCGCCGAGTATCAGCAAAGGCATGGATTCAGTCAGACGCAGCTCGGCAACGCGACGCATCTGGTATGGGCAACCGGGGGCGGCATGGTGCCGGAGGATGAAATGGAACAATACCTGGCAAAAGGACGCTAATACTCGCTCAGTGCCGGAAAGACGGCTGCGCCATCCGGCACGCCATCGCCTGATGGCGCTACGCTTATCAGGCCTGTGACGTTAACGCAGCATCGCCATCAACTCCTCCGGCGAGCGATGCTGCTTCAGTAAATCCCGCATCACCCGCATATGCGGCGAGGAGTAGTTAAAAAAGGTCTGGTAGCCCTCGCAAAGCTGATTTTTCCCCTGGCTATCCCGATGCTCAGGGCATCCGCCGCCGCAAAATCGTAATAAAGAACACTTCTGACATTCAGCGCTTAGCGGCGCCTTGTCCGGCGCTTCAGCGCCACTCCTGCCGCCGCACCACTGCTGTAGCGTCTCATCAAAAAGGCGAACCGAGATACGCTGAATATCTTCACGTACCCAAATATCAAATACGCTATTTAAAAACCGCCCCCAGTCTGCTGAACACAATGAATCCTCGGTCAACATTCCGTTCCGGTCATGTTCCAACAATGGGATAAAATGGACATTGCGAATGCCGAGCCGTTGTAAGTTACGGTACAGTTGCTGAGGGCGCTGGCTATTCTGGCGATTTACGACGACCTGAATCTGGTCATCACTCACGACAATGTCCTGACGTCCTGTCATATAAAATTCCCGATAAATGCAATAAGTTGGCGAATATGGGTAACAGCAAACAGGATTGCGAGCGACAACACCGCGAGGGAGATCAAAAATTTGTCACGCACGACATGAGTTTCGGAAAAATCGCTATGCGCGACATCCATCAAATTACGACTCAGGGTATAACGCCAAAGAATCACCGCCACTATCGCCAGAACGCTGATCGACACCCAGAACAAGAACCCCGCCTGATGCCAGTGGTGCCTGACGGCTAATGCCATTAACGCCCCGTATCCCAGCAGCGTGCGAAACCAGGCCAGCGACGTACGCTCCGGTTGCAGTCCCGGATCGTTCTGCCGACGGGCTTTACGACTATCCGGCATACAGTACCAGCCCCATCACTATCACCGCGACAATCATCAAAATAACGCTGATGATCAACAGGCTATGGGTATAGGGCAAATCCTCTTTCAGACGCATCGCTTTTTCATTACGTAACCAGCGTAGATAGCCATAAATCGCCAGGCCGCCCGCAAACAGACACAACAGTAGCGCCAGCAGTTCACGGATCACCGGCGTGGCAAAATCCGGGGCGAGCTGATCAAGACCGACGCCTGCCGCCAGAAATCCCAGCGAGGTGCGAATCCACGCCAGAAAGGTGCGCTCATTTGCCAGTGAGAAGCGATAATCCGGCGCTTCTCCGAGGCGGGAAATCTTCATGACGACTCCTTTTACGTTCTTATGTATTCCCGTTCGTTTTCAGAATACCACTCACGTTGTTGCTGATATGCTTCACATTATCCCGCAGCAAGGGAGTCTTATTGCAAAATAACTGTAGTTCACTGGTGATGCGTTTTGGCGCAACCACGCTCATTGCCGCTATTTTTCATTTCAGTTACGACCTTTTTCAACGCCACCGCCAGGAAAGGCATTATTGCCGAATTAAAAGCTGAAAAACCACCCGTCGCGACGAAAAAAAAGGCGATGAAGATTGATAACTAACTGAAAAAAATTGGAATTATGCTCGTTGCCATTACGCTGATTAGCGCGTTCATTGAGGAAGAAGATAAGAAGAAGAGCAGAAGTGTGACCGGTGCGGCGCGCGTTATCCAGCCTGGATTTAACACAGTGCATAGGCCGGATAAGCAACGCGCCATCAGGCGCTAACCCATTCCCCAAAAAATCACCGCCAGCAGTTGTGGCGTGATAATACGCAGGAACATCACTAACGGATAGACGGTCGCGTAAGAGAGCGCCGCCGCGCCGCTGGTGGCATGAAGATTGTTGGCAAATGCCAGCGCTGGCGGATCGGTCATCGAACCGGCCAGCATCCCGCACAGCGTCAGATAGTTCATTTTGGCAAAAATCCGCGCCAGCAGACCGACGGTAATCAGCGGAATAGCGGTGATGAAAATACCATAGCCAATCCAGCTTAATCCTTCGCCCTGCGTCAGCGTATCGACAAAATCGCCGCCGGATTTCAGCCCAACGACCGCCAGAAACAAAACGATGCCTAACTCACGCAGCGCGAGGTTGGCGCTCGGCGGCATAAACCAGTACAGCTTACCGATGCTGCCGATACGCCCCAAAATTAGCGCCATGATCAGCGGCCCGCCGGCCAGCCCCAGTTTTAACGCGACCGGGAATCCCGGCACAAACAACGGGATTGACCCAAGCAGAACCCCTAATCCGATGCCGATAAACACCGGCAGCATCTGCACCTGCTGGAGTTTTTGCTGCGCGTTGCCGACCACATTGGCTACCGCATCAATCGAGGCTGGACGCCCCACCAGATTGAGAATGTCGCCAAACTGCAGGCTAGCGTCACTACTGGCGACCAGCTCAACGCCCGCGCGGTTAAGGCGGGAGATAACCACGTCATAACGCTCTTTAAAGTGCAAATCGCGGATACGTTTGCCGAGCACTTTTTCGTTGGTGACGACCACACGCTCGACGCGTAAATCCGTGCCACGCGTCGACAACGAGGTGTCCACTTCCTTGCCGATCACCAGTTGCGCGTTATGCAGGTCGGTAGATTGGCCGACGAGGTGCAGCAGGTCGCCTGCCTGGATAATCGTCCCCGGCGACGGCACCATCAGCGTGTCGTCGCGTTTCAGGCGTGAGCAAATGATTTTATCGCTGTTCAGGATCGGCACATCCTGGATAGCCATATTATTGAGGTTCGGATTCTCGACACGGATATTCATTGTCTGAATTAATGAATGGCCGTTAGCGAGAGAGGATTCATGCTTCTGCGCCTCCGCCTCGACGTTAACGCGAAAAATCAGCCGCATCAGCCACATGGTGAGCAAAATACCGCAGATGCCAAACGGATACGCCATCGCATAGCTCATCCCCATCTGATCCACCAGATCCACTGGCGTTCCCAGATCGCGCAGGATTTGCTGACCCGCCCCTAACGCAGGCGTATTGGTGACTGCGCCGGAGAAAATCCCCAGCACCACCGGCAGCGGAATAGCGAAAATTTTATGCAGAATCGCGGTGACCAACCCGCCCATAATCACAATCAGAATGGCAAACAGATTGAGACGCAGCCCGGAAACACGCAGCGAGGCGAAAAACCCCGGCCCCACCTGTATGCCGATGGTATAAACAAAAAGGATCAGGCCGAATTCCTGGATAAAGTGCAGCATATCGCCGCTCAGCGTCACCCCAGCCTGATCGACGAAGTGGCCGACGATAATACCGCCGAACAGAACGCCGCCAATACCAAAGCCGACACCGCGCACTTTAATGTTGCCGATCCATAAACCGACAACCGCCACCAACGCCAGAACGCTGACCGTCAATGCGATATCACTCATCTTTTCTTCCCTGTGAGTAACATTTCAATTTATAGGGATTATGACTGAACCGTTAAGGCATATATACAGCATGGCGCACATTCTCATGTTACAAAACCGTCCTGACGTCGGCAGCGTCTTACCCTTTTTCGTGGCACAAAAAAGCCCCGCCATCTCTGGCGGGGCAAGGCAAGGAGCTCATTAGCTATTTAATGCGGAGCGTTCGTTAATGGCGATACGCTGCGGCGCAATGGTTTCCGGCTCGTTGCGGGTTAAATCAATATGCAGCAGGCCGTTGGTAAACGTCGCGCCGGAAACTTCCATATTTTCAGCCAGCGTAAAGCTCAGGCTAAAAGGCTGCATGACCAGGCCCTGATGTAACCATTTGGGCTCGTTTTCCGGCTGTTCCGGCGTGCCTTTCACCGTCAGGCGCGTGCCTTCCAGTTGAATATCCAGATCTTCCTGACGGAAACCGGCTAACGCTAAGGTAATGCGATAATGGTTATCGTCGCTTTTTTCGATGTTATAGGGCGGGAAGCTCTGGCTTTCGCCGCTGTTTTGCAGCGCATTGGCCAGCTTGTCAAAACCGATCCATTGACGCAGCAGTGGGGATAAATCGTAGTTACGCATAATCATTTCTCCTTCTAAGAAGCGAGTTTTTACCTTCACACTTTACGTGCGAATATGCTCCCTGACGGCGAGCATGGGATGACAGGCCGCGCAACGCGACCCGACGGAATCAGTTAATTTCGATACGGCGCGGTTTGTTCGCTTCCGGAATCACGCGCTCCAGTTCGATATACAGCAGCCCGTTGACCAGGTTTGCGCCGCGAACGTGAATGTTCTCCGCTAACTGGAACTTACGCTCAAAGTTACGCTCGGCAATGCCCTGATACAGGTAAGTACGTTCTTTCTGCTCGTCCGCATGAGCGCCTTTTACCACCAGTAAATTATCCTGGGCAGTAATCTCCAGTTCGCTTTCCGCGAAACCGGCAACGGCAATGGCGATGCGGTAGTGGTTTTCGTCTACCAGCTCAACGTTATACGGAGGGTAGCCGCCATTACTTTGGCTTTGGTTATTTTCAAGCAGGTTAAACAGACGGTCAAAACCAATGGCAGAACGGTACAGCGGGGATAAATCAAAGTTACGCATAATCATAAACTCCTGAAATCAGCGAGAATGTCAGACCTTCCATCATGGACAGGCCAGGATTGCCAGAACACCCATCAGGCGTGCCCTCCTATTCACTACGTCTTATAAATGGGTCTGAATACGTACTTTTCAAGTATTTTAATCCGACTTTTTTTTGCAGTTTATTGGCTATTGCATAGACTGGTTGGGACAGCACTGATTGTTAAAGTGCGATTACCGCCACAGTGCCACGTACTGGTGATGTTATTTTTAGCAACGGATCGCTATAACTCATCATGCAAATAACGACAACCAACAGATGAATGAGTGATGATAAAAAACGTGTGGTTAACGCTGATAATATGGAATGGGATGCTTTTATTAAGCGGTTGTTCAAGCGTCATGTCGCACACCGGCGGTAAAGAGGGTACTTATCCTGGCACGCGCGCCAGCGCTACGATGATCGGTAACGATGAGACAAACTGGGGCACCAAATCGTTGGCCATCCTGGATATGCCGTTTACCGCCGTGATGGATACGATCCTTCTGCCGTGGGACATCTTCCGCAAAGACAGTTCGGTAAGATCGCGCGTCGAGAAAAGCGAGGAGGAGACGAAAATGACCAATGCCGTCATCCCCCCGGCGAAGATGCCTCCTCCCTGATTTATCGCCCGGTTTCCGTCACCCATAGCTGACGGAACCCTTTCACCTCTTCCATCCATGCGACGTGTCGCCCATCCGGTGAAAAAACGACGGCGTCCGCAGACGGCGGGTTGTCGTGCCTGGCGGTTAAGAAGTCGATCCTCCCACTTTGTGCGTCGCAGCAGGCAATCCGGTTTTCCAGCACCAGTCCCAGCCATTTACCCGACGGATGCCAGTTAAACGCTGACTGTACGCCGGTCGCATGATGCGTTAACTGCCGGGGCTCGCCTCCCTGAGGCGATATCAGCCACAGTTGCGCTACGCCGTTATCGTCCCGCATCAAAAAGGCGATCGCCGTCGCCTGCGGATTACTGCGGACCCAGTGGCGTGGTTCGTTAGTGAGTCCAGGATAAACACGCTGGTGAGTGAAGGTAAGACGCCGCTGAACTACGCCCAACGGCGGCGATGGCATCGTTGATTCGGTTCCCGTCAGCGGCGTGTCGCCTGCCTGTTTCCAGCTGTTTTCATGACACGGTAAATCGACAATAAACAGCTCCGGGACTTTTTTGCCCGTCAGCGACAGCGTATCGCCAATAAAGGCGATCTGGCTGTTGCCCACCCAGCCCTCTTCATAGGCGCGGTTAATGTCATCGCTGCCAGGTCTCGGCGCAGGCGTCGTGCGGCTAACCAGTACGCACCAGTAGCTACCGCTGTATTCGCGCGCATGCTGAATCGGCACCGTTACCGGCCCATACGGCACGGCCACGCCGACATTACGTAGATCCAGCGCCGGATCTCGCTCATGCAGAACGTGGTCATTATAGGTAAAACTCACCAGCTCGCCGTTCGGGCTAAATACATGGACGTGACTGCCGCCGCGCAGCGCGCCGGGAGTATACGGCGCAGTAATATCCATCGCATCGAGGTTAGTCACGCCCCCCGGCGTTGCAATAACGCCCCGGCGGTGGTGGAAATCGTAATGCCACGTCTCATCAGGGTTTTCAGGGCCATGAATAAACACATAGTGATTGTCGGCAGGATGCACCGTCACCACGCCGACATGCGCGCCCTGCACGGCGCGATAAATCACCTCCACGTCGCCGGTATGCACATTGACACGCTCAATAGTCTTGCCCGTAAATGACGCGCCTGAAGGCCGTACATCAAAGACCAGCCACTGGCTGTCAGGTGTCCAGGTATTGGTGTTGGTAAGCTGGTGATGGCGCGGCGTAAAGGTGATTTGTTTCATAGGATGTCCTGATAAGAGACGATGCTCGTCATCATACTTCACACGGGCTTCACTTTCAGGCTTTAGCGTATCGTTGGGATAGCCAGGCCCGGTGGCGCCACGCCACCGGGCCGTCAGGGTCTTATTTCTCCTGCGCCAGCCGGATACTGCGCTCTATCACCGCCCGCCGGGCGTCACCCGCCGGCAGCAGCTTCAGCATCATCTCCCAGGCCGCCACCGCCTCATCAAAGCGCTGCTGCTCAAAGGCGCTGAACGCATACAGGCTTAACACCCGGATATCCGTGTGGTCACTTCTCACCAGCTGACGCAGCAGCTCCCCGCCGCGGCGGTTATCCTCCGGGTCGGACGAGCGCGTCAGCGCCTCCGCGTAGCCCAGCGCCGCATCGCGGTTTTTCGGGTCCAGCCGGTAGGCGTTCGCATAGGCCCCGGTGGCGGTACCGGCATTACCCAGTACCATGCCAATGCGCCCCAGCATGAGCCAGCCCTCAACATTGCCGGCATCATTCTGCAGGCGGGTACGCAGCCCCAGCGCCAGCCGCGCCATCTCCTCCTCATTCAGCGGCTGCGCCTGCGGGTCCAGCGCCCGCGCCAGCAGCCCGGGCGTCTGTGCCGTCGCCTGCTGCCAGGCCCTGACCTGCTGATAGCTGCCGGTCTGTGAGTAACTGATGGCGGCCACGACCAGCGCCATAACCACGCCCGGCACGTAAACGCCCCACCCGGCGCGCGGTCCCGCCGCCGGAATGGCATCAGCCAGGACGTCCTGTCTGATACGCACCCGCCGGCGCGTGCGGGCGACGATTATCCACCCGCCCGCCACGATGGCGGCCAGCGGCAGCACCCACAGCAGCACCGTCAGCGGGGTCAGCGGCGGGTCGTAGGTGACAAAGTTGCCGTAGC